>NZ_JACAPL010000040.1:0-378 GCF_013385735.1 Pseudomonas sp. D2002 | reverse complement strand
GAACCTACGGTTTCACCCGCTTTGATGGTGATCGTCTGTCCATTCGAAAGCGTAACGGTAACGTCGGTTTGCGCCTTGTTGGTCAAGGTCGCGGTGTAGGTAATCTCACCGCCTTCAACTACCGACGCCTTATCAGCAGTCAGGGAAACCGTGGTGTTATCGATCGAATCGGTGATCGTAGTTTCAGCCGCCTTCGGATCCGTGACCAGGTTCTCGAAGTTACCACCTTCGGTTTTGGCGATGGTGGTGCTGACGGTCGAACCGTTGTTGTAGACGTCGTTCGCTGGCGTCTGGAACACCGTCGAACCTACGGTTTCACCGGCTTTAATGGTGATGGTTTGGCCGTTGCTCAACGTCACGGTAACGTCGGTTTGCGCC
>NZ_JACAPL010000039.1:0-336 GCF_013385735.1 Pseudomonas sp. D2002 | reverse complement strand
GCACGGCGGCCTAGTAGCCGACCTGAGTGGTTGAAGCAAAAGCAGGGCAAAAGCACATCTACCTGATGTACTGAGATCCAAAATGTGGGAGCGGGCTTGCTCGCGAATGCGGTGGGTCAGTCAATTCATCTGTCACTGACTCACCGCCTTCGCGAGCAAGCCCGCTCCCACAACTCAACCGAGTTCGACCGTCAGTCCTACGTGCTCTGCTTTTCTGTGGGAGCTGGCTTGCCTGCGATGCAGGCACCTCGGTGTATCAGGCAGAACCAGTTGATGCCATCGCAGGCAAGCCAGCTCCCACATTTGATTGAGTTCAGCTTCAATGAACAGGTCGGC
>NZ_JACAPL010000038.1:0-348 GCF_013385735.1 Pseudomonas sp. D2002 | reverse complement strand
GATAGCCGCGCGGTCAGGGTGAACTGCCCGAACATGAGCGTGACCTTGCCGGGAGCCAGGTCTTGGGCAAAGGTGTAGCTCCAGTCGCCGTTGGCGTTGGCGTAGCAATCGCCGTAGTAGACGTAGGCATCGTTGTGCACACAAACCCTGCCGTTGGGCGCGGCCTTGCCGGTGAGTGTGGGTCGCAGTGTCTGGACGCTACTGTTGTTGGCCGGGGTAGAAATGGTCGGCGGCGTGGTCGTGGTCATGCCCGTTGTGGCTGAGAGCGTCAGCGTGTGCGCCTTATCGGGCGACAGCCGCGCGGTCCGGGTGAACTGCCCGAACATGAGCGTGACCTTGCAGGGCGCC
>NZ_JACAPL010000037.1:916-1966 GCF_013385735.1 Pseudomonas sp. D2002 | reverse complement strand
CCGGCTTTGATGGTGATGGTCTGGCCATTCGAGAGCGTAACGGTGACGTCGGTTTGCGCCTTGTTGGTCAAGGTCGCGGTGTAAGTGATGTCACCACCTTCAACGACCGAAGCCTTGTCAGCAGTCAACGAAACCGTGGTGTTGTCGATCGAGTCGGTGATCGTGGTGACCGCCGCTTTCGGATCGGTAACCAGGTTCTCGAAGTTACCACCCGCAGTCTTGGCGATGGTGGTGCTGACTGTGGAACTGTTGTTGTAGACGTCGTTCGCTGGAGTGTGGAAAACCGTCGAGCCTGCGGATTCACCGGCTTTGATGGTGATGGTTTGGCCATTCGAAAGCGTGACGGTGACGTCGGTTTGCGCCTTGTTGGTCAAGGTTGCGGTGTAAGTGATATCCCCACCTTCCACTACCGATGCTTTATCAGCTGTCAGAGAAACGGTGGTGTTATCGATCGAGTCGGTGATCGTGGTGACGGCTGCTTTCGGATCGGTAACCAAGTTCTCGAAATTACCGCCGACAGTTTTGGCGATCGTGGTGCTGACGGTTGAGCTGTTGTTGTAGACGTCGTTCGCTGGAGTGTGGAAAACCGTCGAGCCTGCGGATTCACCGGCTTTGATGGTGATGGTTTGGCCATTCGAAAGCGTGACGGTGACGTCGGTTTGCGCCTTGTTGGTCAAGGTTGCGGTGTAAGTGATATCCCCACCTTCCACTACCGATGCTTTATCAGCTGTCAGAGAAACGGTGGTGTTATCGATCGAGTCGGTGATCGTGGTGACGGCTGCTTTTGGATCCGTGACCAGGTTCTCGAAGTTACCACCCGCAGTCTTGGCGATGGTGGTGCTGACGGTGGAACTGTTGTTGTAGACGTCGTTGGCCGGGGTGTGGAACACCGTCGAGCCTGCGGAGTCGCCGGCTTTGATGGTGATGGTTTGGCCGTTGCTCAGCGTTACGGTGACGTCGGTTTGCGCCTTGTTAGTCAAGGTCGCGGTGTAGGTGATGTCGCCACCTTCAACGACCGATGCTTTGTCGGCAGTCAGGGAAACCGTGGTG
>NZ_JACAPL010000037.1:481-780 GCF_013385735.1 Pseudomonas sp. D2002 | reverse complement strand
GCGTAACGGTGACGTCGGTTTGCGCCTTGTTGGTCAAGGTTGCGGTGTAAGTGATATCGCCGCCTTCAACTACCGAAGCCTTGTCAGCAGTCAAAGAAACGGTGGTGTTATCGATCGAGTCGGTGATCGTGGTGACCGCTGCCTTCGGGTCGGTAACCAGGTTCTCGAAGTTACCACCCGCAGTCTTGGCGATGGTGGTGCTGACGGTCGAACCGTTGTTGTAGACGTCGTTGGCCGGGGTGTGGAAAACCGTGGAGCCCACGGATTCACCGGCTTTGATGGTGATCGTCTGGCCATTC
>NZ_JACAPL010000037.1:0-472 GCF_013385735.1 Pseudomonas sp. D2002 | reverse complement strand
CAAGGTCGCGGTGTAGGTGATCTCACCACCTTCAACGACCGATGCTTTATCAGCGGTCAGAGTGATGGTGGTGTTATCGATCGAGTCAGTGATGGCTGTTTCAGCCGCCTTCGGATCGGTCACCAGATTCTCGAAGTTACCGCCTTCGGTTTTGGCGATGGTGGTGCTGACGGTCGAACCGTTGTTGTAGACGTCGTTAGCCGGAGTCTGGAACACAGTCGAGCCAACGGTTTCGCCAGCTTTGATAGTGATGGTCTGGCCGTTCGACAGCGTAACGGTTACGTCAGTCTGCGCCTTGTTGGTCAAGGTTGCGGTGTAGGTGATGTCGCCGCCTTCAACGACCGATGCTTTGTCGGCAGTCAACGAAACCGTGGTGTTATCGATCGAGTCGGTGATCGTGGTGACCGCTGCCTTCGGATCGGTGACCAGGTTCTCGAAGTTACCGCCGACAGTTTTGGCGATGGTGGTGCTG
>NZ_JACAPL010000036.1:0-314 GCF_013385735.1 Pseudomonas sp. D2002 | reverse complement strand
TAATCAAAGACTAGAAATCAATATTCACTTCAGAATATTCATTTCTAAACTCTAACAGTAGAAGCAGTTAATGGTGGAGCCAAACGGGATCGAACCGTTGACCTCCTGCGTGCAAGGCAGGCGCTCTCCCAGCTGAGCTATGGCCCCATAACAAAATTGGTGGGTCTGGGCAGATTCGAACTGCCGACCTCACCCTTATCAGGGGTGCGCTCTAACCAACTGAGCTACAGACCCAATTTCGAGCGCGTAACTGATTAGCTAAGAGCTATCAGCTTGGAGCTTAAAGCTGCTTCTATCGTCTTCTTCAATGAATC
>NZ_JACAPL010000004.1:0-369030 GCF_013385735.1 Pseudomonas sp. D2002 | reverse complement strand
TCTGCCGTCAACCCTTAATTTTGCTTTTCTATCAATTAGTTAGGATTGATTAAAAAACAACCTATAACCGCCTACACACTGACTATATAGAAGGGCAGGCTCAAATAACGCCCGCTTCCTTTAATGCCGCCAGGTTCGCCGCCCCCAACCCCAGCACACTCTGCAGCACCTGTACTGTGTGCTCACCTAATAGAGGAGGCGCACTACGGTATTCCACAGGCGTCTTGGACAGCCGTATGGGGCTGGCCACCTGAGGCACCATCCCCGCCAACGCATGAGGCAGCGCCATAGCCAATCCACGCGCCTTGACTTGCGGGTCGGCAAACACCTGCGCCAGGTCATTGATGGGCCCGCAAGGCACACCCACTTGCTCCAACTGCGACACCCACTCAGCCGTCGTCTTGAAAACCGTGGCTTGGCGAATCAGCGGAATCAATTGCGCACGGTTAGCCACCCGCACCTTATTAGTCGCAAAGCGCGGATCATCCGCCCACTGCGGCTGCCCAGCCACCTCGGCGAACTTACGAAACTGCCCGTCATTGCCCACAGTCAGGATGAAGTCGCCATCGGCAGTAGGGAAATCCTGGTAGGGCACAATATTCGGGTGAGCATTACCGAGGCGCTTTGGCGCCACACCCGTCGTCAGGTAATTCATCGCCTGATTAGCCAGGCACGCTACCTGTACATCCAGCAGCGCCATATCAATATGCTGCCCGCCACCGTCATGGTCCCGGTGAGCCAGCGCCGCCAGGATCGCCACGGTCGAGTACAGACCCGTAAGGATGTCCGTCAGCGCTACGCCAACCTTGACCGGCCCGGCCCCGTCATCACCTTCTGGCCGACCGGTCAGGCTCATAAGACCGCCCAAGCCCTGGATCATGAAGTCATAGCCCGCGCGCGTCGCATAAGGCCCCGTCTGGCCAAAGCCCGTGATCGAGCAATAGATCAACTCCGGATTGATCTCCTTCAGCGACTCATAGTCCAGCCCATACGCCGCAAGACCGCCCACCTTGAAGTTCTCGATCAGGATGTCGGACTTGGCCGCCAAGTCACGCACCAGCTTCTGACCCTCTGGTCGCGTGAAGTCGATGGTCACCGACTCCTTATTACGGTTGGCCGACAGGTAATACGCCGCTTCACTGGTGTTCTCGCCATACGCGTCCTTAAGGAACGGCGGCCCCCACGCACGCGTGTCATCGCCGTTACCTGGCCGCTCGACCTTGATCACCTCAGCCCCAAGGTCCGCCAGGATCTGCCCGGACCAAGGGCCCGCCAGCACTCTGGATAAGTCCAGTACCCGCAGATGTGAAAGCGCACCCATGCCGTGCTCCTATTAATAGAACGCCTGAAGACCGGTTTGCGCGCGCCCGAGAATCAAGGCGTGCACGTCATGAGTCCCTTCATAGGTGTTAACCACCTCCAGGTTGACCAAGTGGCGCGCCACCCCGAACTCATCGGAAATACCGTTGCCACCCAGCATGTCCCGCGCCATACGTGCGATATCCAGGGACTTGCCGCACGAATTGCGCTTCATGATCGAAGTAATCTCAACCGCCGCCGTGCCCTCATCTTTCATACGCCCCAAGCGCAGGCAGCCTTGCAAGGCCATCGTGATCTCGGTCTGCATATCGGCAAGTTTCTTCTGGATCAGCTGCGTGGCTGCCAATGGACGCCCGAACTGATGACGATCCAGCGTGTACTGGCGAGCGGTGTGCCAGCAGAACTCCGCAGCACCCAGCGCCCCCCAGGAGATGCCATACCGCGCTGAGTTAAGGCAGGTGAAGGGCCCTTTCAAGCCACGCACATCCGGGAAGATGTTTTCTTCCGGGACGAACACGTTATCCATAACGATTTCACCGGTGATGGACGCCCGCAGGCCGACCTTGCCGTGGATCGCCGGCGCACTCAGACCTTTCCAGCCTTTCTCCAGGACAAAACCACGGATGTCGCCCGCATCGTCCTTGCCCCAAACAACAAACACATCCGCGATCGGGCTATTGGTGATCCACATCTTGGCCCCAGTCAGGCTGTAGCCACCCTCCACCTTACGTGCTCGCGTAATCATCGCGCCCGGGTCCGAGCCGTGGTTAGGCTCAGTCAGACCAAAGCAGCCGATCCATTCACCAGAGGCCAACTTTGGCAGGTACTTCTGCTTTTGCGCCTCGGTGCCAAATTCATTGATAGGCACCATGACCAGAGATGACTGCACACTCATCATCGAGCGATAGCCGGAGTCGACACGCTCGACCTCACGGGCGATCAACCCATAGCTGACGTAGTTCAAACCACTGCCACCGTACTCCTCGGGGATCATCGCGCCCAACAGGCCGGTTTCGCCCATCTCGCGGAAAATCGCCGGGTCAGTCTTTTCATGGCGGAAGGCCTCAAGCACACGCGGCGCCAGCTTGTCCCGGGCGAATTGCTCAGCACTGTCGCGCACCATGCGCTCTTCTTCGGTGAGCTGTTGATCCAGCAGCAGTGGATCGATCCAGTTGAAGCTTGCCTTGCCAGCCATGAATAAGTCCTCGCGGAAAAAATCAGAAGTCGTGGATGCAGCCTAGGTCGGGCAGGAGCAGAGGGCAAACGAGGTTTCCGCATAGGGTTGTGCTAATTTCTCACTTCGAAATGACTGATAAGGGCGCAGATGCGCTTTATAAGTGAGTACAACGTACATGCGCAGAAAAATTCCCAGCACGACCGCCCTGGTCAGTTTTGAAGCCGCAGCCCGCCACGAGAGCTTTACCAAGGCCGCACATGAGCTTTCCATCACCCAGGGCGCCATCTGTCGACAGATCGCCAGCCTTGAGGAGTTTTTAAGTGTCGAGCTGTTTCGGCGCTCCCGACGCGGGGTAAAACTGACCGAAGCAGGGCTGTCTTATAGCCGCCGGGTCGCCATGCAATTGGACGCAGTGGAGCGCGACACCCTTTCAGTTATGGGGCAGCAGGGTGCTAACGTCATCGAGCTCGCCGTGGTGCCAACCTTCGGCACCCAATGGCTGATCCCGCGCCTCAAAGATTTCCAACGCCAACATCCGGAAGTGACCGTCAACCTCACCAACCGCACGCGCCCCTTTCTGTTCGCCGATACCGAATTCGATGCCGCGATCTACTTTGGCGATGCTGACTGGTCCGGCACCGAATCCCATCGGCTGATGGGAGAAGACCCGGTCCCGGTGTGCAGCCCACGGTTACTGGGCAACCGCACCCACTTCAGCCCCCAGGAAATCGCGGAACTACCGCTGCTGCAGCAAACCACCCGGCCTTACGCGTGGCGCCAATGGTTCAACGCGCAACAACTGAACATACCCCGCGACATGACAGGCCCTCGTTACGAGCTATTCTCGATGTTGTCCCAGGCCGCCATGCATGACATGGGTGTTGCGCTCATTCCGCCATTCCTCATCCAGCGTGAGCTGGGAGAGCGCCAATTGGTAATCGCGAGCCCCGAAGCACTCAGTAGCTCCAAGGCTTATTACCTGATGATTCCCGAACGAAAAGTCGAATCTGCGTCGCTGCACGCATTCCGGGATTGGCTGATTGACCAGTCACAGCGCTACAACCCAAGTGTTTAAAGGCCAAACCCCACTTACTGACTTTGTAGTCAATTAAATATGAATCCTACAGATGTACGTATATGTCGCATTTAAGCAGACTGTACCCATCCACATAAAATAAGGCTTAAAGCCATGATTCATAGGGCTTGTAGCGACAATGACCGGCCAATAGCCGACTATTCACACCGACGATTGGAAATAATACGAAAACCGCCTGCACCCCTTTAAACACATGTATTTAAAGAGGTTATTTGAGTGCATTGCGACAATCAGTCACAGGGTGACTTGTAGTTAATTTTTCGTCACCCGTCATAATCCCTTGAAGGCCGTAAAGTTCGCCTGCAAAATGCCGCGCCCCGCTGTCATTTCAGCGGGATCGTGCTGATCGGCCGCCCCAGCTGCGCCACTCACGGTGCACTGGCCTTTTTACAAAAAGATCAAAAGCAAAAAGATCATGCAGGAGATTTGACGTGCACATTGGTGTTCCTCTCGAAACCCAGACCGGTGAAACGCGGGTGGCTGCCACCCCGGAAACCATCAAGAAGCTGATCGGCCAGGGCCATAAGGTCACTGTTCAAAGTGGCGCCGGTATTAACGCCAGCGTCGTCGACAGTGCCTATGAAACGGCAGGCGCAACCATTGGCAGCGCCAGCGATGCGTTTGGTGCCGAGCTGATTCTCAAGGTGGTTGCCCCCAGCGACAGCGAACTGGCGCTGATCAACAGCGGCACCGTGTTGGTGGGCATGCTCAATCCGTTCAGCAACGAAACCATTGCCAGGCTGGCCGAGCGTGGCATCACTGCCTTCGCGCTCGAAGCGGCGCCGCGCACTTCACGGGCCCAAAGTCTCGACGTACTGTCGTCGCAGGCCAACATCGCGGGTTACAAAGCCGTGTTGCTGGCGGCTCATCACTACCCGCGCTTCATGCCGATGCTGATGACCGCTGCCGGCACTGTAAAAGCCGCCCGCGTGCTGATTCTCGGCGCAGGCGTTGCCGGCTTGCAGGCCATCGCCACGGCGAAACGCCTGGGTGCAGTGATCGAAGCGTCTGACGTGCGCCCTGCCGTTAAAGAGCAGATCGAATCCCTCGGTGCCAAGTTCGTCGATGTGCCCTACGAAACCGATGAAGAGCGCGAATGCGCCGTCGGTGTCGGCGGTTACGCTCGCCCTATGCCTTCAAGCTGGATGCAGCGCCAGGCCCTGGCCGTACACGAACGTGCCAAGCAAGCCGACATCGTCATCACCACCGCGCTGATCCCGGGCCGCAAGGCGCCGACTCTGCTCAGTGCCGAGACCGTCGCACAAATGAAACCAGGCTCGGTGGTCATTGACCTCGCCGCCGCTCAAGGTGGCAACTGCCCGCTGACTGTCGCCGACCAAGTCGTGGTGGAAAACGGCGTGACCATCTGTGGCCCGACCAACCTGGCCGGCGCCGTAGCCGCCGATGCTTCGGCTTTATATGCGCGCAACCTGCTGGACTTCCTGAAGCTGGTCTTCACCAAGGAAGGGCAGTTTGAAATCAACCTCGAAGACGACATCGTCGCCGCGTGCCTGATGTGCCGCGACGGCCAAGTCATCCGCAAAAACGCCTAAGCAGGGATTCAGACGATGGAAGAGCTTATCTCCCCCGGTATCTACAACCTGATCATCTTTGTGCTGGCGATTTATGTCGGTTACCACGTGGTCTGGAACGTAACCCCCGCGCTGCACACGCCGTTGATGGCGGTGACCAACGCGATCTCCGCAATTGTGATCGTCGGCGCCATGCTCGCCGCAGCGCTCACCGTTACACCGCTGGGTAAAACCATGGGCACCCTGGCCGTGGCGCTCGCTGCAGTCAACGTGTTCGGTGGCTTCCTGGTCACACGCAGGATGCTCGAAATGTTCAAGAAGAAAGCCCCGAAAGTAAAAGAAGAGGCGCCATCGTCATGAGCATGAATCTGGTCACGACGCTCTACCTGATCGCGTCGATCTGCTTTATCCAGGCCCTCAAAGGCCTGTCGCACCCAACTACATCGCGACGCGGCAACCTGTTCGGCATGCTCGGCATGGCGCTGGCGGTGCTGACCACTGTGGGCCTCATCTATAAACTTGGTGCTGAACTTGCGACTGCCGGTATTGGCTACGTGATTGTTGGCCTACTGATCGGCGGCACTGCTGGTTCGATCATGGCCAAGCGCGTGGAAATGACCAAAATGCCCGAGCTGGTGGCGTTCATGCACAGCATGATCGGCCTGGCTGCAGTATTTATTGCCATCGCCGCTGTGGTCGAGCCGCAATCCCTGGGCATCGTCAAACACCTGGGCGACTCGATCCCCGCCGGCAACCGTTTGGAGTTGTTCCTCGGCGCCGCCATTGGTGCTATTACCTTCTCCGGTTCGGTGATTGCCTTCGGCAAGCTGTCAGGCAAGTACAAGTTCCGCCTGTTCCAGGGCGCACCGGTACAGTTCGGCGGCCAGCACAAACTGAATCTGGTATTAGGCCTGCTGACTCTAGGTCTGGGCCTGACGTTCATGTTCACCGGCAACCTCAGTGCCTTCGCATTGATGCTGGCCTTGGCGTTCGTGCTCGGCGTGCTGATCATCATCCCGATCGGCGGCGCCGACATGCCGGTCGTCGTGTCGATGCTCAACAGCTATTCCGGCTGGGCAGCAGCAGGCATCGGCTTCTCGCTCAACAACTCGATGCTGATCATCGCCGGCTCCCTGGTGGGCTCCAGCGGTGCGATCCTCTCGTACATCATGTGCAAAGCGATGAACCGTTCCTTCTTTAATGTGCTGCTCGGCGGTTTCGGTAACACGGCGGACGCAGCCGGCCCGGCTGGCTCAAAAGAAGCACGCCCGGTGAAGTCCGGCTCTGCCGACGATGCCACCTTCCTGCTGACCAATGCCGACACCGTGATCATCGTGCCGGGCTATGGCTTGGCAGTGGCGCGCGCGCAACATGCGCTTAAAGAGCTGACCGAAAAGCTGACCCACCGTGGCGTAACCGTGAAGTATGCGATCCATCCGGTAGCGGGGCGCATGCCAGGCCACATGAACGTGCTGCTGGCTGAGGCCGAAGTGCCTTACGACCAGGTGTTCGAGATGGAAGACATCAACTCAGAGTTCGGCCAGGCCGACGTGGTGCTGGTGTTGGGCGCGAACGACGTGGTCAACCCGGCCGCCAAGAACGACCCGAACTCGCCGATTGCCGGCATGCCGATCCTGGAGGCATTCAAAGCCAAGACCATCATCGTCAACAAGCGCTCGATGGCCAGCGGCTATGCGGGCCTGGACAACGAATTGTTCTACCTGGACAAGACCATGATGGTCTTCGGTGATGCCAAGAAGGTCATCGAAGATATGGTCAAAGCCGTCGAATAAAACTGCGCCAGCGCAATACCCTAAACCCTGGCCTCCCGTAGGCTGGGGTTTTTTTATGATCGTTCCCATGCTGATCGTTCCCATGCTCTGCGTGGCAAAGCATCCCGGGATGCTCTGCGTCCCGCTCTGCACACGCCTGAAACCCGACCAAAGGCTCTAAATCGCTGCCCGGCATTCGACCATGGTAGCGGGCCGAAATTTTTTGAAATCACTAAACTGCCCACCTTGCTTCCGTAGCCCGAGATAACAATCCATGTACCGTGATCGTATCCGCTTGCCTTCGTTGTTGAACAAGGTCATGAGCGCGGCAGATGCCGCAGCACTGATCGAGGACGGCATGACCGTCGGCATGAGCGGCTTCACCCGCGCCGGTGAAGCCAAGGCCGTCCCACACGCCCTGGCCGAACGCGCCAAGACATCCCCGCTGAAAATCACCCTGATGACAGGCGCCAGCCTGGGCAATGACCTGGACAAGCAACTGACCGAAGCCGGCGTGCTGTCCCGACGCATGCCCTTCCAAGTGGACAGTACCCTGCGCAAGGCAATCAACGCCGGCGAAGTGATGTTTATCGACCAGCATCTGTCGGAAACCGTTGAGCAACTGCGCAACAACCAGCTCAAGCTGCCGGACATTGCGGTAATCGAAGCCGTCGCAATCACCGAGCAAGGCCATATCGTGCCGACCACCTCAGTGGGCAACTCGGCCAGCTTTGCGATTTTTGCCAAGCAAGTGATCGTCGAGATCAACCTCGCGCACAACCCTAACCTGGAAGGGCTGCACGACATCTATATCCCGACCTACCGGCCGACTCGCACACCGATCCCGCTGGTAAAAGTCGACGACCGCATTGGCAGCACCGCCATTCCGATCCCGCCGGAAAAGATTGTCGCCATCGTGATCACCAACCAGGCCGATTCCGCCTCGACCGTGACGCCACCGGACGCCGACACCCAAGACATCGCCAACCACCTGATCAACTTCCTCAAGCAGGAAGTGGACGCCGGGCGCATGACCAACAAACTCGGCCCGCTGCAGGCCGGTATCGGCAACATCGCCAACGCGGTGATGTGTGGCCTGATCGAATCGCCGTTCGAAGACCTGACCATGTATTCGGAAGTGTTGCAGGATTCGACGTTCGACCTGATCGACGCGGGCAAGCTGAGCTTCGCCTCGGGCAGCTCGATTACCTTGTCTGAACGGCGCAATGCCGACGTGTTCGGCAATTTGGAACACTACAAGGACAAACTGGTACTGCGCCCGCAGGAAATCTCCAACCACCCTGAAGTGGTGCGGCGCCTGGGCATTATCGGCATCAATACCGCGCTGGAATTCGACATCTACGGCAACGTCAACTCCACCCACGTCTGCGGCACGCGGATGATGAACGGCATTGGCGGCTCAGGGGATTTCGCGCGCAATGCGCACCTGGCGATCTTTGTTACCAAATCGATTGCCAAAGGCGGCGCGATTTCCAGCGTAGTGCCGATGGTCAGTCATGTGGACCACACAGAGCACGACGTCGACATCCTGGTGACCGAAGTGGGCCTTGCCGACCTGCGCGGCCTGGCGCCACGGGAACGAGCCCGGGTGATCATCGACAACTGCGTACACCCGGCGTACCGCGACGCCCTGAACAGTTACTTCAACGCTGCCTGCGCCATCGGCGGGCACACCCCGCATATCCTGCGCGAAGCACTGAGTTGGCACATTAACCTGGAAGAAACCGGGCATATGCTCAAGGCTTGATTGATACAGATTCGGGCTGATGCAAACACAGTTGCATCAGCCCGGCAGTGCCAATGGCATTTCTGTAAAAAACTGTACTGCTGTACCGGTGATTTCCTACCGAAACTTCCCACAACCATCTACGAATTTGCCTATTTCGCCCTGTTTCAGTGCAGACAGGTACAGTTGCCCCATTTCCGTACAGTACAGCCGCTATAAACAGTTAACTGGCCCCTCACAATACAAGTGAACTGTATCTAGAGAGTCTTGCGTCGGAGGAGGATCATTGGCATCAGTTAAACCACTACCTAATCCCGCCACAAGCGGAAGGATGTCATCATGGAACGTACACTCAGTTCCGATCTGTTCTTTGAAGAAAAAGCTGTAAACACCCAGGCTTCTCTGCCTTTGCGCGTTCTCGCCAACCTGATGTTGTGGCAGCGCCGCATCTCCAGCCGCCACCAACTGGCTCGTCTGGATTCGCGTCTGCTGGCTGACGCCGGTATCAGCGAAGCTCAACGCTACGAAGAGCTGAGCAAGCCGTTCTGGCGCTAATTGGCGCCCGCTGGCCCTGACCCGTCGGGTCCACAGCCAGCACCCTGATTTGTCAAAGCAAAGCCCGCCCCGGGAAACCGGAGGCGGGCTTTGTTGTTTCCGGCATTTGGTCTTTTCCAAGGGTAAACAGAAGCGGTTCGCAGCGACCAGTACAGTTAATAAAATACAACAGTTAAGCGGTACAATTTAGCTTTGGTGTATCTGTATCGGTAGAGGCGAGACGCCCAACATGGAGCTCCACACCCATGGAAGGCCCTTGCCATGAACACGCAAACCTCGTCTGCTAAACGACTGATCCTTCGCACTGCCCACGCATTAGCCAGATGGGCGCGCCAAACCCACGAGCGGCACCAACTGGCTCAACTCGACCCGCGTGAATTGTCCGATGCCGGCATCAGCCAAGGCGACCGAATGGCCGAGCTGTCCAAACCGTTCTGGCGTGATTAGACCGCCAGGAGACTTCCGAACGGACAAACGGCAGCTTAAGATCCAGTCATCACGTGGCGAACCTTGTAGAACCGACGTCTGATGCTCAATCGCAACAATGTCGGTTTCACAGTGGCCGCTTTGCGCCGCTTTATTCGTTCATCTACAGGAGTGATTCCATGTCCCGTCTTCGCCTGCTGAGTGCCGCCGCCCTGTTGGCAGTGGCCGCCAATGCCCACGCGAGCAGCCTCATCGTCACCACCGACTCAATCGTCGGCGCGCTGAAAGCCACCTCCGATGCCACTTCGGATGCCACGTCCTCGCTGCGTGACAACAAAGTCGTGCGGGCAGCTCGTGACGATGCCGCCAGCTTTGTCGCCAGTGAAGGCGCTATCCGCGGGGTGAAGCTGGAAAGCGCCTTGGCTCAGATCCGTCAACAAGCACCGCAACTGAACACCGCCACTGACGCACAGTTGGCCCAAGCGATTCTGGCCATCTGATAAGTAGCTAGCCGTAGAGAGCGCCAGCCGCTACCAAATATGTCAGCGCTGGCTCTCGCCCGGGCATTGCGCTAGCCTTGGCGCTCGCTTTCAGTTGTCGAGTCCCATGGCTTTTTCATACCGCCTGTTAATTGTTCCCGTGTTGTTTTCCGCTTGCTGGTCGCCAATGGCTTCGGCCTTTGATGTGACCACGCAGAGCACTGTGATAAGCGCGTATGCCACCAGCAAGGTGACCTCTGCGCCCTTTGACAGAAAGTTGGTAGTGGCTGCCCAGGATGACGCTGCCGCTTTTATCGCCACTGACGGCCAATTGCGGGGCGCCAGGCTGGAATCCGCGCTGGATTATCTGCGCCGCACCCAGCCAAAACTTCATGCAAGCGACCTTGAACTGGCGCAAGCAATTCTCGTCCAATAATCATCTGTGTTTTCTATCTTTGTTTTGGAGTTACTCCATGCGTAGCCCGCTGATCGCCGCCGCTCTCGGCCTGCTGTTGTTGGCCGATGTCGCCCACGCGCAAACGTTGAAGGCCACCAGTAACATCATCGTTCGCGCCTCGGCCCGCACCATTGATTTCACCTCGGACACCACCACATCCATCCGCGATTCCAAAGTCGTGCGCGAAGCCCACGATGACGCCGCCAGCTTCGTCGCCACCCATGGCGAAATCCGCGGTGCGCAGTTGGAAGCAGCGTTCAATACGCTGCGAACCCGCGTGCCGGAAGCCCGCGATGCCAGTGACCAGACCCTCGCCGAAGCTATTCTCGCTCTGTGAGGCGCCTGGTCGCCTGGCTATTGGCCGGGACTGTGCTGCTCTGTGCAGGCGCAGCCCAGGCCAGCCTGCAACTGCGGCTCAAGACCGATGGCTTGAGCCCGGCCCAACAGCAGGCCAGCCAGGCATTGCTTGATGAAGCGATGCGCGCCTTGCCGCCGCGCTTTATCGAGCAGCTGGACCGGCGCATTGATGTCGGCTGGACCGACAAAATGCCTGAAAACGCCTATGGTCAGGCCTCCTTGGTGTCCGAACTGGACCTCAACCAAAACCTGCTCGACAGCCTGACCGACGGCAGCGCCGCCACCCAGAAAACCAACCGCCCCCACGGCACCGTGCGCCGCGAAATGCTCGCCACCGTGCTGCATGAACTGACTCACATTTATGACCGTGCGCGCCTGTGGTCCAAAGAAGATCGCACACTGATCCAGCGGTGCAGCCGTCAGAACAACATCACCGGCCTGATCGGCCTGCCCGACCAATGCCGTGGCCAGAATGACCGCCGCTTTACCTTAAGTGACGACCCGCGCCTGCTGGACCTTGCCGGCTGGCCGCAATACGTCGGCCGTCGCGGCGAACGTGAACAGCACAACCATCAGGTCGCCCGCAGCCCGGACATCTACGAAACCACCAGCCCGCTGGAATTCGTGGCGGTCAACATGGAATACTTTCTCCTCGACCCGAGCTACGCCTGCCGCCGCCCCGCGCTGTTCCGCTATTACAAGGAGCACTTCGGCTGGGCGCCGCCCGAGCAAGACACCTGCGCCAAAACCTACGCCTTCCTGAATGCCGGCAACGATTTCGCCAAGACGCCGCTGGGCCAGGTCGACCCTGAGCGGGTGTATGAAATCGACTACTTGCTGGCCGAAGCCAACCAGAACCTGGTCAGCCGCTGGGGTCACAGCATGTTGCGCCTGGTGATCTGTGCACCCGGCCGCCCGCGCGGGCCGGATTGTCGGCTGGATTTGGACCAACACCTGGTGCTGTCCTACCGCGCCTTCGTCAGTGACGTGCAGTTGTCGAGCTGGGATGGACTGGTCGGCAAATACCCGTCGCGGCTGTTTGTATTACCACTGGCCCAGGTGATCGACGAATACACCAAGACCGAACTGCGCGGGCTGGCGTCCGTTCCGCTGAAGCTGACGCGCCAGGAAATAGAAGACACCGTCGAGCATGCCGCCGAAATGCACTGGAGCTACGACGGCAACTACTTTTTCATTTCCAACAACTGCGCGGTCGAGAGCCTGAAGCTACTACGCAGTGGCAGCGCCAACCCGCAACTGACCGGCCTGGACAACATCACCCCCAACGGCTTGCTGGAAGTGCTCAGCGCCCGCGGCCTGGCCGACACCAGCGTACTCAACGACAAACGTGAAGCATTGCGCCTGGGTTATCACTTCGACTCGTTCCGCGAGCGTTACCAGGCGATGTTCGACGTGCTGCGCAAACACTTGCCGATCAAACAGACCCAAGTCGAAGACTGGCTGTCCCTCAGCGCAGAAGAACGCCGCCAATGGTTCAGCCAGGCCGACCTGCGCACCAGCGCCGCACTGTTGCTGCTGGAACAGGCGAGCTATCGCAGACAGCTGATGCTGGCACAGGACGAAGTCAAGCAACGCTACCTCGGTGCCCGCGAGCTGAAAAACGGCGGCATGGAAAAAGCCAATAAAACGCTGCAACAGATCCTCGCCAACAGCGGCTTCCTCAGCCGCCCGGCGGAACTGCTCGGCAGTGGCGGCTACGGCCTGCCGCAACCCTCGGAGTCCAAACGCCTGGAATCGGAAAGCGCCGAACGCCAGAAGCAGCTGCAATCCTTGACCGGCGATCTGGATAAAGAGGTGAGGGTGCTGCTGGAGCCTTCTCGCGCCGCCGAGATTGCCGCCTGCGAAGCCAACCTCAAGCAGGTCGGCGAGCATCTGAGAGCGCTGCATAAAGCCGCGGGCGGCTTGGAAATTCCCTGATTCGCCACACGCACGCTGACCTATCCTACAAAAAAAGAGGAAAAACCTCTCATCATCCGGTTACGCAGCGAAAGCTGGCTGAAAGCTTCCCCGTCTAGGATCGCCCCACTGCCGGCAACAGACCGGCTGTTAACAACAACAATGGTGATTCCTGATGTCCGCCCGTCCTTGCCTCTTCGCCCCAACTCCACCCGTACGCTACGTGCCTTTCGTACTGCGCTGACCCCAACCCGGTTCGCCATTCCCTAGCCGCGCCACGCCTGGAGTATTCCTATGCTGACTTTCCTTGGCTTTGCCATGGTCATCACGTTCATGTTCCTGATCATGACCAAGCGCCTGTCTGCGCTGATCGCCCTGATCATCGTGCCTATCCTGTTCGCGCTGTTCGGCGGTTTCGCACCGAAGATCGGCCCGATGATGCTCGAGGGCATCACCAAGCTCGCGCCGACCGGCGTGATGCTGATGTTCGCTATCCTCTATTTTGCCTTGATGATCGACTCCGGCCTGTTTGACCCGGCTGTGCGCAAGATCCTCAAGATGGTCAAGGGCGACCCGCTGAAAGTGTCGGTGGGCACCGCGGTACTGGCCCTGGTTGTGTCCCTCGACGGTGACGGAGCCACCACCTACATGATCTGCGTCGCCGCCATGCTGCCGCTGTACAAGCGCATTGGTATGAGCCCACGGATCATGGCCGGCCTGATCATCCTCGCCGGTGGTGTGATGAACATGACCCCGTGGGGCGGCCCGACCGCCCGCGCCGCCAGTGCATTGCATGTGGATCCCTCGGACATTTTCGTACCGATGATCCCGGCCATGGCCGTCGGCGTGGTGGCGATCCTGGTGATCGCCTACATGTACGGCAAACGTGAACGTGCGCGCCTCGGTGAACTGCACCTGCAAGGTGATGAAATCGACCACAGCGAGATCAGCGTGTCGCAATTCCCGGACGCCCGCCGTCCAAAGCTGATCTGGTTCAACGGCGCGCTGACTTTCGCCCTGATGTGCACCCTGATCGCCGGCCTGTTGCCGCTGCCGGTGCTGTTCATGGTGGCGTTCAGTATCGCGATGATCGTCAACTACCCATGCCTGCAAATGCAGAAAGACCGCGTCGCCGCCCACGCCGGCAGCGTACTGGCGGTGACTGGCCTGATTTTCGCTGCGGGCATTTTCACCGGCATCCTCTCGGGCACCGGCATGGTCGATGCCATGTCCAAGAGCCTGCTGGCGGTTATCCCGGATGCGCTCGGCCCTTACCTGGCTGTGATCACCGCGCTGGTGAGCATGCCGTTTACCTTCTTCATGTCCAACGATGCGTTCTACTACGGCGTACTGCCCGTACTTGCCGAGGCGGCCAGCCACTACGGCATCACCGCCGTGGAAATGGCGCGTGCGTCCATCGTCGGCCAGCCCGTACACTTGCTCAGCCCGCTGGTGCCCTCCACCTACCTGCTGGTCGCCCTGGCCGGTATCGAATTTGGCGATCACCAACGTTTTACCCTCAAGTGGGCAGTGCTGGTGTGCCTGTGCATAATGTTCGCCGCTTTGCTGATGGGGATTTTTCCGCTGTTCAGCACTCTATAATCGTATCCACCCAACCGCGCGGCGCTGCAGCTTGCGCGGTTTAACATTTGCTCAAAGGAATACACATGGAATGGCTGACCAATCCGGAAATCTGGATTGCCTTCTTCACCCTGACGGCCCTCGAGATCGTCCTGGGCATCGATAACATCATCATGATTTCGATCCTGGTCAGCCGCATGCCCAAGCATATGCAGGCGCGCACCCGGATCTTCGGCCTGGCCCTGGCCATGGTCACGCGAATCCTGTTGCTGCTGTCGATCACCTGGGTCATGCAACTGACCGCCGACCTGTTTGTGGTCTTCGGCCAAGGCATTTCCGGTCGCGACCTGATCCTGTTCTTCGGTGGCCTGTTCCTGCTGTGGAAAAGCTCCCAGGAGATGTACCACGCGCTGGAAGGTGAAGACGAAACCCACGACGAGCCCGGCGGCAAGGGTGGCAAATTCATCTACACCATCATCCAGATCGCGATCATCGACATCGTGTTCTCCCTGGACTCGGTGATCACCGCGGTCGGTATGGTCTCCCACGTACCGGTCATGGTGGCGGCGATTGTGGTTGCGGTACTGGTGATGATGCTGGCTGCCGGCACCATCAGCGAATTCATCGACAAGCACCCGTCGCTGAAAATGCTCGCGCTGTCGTTCCTGCTGGTGGTGGGTACGGTGCTGATCGCTGAATCCTTCGACGTGCACGTGCCAAAAGGCTACGTCTACTTCGCCATGGCGTTCTCGCTGGCAGTGGAAGCGGTCAACATCAAGATGCGCACCGCCATCGCGAAAAAGAAGAAACAGCAGGATCCTGTGAAACTGCGCAAGGACATTCCGGGTCAATAACCTTGACCCGCTGCTGACAAGGGGCTTTCGAGCCCCTTGATCGTTCCCGCGCTTCGCGTGGGAATGTCGACTACGGACGCTCCGCGTCCGCCCTCTATGCGACGCAGAGCGTCACGGGGTTCATTTCCACGCAGAGCGTGGGAACGATCTTCATGATTTCATGACAGTTTTATTTCAAACCCGACTTTAGCTATGCGATGCTGGCGTGCAGCCCGATCGCCAACTACAGCTTAAGTACAAGACGTAGAGCGGCACGCGGCAATTCTTATTTGCTCTTCTTTGAGCTAACCCACACGGGGGGCCGAGCATGCTGACCTTGCTCAATCTGCTTTCCGCCGTGACCCTGCTTATCTGGGGCACGCACATCGTCCGTACCGGCATCTTGCGGGTCTACGGTTCCAACTTGCGCCAAGTCATCGGGCAGAACATGTCCAAGCGCTGGCTGGCATTTGTCGCCGGTATCCTGGTGACGGCCATGGTGCAGAGCAGTAACGCCACGGCGATGCTGGTTACCTCGTTTGTCGGCCAGGGCCTGATGGGGCTGATGCCCGCCCTGGCGACCATGCTCGGTGCCGACGTCGGTACGGCGTTGATGGCGCGGGTGCTGACGTTTGACTTGTCCTGGCTGTCGCCACTGCTGATCTTCCTCGGCGTCATCTTCTTCCTGTCGCGCAAACAGACGCGGGCAGGGCAGATGGGCCGCGTCGGCATCGGCCTGGGCCTGATCATTCTGGCATTGCAACTGATCGTCGAAGCCGCCGGGCCGATTACCCATGCCCAAGGCGTGAAAGTGCTGTTCGCCTCGCTGACCGGCGACATCTTGCTGGATGCCTTGGTCGGCGCACTCTTCGCCATGATTTCCTATTCCAGCCTGGCCGCCGTGCTGCTCACCGCAACCCTGGCCGGCGCGGGTGTGATCGGCCTGCACGTAGCCATCGGCCTAGTGATCGGCGCCAATATCGGCAGTGGCGTGCTGGCCTTCCTCAGCACCAGCATGCAGAACGCAGCAGGTCGGCAAGTGGCGCTGGGCAGCTTGCTGTACAAGCTGATTGGCTTGCTGCTGATCATTCCGGTGCTCGACCCTCTGGTCGGCTGGATGGACGGTTTGGACTACAGCGCCCAAGGCATGGTGATTACCTTCCACCTGCTCTACAACGTCAGCCGCTGCCTGATCCTGCTGCCGACCATCGGCCCGATGGCACGCCTGTGCGCCTGGTTGCTGCCGGAACAGGCCGAGACCAATGGCAAAGCCAAACCTCGCCACCTCGACCTCGCCGCCCTCGCCACTCCAAGCCTGGCCTTGGCCAATGCCGCCCGCGAAACCCTGCGCCTGGGTGACCTGATCGACAACATGCTCACCGCCATGCTCGAAGTGCTGCGCGGCAAGCAAACCGCTATCACCCAGGAAATGCGCAGCCTCAGTGATGACGTCGAAGCCCTGTACAGCGCGATCAAACTTTACCTGGCGCAAATGCCGCGCGAAGACCTCAGTGAACAGGACAGCCGCCGCTGGGCCGAGATCATCGAGTTGTCGATCAACCTGAAACTGGCCGGCGACCTGATCGAGCGCATGCTGCGCAAGGTCCAGCAGCAGAAAACCTCGCAGCGCCGCCAGTTCTCTGAAGTCGGCCTGGAAGAGCTGGCCGGCCTGCATACCCAACTGATTGCCAATCTGCGTCTGGGCCTGTCGGTGTTCCTCAGTGCCGACCCGGAAAGCGCCCGCCAGTTGCTGCGCGAGAAGCGTCGCTTCCGCGCCCAGGAGCGCCGTCTGGCCCACGCCCACGTCAGCCGCCTGCAGCGCAAGATCGTGCAGAGCCTGGAAACCAGCTCCCTGCACCTGGAGCTGATTGCCGACATGAAACGCCTCAACTCGCTGTTCTGCAGCAGCGCCTATGTGGTGTTGGAAACCTCCGACACCGGCGCACTCTCAGCCGAAGATATTGCCGACATCACCCATTCACCCTGAACGTACGACGGCGAGTGAAGTCAGTTAACAATGGACCTCACTCGCCAGGAAGCTGTTATGCGTCGCCTGTTATTCGCCTGCCTGCTTATGGGCTCTGCACACGCCTTTGCCTTTGACCGCCTGCAAGTCGAGGGCTACACCCTGCCCAACGGCCTGCAACTGCTGCTCAAACCCGGCACCGAGCGCGGGCATGTGGCCATCCGCCTGGTGGTAGGCGTCGGCCTGGACGACTTCCCTTGCGAAGAGAAAGAACTGCCGCACTTGCTCGAACACTTGCTGTTCAGTGGCATCGACGGCGGCGGTGAAGGCGACCTCGAAGACCGCATGCAAGCCTTGGGCGGCGAGTGGAACGCCTACACCAGCAACGCCGACACCACCTTTGTGATCGAAGCGCCCGCACAAAATCAGCGCAAGGTGCTCGACCTGCTGCTGGCGATCATCACCCGCACCGAGCTGACCGACGCCAACATCCAAGCCGCCAAACAGGTGGTCGAACGCGAAGACGGCGGCCATTACTCGCACCTGCAACGCCTGCTCGACCGTCAGGACCTGGGCCACACCGCCAGCAACCAGTTGGCCGTGGAACTGGGGCTCAAGTGCGCCGAACGCGCCGAGGCCGACCACCTGACCCGCGAGCAGTTGGAGACGCTGCGCAAAAACTGGTACGCGCCCAACAACATGACCCTGATCATCGTTGGCGACCTCGACAAGCTGCTGCCGGCTTACCTGGAACGCACCTATGGCCAACTCGACCCGGTCGAGCCGAGCGAGCATCTGCCGCTGCCGGAAATCCAGCACGCCGCCGCCAGCCATCGCGACCTGATTCACGGCTGGGTCGGTGACAGCGCCAAGCTGCACTGGCTGTTCCCCGAGCCGGTGCTGGACGACCAGCATGATGAAACCTACGACCTGCTCAAGGACTACCTCGACTGGGCGCTCTATCGCCAACTGCGCCTCAAGCACGGTTTGTCCTACGGCCCGTGGAGCGAGCGCGAAGTGCTCGGCGGCGTCGGTTTCCTGAGCCTGAATGCCGACCTTGAGCGAGACAACCTGCCCGAAGCCGAACAGGTATTGCAGGACCTCAAGGCGCAACTGCTCAAGGACGGCCTCGACGCGGCCACCTTCGCCCGCCTGCAACAAGCCGCCATCGCGCGCCAAGCCTGGGCCGTGCAAGGTAACAGCGCGCTGGCCGATTATTACTGGAGTGCCGCCGGCGATTACGCCGATGGCCATTTCAGCGACCCGGTCAAACGCATCAAGGCCGTTAGCCTGAAACAGGCCAACCAGGCCATGCGCCAGGTGTTCGACCAGCCGGGCTATTGGCGCATTGAAAAACCACTGCTGAGCTACGACAGCCTGACCTGGCTCGGCGCCGGCCTACTCGGGCTGATCGCCATTGTGTTTGGCGGCCTGCGGCTTTATCGCAAACGGATCGCGCAATGACACACCGAACACAGGGCTAAGACGTTATTCTGTCTCGGCTTTTTCCTACACACACTGTGAACCGCCCATGACAAACCTGCCGCCTCTCATCCAGCGCATTCTCGTACTGATCAAGCGCTACCCTGGGGTGATCGCGCTCGGCGGTTTTATTTCGGGTGTGTGCAGCTTCATCCTGGTGGACCGCCAGCAAGGCATGGCCAGCTGGATCGCGGTGATCATGCTGGTGAGCTGGCTGTGGCTGATGCTGGAAAACAGCTTTACCCGGCTATTCACCAAAGTCTTCAACCGCGAAATCCCAGAGCCGCTGCTGCGCTACGCCACCCAGATGATCCACCAGGAAAGTCTGTTCTTTGTGTTGCCGTTCTTTTTTGTCACCACCGCCTGGAACAGCGGCCAATCGGTGTTCACCGGTTTACTCGGCGCGGCGGCGCTGGTGTCGATCACCGACCCGCTGTACTACAAGTGGCTGGCGCCGAAACGTTCGCTGTTCCTGGCGCTGCACACACTGACCTTGTTCGCCGCGCTGCTCACTGCGCTGCCAATCATCCTGCACCTGACTACCGCCGAGAGTTACAAGTTGGCCCTCGGCGTGGCCATGGTGCTGTCGATCCCGAGCCTGGCCGTGAGCCTGCCGCTGCGCAGCATCAAGGGCTGGGCGATGCTGCTGGGGGTGACCGCCGCGATTGGCTGCGCCGGCTGGTTCCTGCGCAGTTGGGTGCCGCCCGCCACGTTGTGGATGACCGAAGTGGCGATCAGCACCCAGCTGCAAGACCGCACGCCGGGCGACGACCTCAAGGAAGTCACTGCCGCCCAACTGCGCAGCGGCGGGCTGTACGCCTACACCGCGATCAACGCGCCGCGCGGGCTGGATGAACGGATTTACCACGTGTGGAAATTCAACGGCAAAGAAGTCGACCGCATCGCCCTGGATATCCACGGCGGGCGCAAGGAAGGCTACCGCGCCTGGACCCACAAGCAGAACTTCCCGGCCGATGCGGTCGGCCGCTGGCAAGTACGCGTGCTGACGGAAGACGGCCAGGTCATCGGTGTGCTGCGCTTCAAAGTCACTGACACAGCACAAACGGACACGCCAAAGTAAGCCGTATCGTGCTATTACGTAGGAATTCTGGATAGCCAAACAAGCTCGGAGCTTATGACCACCCGTACTACGGCCGGCGCTGCCCACCTCGATACCTCTTCCGTTCCCCCATTACTGAGGATTACGGGAGACTGGACGCTTGCCCACTACGCAAACCTGAAAAAGCTGTCGGACACGCTCGACGGCCAATACGACGCCGGCGCACGCATCGACCTCAACGGCCTCGGCGCCCTGGACACGGCCGGTGCTTCGCTGCTGGTTGAGCTGTTGGGCCCGGAACGCATCGAGCAATCCGCCGAGCAGACCGATTGCAGCCTGTCCGCCGCCGACCGCGCGCTGCTCAAGACCGTCTACCGCTCCCTGAATGACTTTTGTGTGCCGGACAAAGCGCCGGAAGAAGCCGCGGGCATTCAGGTGCTCGCGCGTATCGGCCGCGCGGTGGACACAGTTTGGCAGGACAGCAAGAAGCTGCTCGGTTTTATTGGCCTGATCCTCGAAACCTTCGCCCGTGGCATTTTCCGCCCCAAGCGCTGGCGCCTCACGCCGATGGTCGCGCATATCGAACAAACCGGCCTCGACGCTGCGCCCATCGTGGCGCTGCTGACCTTCCTGGTCGGCGCCGTGGTAGCGTTTCTCGGTGCCACGGTGCTCAAGAGTTTCGGCGCGACCATTTTTACCGTGGACCTGGTGGCGTTCTCTTTCCTACGTGAATTTGGCGTATTGCTCACCGCGATCCTGATCGCCGGCCGCACCGCCAGTGCCTTCACCGCACAAATCGGCTCGATGAAGGCCAACGAAGAAATCGACGCCATCCGCACCCTGGGCCTGGACCCGATGGAGCTGCTGGTGCTGCCACGCGTGATGGCGCTGCTGGTGTCGCTGCCGATGCTGACCTTCCTGGCGATGCTCTCGGGCATTGTCGGCGGCGGCGTGGTTTGCGCCGTGGCGCTGGATATTTCGCCGGCGATGTTTCTCTCGCTGCTGCAATCGGACATCGGCGTGCAACATTTCCTGGTGGGCATGGTGAAAGCCCCGATCTTCGCCTTCCTGATTGCCGCGATCGGCTGCCTTGAAGGCTTCAAGGTCAGCGGCAGCGCCGAGTCGGTCGGCGCCCACACCACCTCCAGCGTGGTGCAATCGATCTTTGTGGTGATCGTGCTGGATGCGGTCGCGGCGTTGTTCTTTATGGAGATGGGCTGGTGAGTCGTCTACACCGTGCGCCCACTGAGGCGGTGATCGAAGTGCGCGGGCTGTGCAACCGCTTTGGCAGCCAGAGCGTGCACGAGAACCTCGACCTGGATTTGTATAAAGGCGAGATCCTGGCGGTGGTCGGCGGCTCCGGCAGCGGCAAATCGGTGCTGTTGCGCAGCATCGTTGGCCTGCGCCGGCCCCGCGAAGGCGAAGTACGGGTATTCGGCAAAAACCTGCCGAACCTCTCGGAGCATGAACGCTCGCTGGTGGAACGTCGCTTTGGTGTGCTGTTCCAGAAGGGCGCGCTGTTTTCCTCGCTGACCGTCACCGAAAACGTTGCCCTGCCATTGATCGAACACGCCGGCCTTAGCCGCCGCGATGCCGAGCACCTGGCGGCGGTCAAACTCGCGCTGGCCGGGCTGCCCCTGTCGGCGGCGGATAAATACCCGGCGTCGCTGTCCGGCGGCATGATCAAGCGCGCCGCCCTGGCGCGGGCATTGGCGCTGGACCCGGACATTCTGTTTCTCGACGAACCCACCGCCGGCCTCGACCCGATTGGCGCGGCGCAATTTGACCAACTGATCCTGACCTTGCGCGATGCGCTGGGCCTGAGCGTGTTCCTGGT
Organism: Pseudomonas sp. D2002; assembly: GCF_013385735.1. NCBI lineage: Bacteria > Pseudomonadati > Pseudomonadota > Gammaproteobacteria > Pseudomonadales > Pseudomonadaceae > Pseudomonas > Pseudomonas sp. D2002. The sequence continues at coordinate 347,436 of NZ_JACAPL010000004.1, read as the reverse complement.
CACCCACGACCTCGACACGCTCTACACCATCACCGACCGCGTGGCGGTGCTGGCGCAGAAGAAAGTGCTGGTGGCCGATGCCATTGATGTCGTCTCGGAAACGGACGACGCCTGGATTCACGAATATTTCCACGGCCCCCGCGGCCGCGCGGCATTGGATGCCGCTCAATCGCTCAACGAGGTATGACATGGAAACCCGAGCCCATCATGTGATGATCGGTCTGTTCAGCGTGATCGTGGTAGTCGGCGCGATGCTGTTTGGGCTATGGCTGGCCAAGTCCAGCATCGACAGCGCCTTCCAGGATTATGAAGTGGTGTTCAACGAGGCGGTCAGCGGCCTGTCCCAAGGCAGCTCGGTGCAGTACAGCGGGATCAAGGTGGGCGACGTGATCAGCCTGCGCCTGGACCCCAATGACCCGCGCCGGGTACTCGCACGCATCCGGCTGGCGGGGCAAACGCCGATCAAGGAAGACACCCAGGCCAAGCTGGCACTGACCGGCATCACCGGCACCTCGATCATCCAGCTCAGCGGCGGCACACCGAAAAGCCCCGAGCTCAAGGGCAAGGACGGCAACCTGCCGGAAATCATCGCCTCGCCATCGCCCATCGCGCGCTTGCTGAATAACAGCAACGACTTGATGACCAGCATTAACCTGCTGCTGCATAACGCCAACCATATGTTCTCCCGCGAGAACGTCGAACGCCTGAGCAATACCCTGGACAACCTGCAACAAACCACCGGCGCCATCGCCGACCAACGCGGCGATATCAAGGTGGTGATGCAACAGTTGATGCAAGTGAGCAAACAGGCCAGCGCGGCGCTGGAGCAAACCACCGTGCTGATGCGCAACGCCAATGGCTTGCTCAACGACCAAGGCAAGCAGGCCTTCGGCAGTGCTGAGCAGGCGATGAAATCACTGGAGCAAAGCACCGCGACCATCAACACCTTGCTGACCAACAACAAGGACTCGGTGAGCAGCGGCATGCAAGGCCTCAACGAACTGGCGCCGGCCGTGCGCGAACTGCGCGAAACCCTGGGTTCGCTGCGCGCCATCTCCCGCCGCCTGGAAGCCAACCCCAGCGGTTACCTGCTGGGCAGCGACAAGAACAAGGAGTTCACGCCATGAAGCGTGCTTACCAACTGATTGCCCCTGTGGCGCTGGCGCTGATCAGCGCGTGCTCGATCCTGCCCAAACCCGACCCGTCGGACGTGTACCGCCTGGCTTCGGCGCAAACGACCACCCAAGGCACACCGGTAAGCTGGTCGTTGCGCGTAAGCAAACCGCAGAGCAGCGAATTCCTCGACAGCCCACGCATTGCCGTGGTGCCCAATGGCGACCTGATCAGCAGCTATGCGAACGCGCGCTGGAGCGACCCGACGCCGGTGTTGCTGCGCAATCGGTTTATGGACGGCTTCCAACGCGATGGGCGAGTGACGTTGCTGAGCACCGACGAGACCAACTTGCAGGCCGACTATGAGCTGGGCGGGCAGTTGCAGGCGTTTCAGAGCGAGTACCACGGCAGTGCCGTTGAAGTCGTGGTCCGATTGGATGCGCGACTGGTGCGTGGGAGTGATCAGCGGATTATCGCCAGCCGGCGGTTTGAGGTCCGGCAGCCCGTTGGTGACACCAAGGTGCCGGCGGTGGTAGCTGCGTTTGGGCAGGCGGGGGATCAGTTGAACAGGCAGGTGGTGGATTGGGTAGTGACGCAGGGCAATGCTGCTTCGAAACACTGAGGGCCTCTTCGCGAGCAAGCCCGCTCCCACATTCGAACGCATTTCGTCAGAATAAACGCGGTCAAATGTGGGAGCGGGCTTGCTCGCGAAAGCGGTGTCAGCCTTAACCAAAGAACCAGTAGCAAACAGCAATCGCCGCCACGACACCAGCAAACTCCGCCAGCAACGCACACCCCACCGCATGCCTGGCCCGCTGGATCCCCACCGACCCAAAGTACACCGCCAACACATAAAAGGTGGTTTCCGTACTGCCCTGAATCGTCGCCGCCACCAACGCCGGGAAGCTGTCCACGCCCTTGGTTTGCATGGTCTCGATCAGCAACGCCCGCGCGGCACTGCCGGAGAACGGCTTGACCATCGCCGTCGGCAGCGCGTCGACAAACCGCGTGTCCATGCCGGTCCAGGCCACCACGTGGCGAATGCCTTCGAGGCCGAAGTCCAGCGCCCCGGAAGCACGCAACACACCCACCGCGCAGAGCATCGCCACCAGATACGGCAGCAGGTTCCTGGCAACGTCGAAGCCCTCTTTGGCGCCCTCGACAAAGGCCTCGTAGACCTTGACCTTGCGCAGCGCGCCGATCACCAGAAACAGCATGATCAAGCCGAACAGCGTCAGGTTGCCGAGGATCGAAGACAGGCCGGCCAACGCCGTGGCGGACAAGGTGGCCAACAAGGCCATGAAACCACCCAGCACCAGCGCGCCGGGAACCAGGTAGGCCAACACCACCGGGTCCCACAGGCGCAGGCGCTGCATCACCGCTACCGAAAGCAAACCCACCAGGGTCGAGGCGCTGGTGGCCAACAGGATCGGCAGGAATACCAGCGTCGGGTCGGCGGCACCTTGCTGGGCGCGGTACATGAAGATCGTCACCGGCAGCAGCGTCAGCGACGACGCGTTGAGCACCAGGAACAGAATCTGCGCGTTACTTGCGGTGTTGGGGGTCGGGTTGAGTTCCTGCAGCGCCTTCATGGCTTTCAGGCCGATGGGCGTGGCGGCGTTGTCCAGGCCCAGGCCGTTGGCGGCGAAGTTGAGGGTGATCAGGCCGATGGCCGGGTGGCCGGCCGGCACTTCGGGCATCAGGCGGCGAAATAGCGGGCCGAGGGCCTTGGCCAGCCAGTCGACGATCCCGGCTTTTTCGGCGATGCGCAAAAAGCCCAGCCATAAGGTCAGGGTGCCGAACAGCAGCACCATCACTTCCACCGACAGTTTGGCCATGGCGAAAATGCTTTCCACCATCGCCGCAAAAATCCCGGCATTACCGCCAACCAGCCATTGCGCCAGTGCTGACACCATTGCCACGACAAAGAAGCCAAGCCACAGGCCATTGAGCATCAGTTGAATCCCCCGAAAGATGGGGCGAATGATAGCGGGGCTGGCAGAAACGACAAACCCCGGATTTTTCCGGGGTTTGTGTAGGCACTCAGCAACGATCAGCCGCGGCTGGTTTCGCCGGTCGGCAGCGCTTGCTTGCTGCGCCAGTGCGGCAGGGAGTTCCAGTAACGCTCGCCCTTGGCGTCGTCGTACATGCCTTCCCAACGGGAGATGACCAGTACGGCCAGGGCGTTGCCGATTACGTTCAAGGCGGTACGCGCCATGTCCATGATGCGGTCGACACCGGCGATGAACGCCAGGCCTTCCAGCGGGATGCCCACGCTGCCCAAGGTGGCCAGCAGCACCACGAAGGACACGCCCGGTACGCCGGCGATGCCTTTGGAGGTGACCATCAGGGTCAGCACCAGCATCAGTTGCTGGCCAATCGACAAGTCGATGCCGTACAGCTGCGCGATAAAGATGGCAGCGATGCTTTGGTACAAGGTCGAACCGTCGAGGTTGAACGAGTAACCGGTTGGCACCACGAAGCTGCAGATGGCCTTCGGCGCGCCGTAGGCTTCCATCTTCTCGATCACACGTGGCAGCACGGTTTCGGAACTGGCGGTGGAGTAGGCCAGTACCAGCTCGTCCTTGAAGATGCGCATCAGCTTGAGGATCGAGAAGCCGAACAGGCGCGCGATCAAGCCCAATACCGCAAAGGCGAAGAACAGAATCGCCACGTAAACCAGGATCACCAGCTTGGCCAGCGGCAACAAGGAGGCGAAGCCGAAGTTGGCGACCGTCACCGCGATCAGGGCAAATACGCCGATGGGGGCGTACTTCATGATCATGTGGGTGACTTTGAACATGCTCTCGGACACGCCCTGGAACATGGTCACCAGTGGCTCGCGCAGTTCAGGCTTGAGGCTCGACAAGCCCAGGCCGAACAGCACCGAGAAGAAGATGATCGGCAGCATTTCGCCACGGGCGACGGCAGCGAAGATGTTCGACGGGATCAGGTTGAGGATGGTTTCGATGAACGCATGCTCATGCTGCACTTCGGCGGCAGTGGCGGTGTACTTGGAGATGTCGACAGTACCCAGGGTACTCATGTCGATGCCGGCGCCCGGGTGGAACAGGTTGGCGAGCAACAGGCCGACCACGATGGCGATGGTGGTGACCACTTCGAAGTAAAGGATGGTTTTGACGCCGATTCGACCGAGCTTCTTCGCGTCACCTACACCGGCGATGCCGACGATCAGCGAGGAAATCACAATCGGGATCACGATCATCTTGATCAGGCGGATAAAGATATCGCCCGCTGGCTGCAACACATTGCCGATCCACCAGGCCTTTTCAGCACTGAAATGGTTGAGCACTGCACCGATTGCGATCCCCAGCACCAAACCGATGAGGATCTGCCAGGCGAGGCTTAGCTTTGCCTTCTTCATGTCATTACCCTTACTTCAAGTGGACTTAAGGCAAATGCGCCATCTGGAACGCTCGGAAGCGAAAAAGTGTGTGCATCTGCCTCCGTAGAAGGTCACCGCAGCGTGGCCGAAATGGCTTACTGGCAGGCGAAAAAAGGCGCAACTATTCCCATGCAAGAGTGCGACGTCTAATGCCGTAAACGCCTACCCTATGCCGAATCGGCATGGCTTTTTTTGAAAATAACTGTCCGAACGGTCAGTTCAAATATGCCATTCAGGCAGGTAAATATGCCGTGAACCGGCCAATACCGGCTCGCTCAGAGATATTGGACGACTGTGGGTCACTGCCAAAAATGCCTGGGATTTGATGAGCTTGGCGTCGGAAAAGTCCTATGGCGCGCGCAAAATTTTCTAGATAGAAGGTCGCTTCGACATACCCAGTAATGGTTAGCAGGAGGCGGAAAAGAAAATAGCGACTAAGGGCGACATACGAGACCAGTGATGAGAGCGACAAGCCCGTCGCAAGTTCAGCAAGCTTGAGGACTTGTGAACTTGCGTCGCAGCTTTTCACCTGACCCGGCCCTTGCGCAGGCACTCCCTGTACCCGTAGGTCACGCCGATCCTGATTGATCAGAGCAACCCGGCCCCCTGGTCATGCACCGCCCTTGGCGAGCGGTGCAGACAGAAAGAAGCGAGGGCTTCTTTCTATGGACGCCGGCTCCGTTGACGACAGAAGCGTCAGACGGAACCTAGTACCAATTCGGATCTTTCTTAAGCTGCTCCATCAGCAGCTTTTTCATGCCTTCGTCCGGCTTACCGATAAAGCGGTAATCGGCGTGCCGCGTCGGGGATTTGTCTGCCGGCAAACCGGCGGGGACTTCCACCAACATGGCGTAGGCATCTTCCTTGTCGTAGCTGAAGGCAACGATCAGACGCTTGTTCAGGCACGTATCAGCCGTTTCGCACAGCGGACCGACCAAATACTTGTCGCCATCTTCTTCTACGGCATTCATTTGTTCGGCCGTACCGGACAGGTTCATCACCCATTCCGGCAGGCGCTCTTCTTTCTTCACCACGCTTTGCCAGGTTTCGCGGTACTGCTTGTCCGCACTGAGCAATTCGTTGGCCCGTGATTGACCGTCGTTGGCGGCCATCACCAGGCCGCTACCGCCCAAGAGCAGGGCGGCAGCAATGGCTTTGAGAGACAGACTGGTCATATTCAGCCTCGGCCGCGACGACCAAAGAAGAACGAAGCGATGAACATCACCAGGAAGACCACAAACAGAATTTTTGCGATACCCGTGGCGGTGCCCGCGATACCACCGAAGCCCAGGACTGCAGCCACAATGGCGATGATCAGAAATGTGATTGCCCAACTCAACATGGTGATTCTCCTTACGCTTTTATAGGGGGTAACAGCGGTAGTGCCGTGCAGCCGCTCAACACAAGCGACCTTTTTGTTGCCTAGAACACCCAGCGTTCTTGAGCAGGCAATTGGTCCAGGGTCGAATCCTGGTCAGCCACTCTCAGTTGCGGGGCGGTTACATCGGCAGTCGCACTGCCAACGGAACGGAAATGGGATTGGGTCATCACTGGACGTTCGAATTGCGGGGCTTGCTGCTGACTCTGCTGCCAATGCTGCATCTGCTGGCCGGCAATCAACGTGACCATCAAGGCCAGGCTGGCGAACAGACCTTGCTGCAAGCGCAGTGGCGATACACGCAATTGGCTGAGGCTTTGGCGAGTCATGCTGCATTTCTCCCGCATTCTGATTATTCGGTCATGACGCTGTTGAGAGGGTTATTGCAGAGTGCATGCCAGGTTTTTTACAAAATAAAACTTAATAAAATCAACATGTTATGAATGATGCTCAAGCATAGAGCCCAGCATCCTGCACGATGCCCCTATCCAGGCCGTGCGAAATGCACGATGGTCAATGGTCGGATCAAGGGATCGAAACCGAATAACGCGTTGCCGAAAAGGCAAGAAGGCATGAAAACGCCATCAATCGGCGCGTTTGTAGGGAGATGTGCAGATACCTGCGCGAAGATGCCTTTTATCAATCAGAATAAACCATGCAACTTGCCCGATTATTCCGGGACTAATCACCATCATTCATAGTTAAGGAGCGTGGGACAGATGGAATCAGCCAAGGAACTTCAAGGCCGCATTCTTTTAGTGGATGACGAATCCGCGATCCTTCGCACCTTCCGTTACTGCCTGGAAGATGAAGGCTACACCGTAGCCACCGCCAACAGCGCCGCCCAGGCGGATGCCCTGATGCAACGCCAGGTATTCGACCTGTGCTTCCTGGACCTGCGTCTGGGTGAAGACAATGGCTTGGACGTGCTGGCTCAGATGCGTATCCAGGCGCCCTGGATGCGTGTGGTGATTGTCACCGCGCATTCCGCCGTGGACACCGCCGTGGACGCGATCCAGGCCGGCGCCGCCGACTACCTGGTCAAGCCTTGCAGCCCTGATCAACTGCGTTTGGCCACCGCCAAGCAGTTGGAAGTACGTCAACTCTCGGCGCGTCTGGAAGCGCTGGAAGGCGAAGTACGCCAACCCAAAGACGGCCTCGACTCCCACAGCCCGGCCATGATGGTGGTGCTGGAAACCGCGCGCCAAGTTGCGGGCACCGACGCCAACATCTTGATTCTTGGCGAGTCGGGTACGGGTAAAGGCGAACTGGCTCGTGCCATTCACGGCTGGAGCAAGCGCTCGAAGAAATCCTGCGTGACCATCAATTGCCCGTCGCTGACGGCGGAGCTGATGGAAAGTGAATTGTTCGGCCACAGTCGCGGCGCCTTTACCGGTGCCAGCGAAAGCACGTTGGGCCGCGTCAACCAGGCGGACGGTGGCACGCTGTTTCTCGACGAGATCGGCGATTTTCCCCTCACGCTGCAACCAAAATTGCTGCGTTTCATCCAGGACAAGGAATATGAGCGCGTGGGCGACCCAGTCACCCGCCGTGCCGATGTGCGCATCCTGGCCGCGACCAACCTGAACCTGGAAGACATGGTGCGCGATGGCCGTTTCCGCGAGGATTTGCTCTATCGCCTCAACGTAATCACGTTGCACCTGCCGCCATTGCGTGAACGCAGTGAGGACATCCTGACACTGGCCGACCGCTTCCTCGCGCGCTTCGTGAAGGAATATGCCCGGCCGGCTCGCGGGTTCAGCGACGACGCGCGTGAGGCGCTGCTCAACTACCGCTGGCCAGGGAATATCCGTGAGCTGCGAAACGTTGTTGAGAGAGCCAGCATCATTTGCCCGCAGGAAAAGGTTGAAATCAGCCACCTCGGGATGGCCGAGCAGCCGACCAACAATGCGCCGCGTATCGGCGCGGCGTTGAGCCTGGATGAGTTGGAAAAAGCCCATATCGGCGCGGTGCTCGCCACCAGCGACACCCTGGACCAGGCGGCCCGCACTCTCGGCATTGACGCGTCGACCCTGTACCGCAAACGTAAACAGTACAACCTGTGAGCTGTACCCTATGAAGCTAGCGATGAAACTGCGCACTCGTCTGTTCCTGAGTATCTCAGCGCTGATCACCGTCGCCCTGCTGGGACTGGTCCTGGGACTGGTCAGTGTTATGCAAATGGCCAAGAGCCAGGAGTCGCTGATCCGCAGCAACTTCATCACCCTGGACCTGGGTCTCAAGCTGCGCCAGACCTTGGGGGACCAGTTGATCCTGATGCTCGAGGAACAACCGGACCCCGTGGCGCTGCAGACCTCAAAACAGCAGTACTTCGCGCTGCTGGATCAAGGTATCGCCCACGAACAACAAGACGGCAAAACCAGTGGGTTCAGCCAGGCACGCCTGGATTATCTAAGTTTCCTCCAGGCGTTTGACGAGGCCCAGCAAAGCTCCCTGGCGAACAATAAAAACCAGAAACTCACCGAAACCTTCAACGCATTGCGCAGCGGCTTGATCGCAGAGCACAAGCGCGCCCTGGAAAACATCAACGCCAGCGAACACAAGTCCCGCAACCGGGCGCTACTGATTGCCGGTCTTCTGGGGCTGGTTGGGCTGGCGGTTTTGATCATCGGCTTCGTCACCGCTCACGGCATTGCCCGCCGTTTCGGTGGGCCGATCGAAGCCTTGGCCAAAGCCGCCGACAAGATCGGGCAGGGCGATTTCGAGGTGACGCTGCCGATCTCGTCGGCAGCGGAAATGAACCAGCTGACCCGACGCTTCGGCATCATGGCCGAGGCCTTGCGCCAACATCAGGCAACCAATGTCGATGAGTTGCTGGCCGGCCAGCAGCGCTTGCAAGCGGTGCTCGACAGCATCGACGATGGTTTGTTGATGATCGACCGCCAAGGGCGCCTGGAACACCTTAACCCTGTGGCGCAGCGTCAGCTCGGCTGGGACGAGGCTCGTTTGGGCCAGGGCCTGGGCGAGGCATTGGGCCGCCCCGAAATGGATGAACAGCTGCAACTGGTACTGCGCGGCGGCAACCTGGAACGGGCACCGGAAGACCTGGAAGTGGAAGTCGAGGGCGAACTGCGCCTGCTGACTTATAGCCTGACACCGGTCAGCCATACACAGGGGCACATTCTCGGCGCCGTGATGGTGCTGCATGACGTCACTGAGCAGCGCGCCTTTGAGCGAGTACGCAGTGAATTCGTATTGCGCGCCTCTCACGAACTGCGCACGCCGGTGACCGGCATGCACATGGCCTTCGGACTGTTTCGCGAGCGAGCGAAGTTTCCCGCCGACTCCCGCGAAGCGGACCTGCTGGACACCGTCAATGAAGAAATGCAGCGCTTGATGCAGCTGATCAACGACTTGCTCAACTTTTCGCGCTACCAGAATGGGCTTCAGAAACTCACGTTGGGGCCGTGCGACGTCACCGATTTGCTGGAACACGCACGCGCACGCTTCGCAGAGCCGGCAAATGCGCAAAATATCGAATTACTGGTGGAAGCCCAGGCTGACTTGCCCAGATTGTACGCCGACCAAGCGCAGCTGGAGCGCGTGCTCGACAACCTGTTAGGCAACGCGTTACGCCATACCGCTGATGGCGGGCAGATTCGCCTGCAGGCGCGCCGCCATGGCGAGCGGGTGATTATCAGCGTCGAGGATAACGGCGAAGGCATCGCCTATGGCCAGCAGGGTCGGATCTTCGAACCCTTCGTGCAGGTGGGCCGCAAGAAAGGCGGCGCCGGCCTCGGGCTGGCGCTGTGCAAAGAGATTGTGCAGCTGCACGGCGGCCGCATGGGCGTGTATTCGCGGCCGGGGCAGGGGACGCAGTTCTACATGGCGCTGCCGCTGTAATCTGGCAACTTGGGTTGCCTGCCAAGTACAAACAAGTGTGGGAGCTGGCTTGCCAGCTCCCACAATTTGAATCGGGTTACACGCTTAGCTACGGTTCAACGCGCGCAGGATGGCGGCACTTTCAGCATCCGGCGTGCCATCAAACAGCGACGGCCGGAAGTGCATCTGGAACGCCGCGATCACATGCCGCGTGGCGACATCCAGCTCACCGGTCTGGGGTGTCTGGTAGCCCAGGCGCGCCAATTCTTCCTGGAACCAGGTAATGCTCGGCAGGTCCGCCGCGTACTGCATCTGGAACCGCGCCACGGCCTCAGCATCTGGCCAGATCCCCAGGCCCTCGGCGGCCAGGCGCTTCCACGGGAACAACGGGCCCGGGTCGAGCTTGCGCAACGGCGCGATATCGCTATGGCCAATGATGTTCTTGGGGTCAATGCCATTGCGCTTGCTGATGTCCTTGAGCAACACCACCAGCGACTGCACCTGCGCCTCGGAATACGGATACCAGACGCGGCCTGTGGGTGTGTCGCGATAACCCGGGTTGACGATCTCGATGCCAATGGAGCTGGAGTTGAGCCAGGTGCGGCCCATCCACTCGCTTTCGCCGGCGTGCCAGGCGCGCTGGCTCTCATCCACCAGCTTGTAGATGGTGCCGGAGGCGTCGTCGCCGATCAGGTAATGGCTGCTGACCTGGCCGTGCGTCAGCAGCGCCAGGGAGCGTTCAAGGTTGGTTGAGGTGTAATGGACAACGACGAACTGCACGCGGTTGTCGTGGTTGACCGAAGGATGGTTGGTGTCCAGCCGTGGGCCGCTGGCGCAGCCGGCAAGCAGGAGAAAGACGAAGGCGAAGTAAATGGATTTCATGGAGGAAGACATTACGCTAAAGACGATAATGCAACAGTGTAACGTACCGATTGTTGCTGGGCGGTCAAATTACAAAATGGAACATCTTTTAGGCCGCCTGCACCTGGTTACGCCCCGCCGCCTTGGCCCGATAAAGCGCTTCGTCGGCACGCTTGAGCGCCAAGTCGCTGCGCTCACCCGGCTGCAGCTGCGCCACGCCCATCGACACCGTGATCGTCACCGGCTCGCCCTTGAAGTGGAACGGGCACGCCTCGATCGCCGCACGCAGCACTTCACCCACGTCCAAGGCATCCGCCAAGGCTGAGTCGGGCATCAGCAACACAAACTCTTCACCGCCAAACCGCGCAATAAAGTCGCTGGGGCGCAGGCGCTTACGCAGCACATTGGCGATGATCTTCAGCACCTTGTCGCCTGCCAAGTGGCCGTAGCCGTCGTTGATACGCTTGAAGTGATCCAGGTCCAGCATGGCCAGCGACAGACTGTTACCACGCTGGTGCCAGGCATTCACTTCATGGTCCAGGCGTTCACTCCAGGCCGCACGATTGGGCAGACCGGTGAGCGGATCGATCAACGCCTTCTGGCGTTGTACCTCCAAGTGCTCGCGATAGCCTTGGGCTTCCTGCTCCATGTTCGCCACACGCTCAGCCAGGCCTTTAAGGCGCGCGGCCACTTCCTGCTCGCGCTGGTCACGTTGCTGCTGGTGCTGATCCATAGTGCCGAGCAAGCCTTCAAGGTGGCTTTCGAGCACATGCTTGAGGCTGTCCAGGTCGGCCGCGTCCTGCACACTGCTTTGCAGGCCATCGACTTGTTCACGAATCTGCGTGTCCAGCTCCCGCGCCGCCGAGCGGCTGTCGGCGTGGCCGTCACTGGCCACTTGCAGATGACCCTGGAACGCTTCGAGGCGCTCATTGAGCTGCTTGAGATACGCCTCGAACTCATGCTGGCCGCTGTCGGTGATCGCCAGCATGAGCACGGCCAGGTCATCGAGGATCGGCAGCAGTTCGTACCAGTTCAAGCCGTGGGCCAGTCGCTCGCGCATGGCTTCGGCCTGGGGCCGGTGGCGCTCGGGCAGCGACAAGTCCTCCAGCAGGCCGAGCAAGGTGTCTTCGATATGCTTGGCGACCGAGCTATAGGACGGCTCGGGCGAGTCGGGCAGGGCGTAGGTGCCGTCCGCTTGCAGTGCATCCGGATCGGGCTCGGGGCTTTCCAGCACGGGCGGAAGGGACAAACTGCCAATGGTCGTTTCATCCGGCGTATCGACCTGAGCCTGCGGTGCCTCAATAAACGCGGCGAGGGCGCTTTCGGGTGCGGCTTCGTCGACCAGCGGCTCCTGCACTTCGGGCGCAGGCACCTCGATAGACAAGGCGGTTGCCTCGACCGGCGCGGGCGCCTCGAACACAAATGTTTCGCCGGCCAACTCTGCCACTTTGACGGGTTCAGCCGGCTCAGCAGGCGCGGGCGCCGGTGCTTGCGCCAGCGGCGCGAAAGCTCGCAAGGCTTGGGTAAGCTCTTCCGATTGCACCGGCTCCTTCGGCTCAGGGGCGAGTTTGGGGGCTGCGGGCTTTGGCGCAGCGGGCTCAGGGGCAGCCAGTGGCGCGGCGTCGACCACCGGCGCGTCATTCGAAACCTCTTTGGTACCAAACAGGCGTTGCAGCAGGCCCGGCCCAGCGCGCGGGGTTTCACCCTCCGGCTCCAGGTTATTCAGTGCCTGCCCCTGCAGACTGCTCAATTCACTGAGCAACAGCGGGATCTCCCGCGCCTGCCCGACTCGGCCATCCAGCTGCTTGGCGAAGGTTTTCAGCGGGCGGGCCACCTCGCGCGGCAGCGGTAGCTTTTGCAACTGGGCGACCAGGGCGGTGAGCGCGGTGCTGATCTGGTCAACCCGGGTTTCGCGGCGTTGCTCAGAATCCAGTACGGCTTTTTCCAGGCGCGGCAGCAAGGCGGCGAGGGCGGCGTCCATGTCGTCGGTGCGCACGACGTCGCGCATCTCCTTCATGCATTGGTCCACCGCACGGTCGGTCCCTTCAGCCGCCAGGGTGCTGCGCACCAGCCCACGACGCAGCAGGTCGAGGCGGGCAGCCCAGCGGCGTTCGAGCTTGTCTTGCTGCTCGATGCTTTTAAGGTATTTCTCTTTCCAACGCTGGGCGTCGTCGCTCATGCAAGGGGTCCGCTGGGGCCTGGGCTCAATGCGGGGTATGCATCAGCCGTGAGCGAACCCGGCAGACGAATCTCTACCGCGACCGGCAGGTGATCGGAGATGGGCTGCGCCAGCACCTGCACACTTTCGAGCGTGAGGGTCGGGCTGAGCAGGATATGGTCAAGACAGCGTTGCGGGCGCCAGCTGGGAAACGTGGCTTCGACTTGCGGGGCCAGTAACCCGAGGTCCCGCAACGGGGAATTCTGCAGCAGGTCATTGGCATGGGTGTTCATGTCACCCATCAACACCTGATGTTTATAGTTGCCGATCAATTCACGAATGTAGGCAAGCTGCAGGTTGCGCGTACGCCCCCCGAGCGCCAGGTGCATCATCACCACCACCAAGGCTTCCGGGCCTTCGCCGAAACGCACGAGGATCGCCCCGCGCCCCTTCGGACCGGGCAACGGATGATCTTCGATGACGGTCGGCTTCAAGCGGCTGAGCACACCATTGCTGTGCTGCGCCAGGCGCCCGAGGTTGCGGTTGAGTTGTTGATACCAATACGGGAACGCTCCAAGCTGAGCCAGGTGTTCCACTTGGTTGATGTAGCCGGAGCGTATGCTGCCGCCGTCGGCTTCCTGCAGGGCGACCAGGTCGAAGTCATTCAGCAGGTTGCCGATCTTTTGCAGGTTACCGGCCCGCCCGTTGTGCGGCAGCAAATGTTGCCAGCCACGGGTGAGGTAGTGCCGGTACTTCTCGGTACTGATACCCACCTGAATATTGAAGCTGAGCAGGCGCAGGCGGCTGTCTGCCGGCAGGCCTGTGGATTCCAGGTGGTGCTCGTTGACCTGCGGATCATGCAGGCCAACCACACGTTCAGTACCCCAGCGGCGCATGGTGGGCCCCTTACTTGGCTGCGCGCTCTTTGGCGATCAGTTGGTCGGCAACATTGAGGGTTTGCTCAGGACCACCGGTAGTGCCCAGGTCGAAACGGTATTTGCCGTTGACGATCATGGTCGGTACGCCCTGCACGCCGTATTTCTGCGCGAGTTCCCTGGCCTGTTTGATCTGGCCCTGGATAGCGAAGGAGTTGAAGGTGGCCAGGAACTTGTCCTTATCGACGCCTTGGGTGGCGACAAAGTCAGCCATGTCTTCAGGCTTGGTCAGGCGCTTGCCTTCTTTTTGAATCGCGTTAAACACTGCGTTGTGGACCTTGTGCTCCACACCCATGGCTTCCAGGGTCAGGAACAGCTGGCCGTGGGCATCCCATGGGCCGCCGAACATGGCCGGGATGCGTTTGAAATTCACGTCGGACGGGAGTTTTTCGACCCAAGGATTGATGGTCGGCTCAAAGGCGTAGCAATGCGGGCAGCCATACCAGAACAGCTCCACTACTTCGATCTTGCCTGGCTCCGAAACCGGGACCGGGTTGGCCAATTCAACATAGGTTTTACCGGCTTCAAGCGGCACATTATCGGCAGCTTGTGCGGTCATGCCGAAGAGGCTGGCAGTGACGAGAGCGGCGCTGAGGATCAGATTACGCATGCTTTACTCCTGGACAAATAAAGTCGCCTCACGCGACCTTTAGGTGTGACAGGTCTACGCGGGCATGAGTTCGTTAGTGTAACGGCACCGGCCACAAAAAAGGGCGGCCTAAGCCACCCTTTTTATGCTTGCATCGATGGATTAATCGAGCGTTAACGTACTGCCTGGATCAATGCAGGCCCTGGATATAGCTGGACAGCGCTTCAATGTCTTTATCCGAGAGTTTGGCCGCAATGTCGGTCATCATTTTGTTACCGGCATCGCCATCGATATAACGAACCTTCTCGCGGAAATCCTTCAATTGCTTGGCCGTGTACTGAGCGTGCTGCCCACTCAAGTGAGGGAAGCCTGCTGCTGCGACACCACCACCGTCCGGAATATGGCAAGCCTTGCATGCCGGCATGCCGCCGATAGGCTGCTCATCAGCGAGCTTGCCGCCCCGGAACAATGCCTGGCCTTTCTCGACCAGTTTCGGATCAGCAGCTCCCACACTGCCCTTCTGGCTGGCAAAATATGCCGCGATGTCCGCCAGGTCTTGATCGCTGAGGTTGGTCAGCAAGCCGGTCATTTCCAGCACCGTGCGCTTACCGTCCTTGATGTCGTGCATCTGCTTGGTCAGGTAACGTTCACCTTGGCCTGCGAGTTTGGGGAAGTTCGGCGCCGGGCTATTGCCATCCGGTCCATGGCAAGCACCACACACGGCGGCTTTCGCCTGACCCGCTGTAGCGTCGCCTGCAGCATGGGCAACACCGGTGATGCCCAAGGTCAACAGCAGACTCACGATCAGTTTGTTCATCAGCTAATCCAACTACGGCTAAGGGTTTAAGAGTTATCTACCGGGTTTACTCACCATCAACTCAATGATGGCCTGGTAATCCTCAGTACTGCAGTCCATGCACAAACCACGCGGCGGCATTGCCTTGAAACCCTGGGTCACGTGTTGCACCAGCGTGTCCACGCAAACTCGGTTGTACAGCGCCTCCGGATCCTGTGTAGCCTGAGCGCCGTAAAGCGGAACCAGGACACCGAAAGCGAGCAACCAACGGGTCATACATCGACCTTTTCAGGGTTTGAGAGCGTTTTGCGTTCTAATGCGCAATGAAGGTCTTTCGCTCCCGTGAACTTCATCCTTCGCTGGGACAAAGCACACACAAAATCTGCGGCATTATATACTGGCGCTACTGAAACGGAAACGACACCGCTTGCCGCACCCTTTTTCGGCACCGCCCACATCGGAAATCTCATGCAACTCAAGAATCCCATCCTCGGTCTGTGCCAACAGTCCACGTTCATGCTCAGCGCCGCCAAAGTTGACCAATGCCCCGATGACGAAGGCTTTGAAGTTGCCTTTGCCGGCCGTTCCAACGCCGGTAAATCCAGCGCGCTGAACACCCTGACCCACGCCAGCCTGGCGCGCACCTCGAAAACCCCGGGCCGCACGCAACTTCTCAATTTCTTCAAGCTAGACGATGATCGGCGTCTGGTCGACCTGCCGGGCTACGGTTACGCAAAAGTACCTATCCCGTTGAAGCTGCACTGGCAGCGTCACCTCGAGGCTTACCTGGGTGGTCGGGAGAGTTTGAAAGGTTTGATTCTGATGATGGACATCCGTCATCCAATGACCGACTTCGACCTGCTGATGCTCGATTGGGCCGTCGCCAGCGGCATGCCGATGCACATCCTGCTGACCAAGGCCGACAAGCTGACCTACGGCGCCGCCAAGAACACCTTGCTCAAAGTGCAGTCCGAAATCCGTAAGGGTTGGGGTGATGCAATCACCATCCAACTGTTCTCGGCCCCCAAGCGCATGGGTCTGGAAGACGCCTACACTGTATTGGCCGGCTGGATGGAATTGGCGGACAAGGGCGCGGAAATCGCCGAGTAACTTTTCTGCAGGCAAAAAAAACCCCGGACTTCGTATGGGGAGGGGAAGTTCGGGGTCCAAGTTCCGGACCGCTAGGGCGGGGTCCAGATATCTGCCAACACTTAACACAACATAGGAGCATTGAAGGGCTTCACCACCCATTCAGTAACTCTGAGTAGCAGTTCACAGGTTAAGTTCCGGCACGCTCAAAAAACTATTGGAAATAACTCGCAGCGCTTTCTGATCTAAAGCGCTCTGCCATCACCTCAGCAATGGCAGAGCCGCGAAATCAGTGCGCCTCGTCCCAGTTGTCGCCTACGCCCACATCTACCACCAACGGTACATCCAGCTTGGCCGCCGCGCTCATATGCTCGCGAATCTTCTCGCTGACCTCTGCCACCAAGTCCTCACGCACCTCAAGCACCAGTTCATCGTGCACTTGCAGGATAACCTTGGCATCCAGACCCGACTCGGTCAGCCAGTTGTCCACCAGCACCATGGCCTTCTTGATGATGTCCGCCGCCGTACCCTGCATCGGCGCGTTGATCGCCGTGCGTTCTGCGGCCGCGCGCTCCTGTGGCTTGTTGGAGTTGATATCGGGTAAATACAGCCGGCGCCCGAAGAAGGTTTCCACATAGCCTTGGTCGGCAGCTTGAGCACGTGTGCGCTCCATGTACTCGCGAACGCCTGGGTAGCGCGCGAAGTACACATCGATGTAGGCCTTGGCGGTCTTGGTATCGACGCCAATATCCTTGCCGAGCTTCTGCGCGCCCATCCCGTAGATCAGGCCAAAGTTAATCGCCTTGGCGCTGCGACGCTGATTGGACGTCACCTCAGCCAGTTCAACCTTGAACACCTCGGCCGCCGTCGCGGTATGCACATCCAGGTCGTTGCGAAACGCATTCATCAAGCCCTCGTCCTTGGACAAGTGCGCCATGATCCGCAGCTCAATCTGCGAATAGTCCGCCGCCAGCAGCTTGTAACCCTTGGGCGCAACAAATGCCTGGCGAATGCGCCGCCCTTCAGCGGTGCGCACCGGGATGTTCTGCAGGTTCGGATCGCTCGAAGACAAGCGCCCGGTCGCGGCCACCGCCTGATGATAAGACGTGTGAATACGGCCGGTACGCGGGTTGATCTGCTCGGGCAGGCGGTCGGTATACGTACTTTTCAGCTTGCTCATGCTGCGGTACTGCATCAGCACCTTGGGCAGCAGGAAGTCATCTTCGGCCAACTTGGCCAACACTTCTTCAGCTGTAGACGCTTGGCCCTTGCCGGTCTTCTTCAACACTGGCAAACCGAGCTTTTCGTAGAGAATCGCCCCCAGTTGCTTGGGCGAACCCAGGTTGAACTCTTCACCGGCGATCTCGAACGCCTGGCGCTCCAGCTCAACCATCTTGTTACCGAGTTCGATGCTCTGGATGCCCAGCAGCGCCTTATCCACCAGCGCGCCCTGGCGTTCGATACGCGCAAGCACCGGCACCAGCGGTATTTCGATATCGGTCAGCACACTGGCCAGGCTCGGTATGGCTGCCAGTTGTGCGTGCAAGGCCTGATGCAGGCGCAGCGTCACGTCGGCATCTTCGGCGGCATACGGGCCGGCCTGTTCAAGTGCAATCTGGTCGAAGGTCAGCTGCTTGGCGCCTTTGCCGGCGATGTCCTGGAAGCTGACGGTGTCGTAGTCCAGGTACTTCTTGGCCAGGCTGTCCATGTCGTGGCGGGTCGCGGTGGAATTCAACACGTAGGATTCAAGCATCGTGTCGAACGCGATACCGCGCACCGTGATGCCGTGCGCAGGGTCACCACCGATGGCGCAATTGGCCAGGATGTTCATGTCGAATTTGGCGTGCTGGCCGACCTTGAGCTTGTTCGGGTCTTCCAGCAGCGGCTTCAACGCCAGCAGAACCGTGTCACGATCCAACTGCTGCGGCGCGCCGACGTAGGAATGGGTCAGCGGGATGTAGGCCGCTTCGTGAGGCTGTACGGCAAAAGACACTCCAACCAACTGCGCTTGTTGTGCGTCGATCCCGGTGGTTTCGGTATCGAATGCGAACAACTTGGCCTCGTTGAGCTTCTTCAACCAGCTGTCGAATGTCGCCTGGTCAAGAATCGTGGTGTAGGACGTCTCCACAGGCGCGGCCTCAACCACCTCAACGGCCGCTTCAGCAGCCGGGGCCTTGAGCTCAACACGCTTGGCATCGCGCTGAATCTCATCAATCCAGCTCTTGAACTCAAGCAGCGTATACAGCTCCAGCAGCTTCTCGCGGTCCGGCTCGACCAGGTGCAGGTCTTCCAGGCCCACGTCCAGCGGCACATCGATCTTGATCGTCGCCAACTGATAGGACAGGAACGCCATTTCCTTGTGCTCTTCCAGCTTGGCCGGCAGGTTCTTGGCCCCGCGGATCGGCAGGGTCGGCACGATATCCAACTGCTCATAAAGCTCTTTGAGGCCGCCGTTAACGCCCACCAGCAGGCCGGAAGCGGTCTTCGGACCAATGCCCGGAACGCCTGGGATGTTGTCGGACGAATCGCCCATCAGCGCCAGGTAATCGATGATCTGCTCGGGAGCGACACCGAATTTCTCCTTCACGCCCTCGATGTCCATCGCGCTACCGGTCATGGTGTTGACCAAGGTAATGTGCCCGTCGACCAGCTGTGCCATGTCCTTGTCACCGGTGGAAATCACCACCGGGCGGTCCGCCGCCGCACTGCTGCGGGCCAGGGTGCCGATTACGTCATCGGCCTCGACGCCTTCGACGCACAGCAACGGGAAGCCCAGGGCGATCACGCTTTGGTGCAGCGGCTCGATTTGCAGGCGCATGTCATCGGGCATGCTCGGGCGGTTGGCCTTGTATTCGGCGTACATGTCATCGCGAAAGGTCCCACCCTTGGCGTCAAACACCACGGCGAACGGGCTGTTCGGATACTGCTTGCGCAGGCTTTTGAGCATGTTCAACACGCCCTTGACCGCACCGGTCGGCAGGCCTTTGGAGGTGGTCAGCGGTGGCAGCGCGTGGAAGGCGCGGTACAGATAAGAAGAACCGTCCACCAGGACGAGGGGGGCTTGGCTCATGAGCAGGATCAACCTTTTCGGCGGGTCAGGCGCTAGAATAGCCGGACCAATGACGACAAAGGGACAAGGTTATCATGCGTACAGTAAATCGCCTGTTGTTGACCGGCTTGATTGCGTTCTTGCCGCTGGCCGCCACGGCAGCTGACAGCGCGCCCTCGGGAGACCCGGAAGTCACGATCCGCACCGAAGGTGACAGAACCATCCAGGAGTACCGCCAAAACGGTTTCCTGTACGCAATCAAGGTCACCGTAAAGGGCGCGCCACCGTATTTCCTGGTGCGCGCGGACGGAACCGATGCGAACTTCATCCGTTCTGACCAGCCGGATATGCTGATCCCGTCATGGAAGATCTTCGAATGGAAATGATTTCTTAACTTAAATTGGCGCCGCCCATCGCGGCGCCCGTACTGGCAGTTTTAACCATGTCTGTGTTCACCCCGCTGGCTCGGCCCGAGCTGGAAACCTTTCTCGCCCCTTACGGGCTCGGCCGCCTGCTTGATTTCCAGGGGATTGCCGCCGGTAGCGAAAACACCAATTTTTTTATCAGCCTGGAACAGGGCGAATTCGTCCTGACCCTGGTTGAGCGCGGCCCGGTTGCAGAAATGCCGTTCTTCATCGAGCTGCTCGACGTGCTCCACGACGCCGACCTGCCCGTGCCTTACGCGCTGCGCACCACCGACGGCGAAGCCCTTCGCGAGCTGAAGGGCAAACCGGCGCTGCTGCAACCACGCCTGGCCGGCAAGCACATCAAAGACGCCAACGCGCAGCATTGCGCCCAGGTCGGCGACCTGCTCGGCCATCTGCACCTGGCCACTCAAGGCGAGAAAGTGCTGGAACGCAAGACGGATCGCGGGCTGGACTGGATGCTCACCGAAGGTGCGCAGCTGATTTCGCACCTCAACGACGCCCAGCAACACCTGCTGCAAGACGCGCTGACCGAGATCGAAGCCCACAAAGCCGAGATCCTCGCACTGCCGCGCGCCAACGTTCACGCCGACCTGTTCCGCGACAACGCGATGTTCGAAGGCACGCACCTGACCGGGCTGATCGACTTTTACAACGCCTGCTCGGGCCCGATGCTGTACGACGTGGCGATCGCTTTGAATGACTGGTGTTCGGACGCGGATGGCGTGATCGATGGGCAACGCGCTCGGGCGCTGCTGGGTGCGTACGCGGGCCTGCGACCATTTACGGCGAAGGAAGCCGAGCTGTGGCCGACTATGCTGCGGGTGGCGTGTGTGCGGTTCTGGCTGTCGCGGCTGATCGCCGCTGAATCGTTTGCCGGGCAGGATGTGCTGATTCATGACCCGGCCGAGTTCGAGCATCGGCTGGCGCAGCGTCAGCAAGTGACTGTCCACCTGCCGTTCGCACTCTAAAATGTGGGAGCGGGCTTGCTCGCGAAGGCGGTATATCAGTTAAAGATGTATTTACTGACACACCGCCTTCGCGAGCAAGCCCGCTCCCACACAAGCCAGCTCCCACATCGGTTATGCGGTGATGGTTAGAGCGACTCCAGACATCCAGCCAAGTCGCTCCCCAACTTCTCCAGCACCTGCTCATAACCCTGCGCCGTCGCCGGGGTGTAACCGCCCAACGCGTCCAGTTCCGCCAGCTTCACCGGCAACCCGGCCACCAGGGTTTCGGCCAAACGTGGGCGCAATGGCGGCTCGCTGAACACACAGGTCTTACCCACTTCCTGCAACCGCGTGCGCATCGCCGCCACATGCTGGGCGCCTGGCTGCACTTCTGCGGCGACGCTGAACACGCCGGTGTGCTTGAGTCCGTAAGCGTCTTCGAAGTAATCAAAGGCTTCGTGGAACACGAAGTAAGGCTTATCGCCCACCTTCGCCAGACGCGCTTTCAACCGGGCATCCAACGCGTCCAGGCGCTCATCGAACGCCTTCACGTTGCTTTGATACCGCGCCGCATTGGCCGGGTCGGCAGTGCTGAGGTCAGCCGCCATGCGCGCAGCGATCACGCGCGCGTTGACCGTCGAGAGCCACAAGTGCGCATCCAGGCTGCCTGGGCGGTGATCGTGGTCATGTTCGTCAGCATCATCGGCGTGCGAGTGGCTATCTTCGGCGAAACGACGCAGCTTCATCCCCGGCAGGTCTTGTACGGCCACGGTCGGCAGGCTACGCCCCTTGAGCACGCGCGGCAGGAAGCTCTCCATGTCCGGGCCGATCCAATACAGCAGGTCCACCGACTGCACGCGCCGTACGTCGGATGGTCGCAGGGCATAGTTGTGCGGCGAAGCGCCGGGCGGCAACAACACCTCCGGAATGGCCACGCCGTCCTGTACCGCCGCGGCGATCAACTGCAGCGGCTTGATGCTGGTCAGCACTTTGACCTCGGCCTGAGCCGCCCCGGCGATGAACAAACTGGTGACAAATACGACAAAAACGGGAAAAAGTCGGGACACGATGACCACTCAATGGCGTAGGAACGGGTAACATAATAACGTCTCTATCAAATGTCTGTCGCCGCTCATGCCTAAAACACCGCTTGCCAGCCGTCCCCACGACCACTCTCACTGCGTACATACCGCGCTGTCAGAGGCCGACACCCTGTGCACCCGTCAAGGCCTGCGCCTGACCGCGCTGCGTCGCCGGGTGCTGGAATTGGTGTGGCAGAGCCACAAGCCACTGGGCGCCTACGACATTCTCGGCGTGCTCAGCGAGCAGGATGGCCGCCGCGCCGCACCGCCCACGGTATACCGCGCGCTGGATTTCCTGCTGGAAAACGGCCTGGTGCACCGCATCGCCTCACTCAATGCCTTTGTCGGCTGCAACCACCCGGAACACGCGCACCAGGGCCAGTTCCTGATCTGCCGCGAGTGCCACGCCGCCATCGAGCTTGAACAAAAAAGCATCAGCGACGCCATCATCAAGAGTTCCGCCGAGGTCGGCTTCCGGGTCGAAGGGCAAACCGTCGAAGTGGTCGGGCTCTGCTCGGGTTGCCAGGGGGCTTGATGAGCAACGCGTTAATCCGCCTGGAGCAGGTCGGGGTCACGTTCGCCGGGCAAAACGTGCTGGATAACATCGCACTGAGCGTGGAACCTGGGCAGATCGTCACGCTGATCGGCCCCAACGGCGCCGGCAAGACCACCTTGGTGCGCGCCGTGCTCGGCCTGCTCAAGCCCGACACCGGCAGTGTATGGCGCAAGCCCAGGCTGCGCGTCGGCTACATGCCGCAAAAGCTGCATGTGGACCCGACCCTGCCACTGTCCGTGCTGCGTTTTTTGCGCCTGGTGCCCGGTGTAGACCGCGCCCGCGCCCAGGCCGCACTCAAGGAAGTCGGCGCCGAACAGGTGATCGACAGCCCGGTGCAGAGCATCTCCGGCGGTGAAATGCAGCGCGTGCTGCTGGCCCGCGCCTTGCTGCGCGAGCCTGAATTGCTGGTGCTCGATGAGCCCGTGCAAGGCGTCGATGTCGCCGGCCAGGCCGAGCTGTACAGCCTGATCACCCGCCTGCGCGACCGCCATGGCTGCGGCGTGCTGATGGTTTCCCACGATTTGCACCTGGTCATGAGCACCACCGACCAAGTGGTGTGCCTCAACCGCCACGTCTGCTGCTCCGGCCACCCGGAACAGGTTAGCGGCGACCCGGCGTTCGTCGAGCTGTTCGGCAAGAATGCCCAGAGCCTGGCGATCTATCACCACCATCACGACCACGCCCACGATTTGCATGGCGCTGTGGTCGACGATCCAACCACACCTCACGCCCACGTCCATGGAGATAGCTGCAAGCATGGCTGATTTTCTGCTCTACGCCCTGCTGGCAGGCTTGGCTTTGGCACTGGTGGCGGGCCCGTTGGGCTCGTTCGTGGTCTGGCGGCGCATGGCCTATTTCGGCGACACGTTGTCGCACGCCGCGCTGTTGGGCGTGGCCATGGGCTTTTTGCTCGATGTCAGCCCGACCATCGCCGTCACCGTCGGCTGCCTGCTGCTCGCGGTGCTGCTGGTAACCCTGCAACAGCGCCAGCCGCTGGCGTCCGACACATTGCTCGGCATTCTGGCGCCGAGCACCTTGTCCCTCGGGCTGGTGGTGCTGAGCTTCATGCATGAAGTGCGCATCGACCTGATGGCTTACCTGTTCGGCGACTTGCTGGCGATCAGCCCTACCGACCTGGCCTGGATCCTCGGCGGCAGCGCCGCGGTGCTGGTCTTGCTGGTGGCCCTGTGGCGTCCGCTGCTGGCAATCACCGTGCACGAAGAGCTGGCCACGGTAGAAGGCCTGCCCGTGCCAGCGCTGCGCATGACCCTGATGCTGTTGATCGCCGTGGTGATTGCTGTCGCGATGAAGATTGTCGGCGTATTGTTGATCACGTCACTGCTGATCATTCCCGCAGCCGCCGCCCAGCGCCACGCCCGGTCACCCGAGCAAATGGCGATCGGCGCCAGCCTGTTGGGCATGCTTGCAGTGTGCGGGGGCCTGGCGCTGTCGTGGTTCAAGGACACACCGGCCGGTCCGTCGATTGTAGTCACGGCGGCCGCCCTCTTTCTGCTGAGTTTTGTCCTGCCCCGTCGAGGGGTGTAGACTTGCTCGCTTTTTGCGCAAATAGAGAGTCGCAGGAATGAAGCTGTTCAACGCCCGTTATCTGCTCCTTGCCGCATTTTCCCTGCTGCTGGGCGCCTGTCAAAGCACACCGCCCGCTGCCCCTCAGGTACCGGACGCACGCGCTGCGGCCATCGCGCAGCTGGAGCAAAACCTGGCCAGCAGTGAGCTGGCCACCGCCGAAGACGAACTGGCCGCCTTGCAGGCCCAATCGCCCAACGACCCAGCCCTGGAAACTTACCAGCGCCAGTTGGCCGAAGCCTACCTGCAGCGCAGCCAGATCGTGCTGCAAAAGGGTGACGTCAACGCCGCCGCCACCGCACTGAGCCGTGCCCGCGCCCTCATGCCCAAGGCTCCCGCGCTGACCGGCGGCGTCAACAGTGCCATCAGCCATGCGCGTAAAGCCGAGTTGGACAAAGCCGAAGCCGCCTTGAAAGCCGCCGAAGCCAAGCCTGCCGCCAAGGTCATCGACCCCGCGGCCGAAAGCACCACAGTGGCACTGAACCTCACCGATATTGAAGAACTTCGCCATCAACTGGACGCGATCGCCACCGATGTGGTGAATTACCAGTGCGATGTGACCATCCAGGCGCCGCGCACGCAGGATTACCCGTGGCTGGCCACATTGCTGACCAAACGGGTGAAGCGAATTGATTCGGGGTATGACCTGAAGATTCACCGGCAGATTGTGAAACGCATCCCGGCGCAGGTTGTTTTGATTCCGCGCAAGTCGCAATAAAGCATCGCGGGCAAGCCCGCTCCCACACTTGAATGTATTCACAGTTCAAAATGTGGGAGCGGGCTTGCCCGCGATAGCGGTCTAACAGTCAACCAAAAGCTTAAGCCGGAATAGCCTTAGCCTTCGGCTCCCGATCCCAAACCCGATGCTGCGCAATCGCCGCAAAGAACGCCTTAAACGCCTTCGCATCCGACCCCACGATCAGCCCCGCATCCGCCTCAAGTTTCAGCAGATCCAACAATGGCTTGGCATCACTGGCAACCGTGATCGCCTTCAGGTGCTTGTACGCCTCCAACAGGAAGTGCAACGCCACACCGTCGCCACTCAAAGCCTGCACCGACTTGGCGCCACCCGGTACGAACACCGCATCAAACGCAATCGACGGCATGCCTTCCATCGACGCGTCCACTTTCAGGCTCTTGCCGTCGGCCGTGGTCACCGGCGCCGACGTCGGCCCCAGCAGCTTGGCGTGTGCGCCCTCAGCTTCCAGCGCCTTCTTCAACGCATCAATCGCTGCACCATCGACGCCGTTAGCCGCAAGAATCGCAACTTTGCGCGTTTTGATATCGCCCGACAGCAGGTTCACCTGGCTCAATGCCGGCGACTCTTTGAGCGAGGTCTTACGCGGCGGCACCGTACCTTTGGTCGGTGCAGGCAGGCCGAGGTTCTGCGCAACGCGCTTGGCCAGCTCCAAGTCGATATTGGCCAGAATTTCGTTGACCTGACGGGCGCGAATAAACTCACGCTCCACCTTGCCCAACTCGAAGCTGTAGGCCGCGATGATGTGCTCTTTCTCGTGGTGGCTCATGCTGTTAAAAAACAGCGTGGCCTGGGAGAAGTGATCGCCAAACGACTCACTGCGCTCACGCACTTTGTTGGCGTCGACACGCTCGTAGTAGGTCTCGAAACCACCATCCTGCGCAGCCGGTGGGGTTTCTTTCGGCCAACCGCCATCAATCGAATTCGGCTCGTAGGCAGCACGGCCCTTGTCGATCACGGTGCGATGCTGGGCGTCGCGCTGGCCGTTATGGAACGGCGTGACCGGCCGGTTGATCGGCAGCTCATGAAAGTTCGGGCCACCGAGACGGCTGATCTGGGTATCCGTGTAGGAAAACAGACGGCCTTGCAGCAACGGGTCGTTGGTGAAGTCGATCCCCGGCACGATATGGCCTGGGCAGAAGGCGACCTGTTCAACTTCGGCAAAGAAGTTGTCCGGGTTGCGGTTCAGCACCATTTTGCCCAGCGGCGTGATCGGCACCAATTCTTCAGGGATGATCTTGGTCGGGTCGAGCAGGTCGAAGTCGAACTTGTGCTCGTCTTCCTCCGCGACGATTTGCACGCCCAATTCCCACTCAGGGTAATCGCCGCTTTCAATCGCTTCCCACAAGTCGCGACGGTGGTAATCGGTATCTTTACCGGCGAGCTTTTGCGCTTCGTCCCACACCAGCGAGCAGGTGCCGACTTTCGGGTGCCAGTGGAATTTCACGAAGCTCGACTTACCTTCGGTATTGATCAAGCGGAAGGTGTGGATGCCAAAGCCCTGCATGGCGCGCAGGCTTTTGGGGATGGCACGGTCGGACATTGCCCACAGCACCATGTGCGCCGATTCCGGCTGCAGCGAGACGAAATCCCAGAACGTGTCATGGGCCGAGCCGCCCGTAGGAATCTCGTTATGCGGCTCAGGTTTTACTGCGTGCACGAAGTCGGGAAACTTGATCGCATCCTGAATGAAAAACACCGGCATATTGTTGCCCACCAAGTCGAAGTTGCCTTCGTCGGTGAAGAACTTCACGGCAAAACCACGCACGTCACGCACCGTATCGCCCGACCCACGCGGACCTTGCACGGTGGAGAAGCGCACGAACACCGGGGTTTTATGCTCGGGGTTACGCAGGAAACCGGCCTTGCTCAGCGCCGAATGGTTCTCATAGGTCTGGAAATAGCCATGGGCGCCAGTGCCACGGGCATGCACGATGCGCTCCGGGATACGCTCATGGTCAAAGTGCGTGATTTTTTCACGCATGATGAAGTCTTCCAGCAGCGATGGGCCACGGGCGCCGACTTTCAGGGTGTTCTGGTTGTCGGAAATCTTCACGCCCTGATTGGTGCGCAGCGCCTGGCCGGTAGCGTCTGAACGAAACTCCTCCAGCGCCTGCAGCTTGGCGTTGGTGTTGCCACGGTCCAGGGTGTCGGTGCCCGCGAGTTCACTCTTCGGCGGGGTAGCTGGCTTTTTGGTACTCATCAGACAAAACTCCTTATTCAAAGTGGCCAGAGCGGTCCCCGGCTCGTTTGAGCAAAACCCCAGGCACGGCACCTGGGAAATTGAGTTGCTTAAGTAGTGACTGACACGGTTTTGCACCGTTCCTTTTTTATGACCTTTGATCGCGTTATTGCCAAATCGCTGGTTGAATGAGAAATAAATGCTAAATACCGCTATACGGACAGGCTAAAATGCGCGCCCGGCTAACCGCTGATCCCTTTTCCATGCGCCCCACAAGGTTCGCTACGTGATCGAGTTTCATAACGTCCATAAAACCTACCGCGTCGCCGGTAAGGAAATCCCCGCCCTGCACCCCACCAGCCTGCGTGTCGAAAACGGCCAGGTGTTCGGCCTGATTGGCCACTCCGGTGCGGGAAAAAGTACCTTGCTGCGTCTGATCAACCGCCTGGAGCAACCCAGCGGTGGCCAGATCAACGTTGACGGCGAAGAAGTCACCGCGCTGGACGCCAACGGCCTGCGCCGTTTCCGCCAGCAAGTCGGGATGATCTTCCAGCACTTCAACCTGCTGGCCTCCAAGACCGTTGCCGACAACGTGGCGCTGCCGCTGACCCTGGCCGGCGAATTGTCGCGCAAGGCCATCGACCAGCGTGTGGCCGAACTGCTGGCCCGCGTCGGCCTGTCGGACCACGCCAAGAAGTACCCGGCGCAGTTGTCCGGCGGCCAGAAGCAGCGCGTCGGCATCGCCCGCGCCCTGGCGACCAAGCCAAAAATCCTGCTGTGCGACGAAGCCACCAGCGCCCTCGACCCGCAAACCACCGCCTCGGTGCTGCAACTGCTGGCCGAGATCAACCGTGAGCTGAAGCTGACCATCGTGCTGATCACCCATGAAATGGACGTGATCCGCCGCGTATGCGACCAGGTCGCGGTGATGGACGCCGGCGTGATCGTCGAGCAAGGCTCGGTGGCCGATGTGTTCCTGCACCCCAAGCACCCGACCACCAAGCGCTTCGTACAGGAAGCCGAGCAGGTCGACGAAGGCGAGCAGCGTGATGACTTCGCTCACGTGCCCGGCCGTATCGTGCGCCTGACGTTCCAGGGCGAAGCGACCTACGCGCCGCTGCTGGGCACCGTCGCCCGCGAAACGGGTGTGGACTACAGCATCCTCGCCGGTCGTATCGACCGCATTAAAGATATTCCTTACGGCCAACTGACCCTCGCCGTCACCGGTGGGGACATGGAAGCCGCTTTCGCCCGCTTTACCGCGGCAGACGTCCACATGGAGGTTCTGCGCTAATGGAAGTCCTGTTGAGTTTCTTCGCCAATATTGACTGGTCCGAGATCTGGCTGGCCACCGGCGACACCATGACCATGCTGTTCGGTTCGCTGTTCTTTACCGTGCTGCTCGGTTTGCCATTGGGCGTGCTGCTGTTCCTGTGCAGCCCGCGCCAATTGTTCGAACAAAAAGGCCTGTACGCGCTGCTGTCGCTGATCGTGAACATCCTGCGCTCGCTGCCATTCATCATCCTGCTGATCGTGATGATCCCGTTCACGGTGCTGATCACCGGCACTTCGCTGGGCGTGGCCGGTGCGATTCCGCCATTGGTGGTGGGCGCGACGCCGTTCTTCGCGCGCCTGGTGGAAACCGCTCTGCGTGAAGTGGACCGCGGCATCATCGAAGCCACTCAGTCGATGGGCGCCAGTACGCGTCAGATCATCGTCAACGCCTTGCTGCCAGAAGCACGCCCCGGCATTTTCGCGGCGATTACGGTGACGGCGATTACACTGGTTTCCTACACGGCCATGGCCGGTGTCGTCGGCGCCGGAGGCTTGGGTGACCTGGCGATTCGTTTCGGTTACCAGCGCTTCCAGACCGACGTAATGGTCGTCACCGTGGTGATGCTGCTGGTCCTGGTGCAAATTCTGCAAACCGTCGGCGATAAGCTGGTGGTGCACTTTTCTCGAAAATAACGGCCATTGCCGGCCCCCGCCGGCACATGCCCGAACAAGGAGCTTGTTGGATGAAAAAACTACTGGTTGCTTTCGCCGCCGTTGCTGCGTTTTCCGCCCACGCCGAAACCATCACGGTCGCTGCCTCGCCGGTGCCGCACGCGGAAATCCTCGAATTCGTGAAGCCTGCACTCGCCAAAGAAGGCGTCGATTTGCAGGTCAAAGTCTTCACCGACTACGTACAGCCAAACGTACAGGTGGCTGAAAAGCGCCTGGACGCCAACTTCTTCCAGCACCAGCCGTACCTGGATGAGTTCAACAAGGCCAAAGGCACTCACCTGGTGAGCGTCGGCGCCGTGCACCTGGAACCTCTGGGCGCCTACTCCAGCAAGTACAAAAAGCTGGAAGAACTGCCGGATGGCGCCAACGTGGTGATCCCGAACGACGCCACCAACGGCGGCCGCGCGCTGTTGCTGCTGGCCAAGCACAACCTGATTACCCTGAAGGACCCGACCAACATCCTGTCGACCATCAAGGACATCACCGGCAACCCGAAAAACCTGAAGTTCCGCGAACTGGAAGCCGCGACCCTGCCGCGCGTGCTGACCCAGGTCGACCTGGCGCTGATCAACACCAACTACGCGCTGGAAGCCAAACTGGACCCATCCAAGGACGCCCTGGTGATCGAAGGCAACGACTCGCCTTACGTGAACATCCTGGTGACCCGCGAAGACAACAAAGACTCGGACGCCGTGAAGAAGCTGGTTGCAGCCCTGCATACCCCTGAAGTGAAAGCGTTCATCCTTGAGAAGTACAAAGGCGCGATTCTGCCGGCGTTCTGATCTGAATCGATCTCCAAAACACTGAAGATCAAAAAATGTGGGAGCGGGCTTGCTCGCGAAAGCGGTGGATCAGTCACTTATCAGTCGACTAACACTCCGCCTTCGCGGGCAAGCCCGCTCCCACATTTGCTTTGCATTGCCTGAAGGATGATCGTTCCCACGCTCCGCGTGGGAATGCAGCCCGGGACGCTCTGCGTCCCACTTCTGAGGTCGCGACGCAGAGCGTCACAGGAGGCATTCCCACGCAGAGCGTGGGAACGATCATGTGCGCTGTAGCAAACCCGGCAACTGTGCCACCGGCTTTTGCTCTCAGCGCAGGGCTGGCACCACCTCATGGGTCAACCATTGGCGCAAACACCGATTCTCCGGGTAGTAGTGGTAGATAAGCAGCGCGTAGACGCCAGACTCACTGACCATCAACGTCGGCGCACAGTGGCCATGAGTGATCAGCGGCAAGGTGTGTTGTTGGTCGGGATCGAGCTTGCGCAGTAGCGCAGGGTTTAGGTGCAGGCCCATCAGGTGGCCGATGTCGGAGGCGCTGAACCAGGGTTGGCTGTCGATCAGCACGGCGTGCAGCTGGTGATGGTGGCGGGTGAAGACTTTGGGTGTGATCGGTGGATCAGGGGTAAGTGATTGCATGGTCTAGCTCCTAACGTATCAAGGGACCGCCAAGCACTACTTCCACATAATGGGTGGCGGCTGTACGCAGGTGTGGAAGACCGGGACGTTAGGCACCCGGCGCGCTCGAAAGCGCCCCGCGCACAGCCACCATAAAACACAGACAAGAAAAAGCGCCTGACTCTTGGTGGCGCTTTGTGCGCCTAACGATATAAGGGCTTCCACACCCTGTCACTGAATTTGCAGCGACAGGGCAAAGCCTATCCACCCCTAGAGCCCCCAACAAGTTCACGCACAGCGCGACAACTTGCAGGAAATGTCCGACGACGGATCACTGATCGTCCCCACGCTCCGCGTGGGAATGCAGCCCGGGACGCTCTGCGTCCCACTTCTGAGGTCGCGACGCGGAGCGTCACAAGAGGCATTCCCACGCAGAGCGTGGGAACGATCAGCGCTTACGGGTCTATTTGCGCTGCAACAACCCTGGCAACTGCGCCACCAGCTTTTGATTATTCAACGGCGCACGAATAAACCCACGCTGCGTCCCGTCCGGGCCGATCAGCGCGAGGTTGCCGCTGTGATCGACGGTGTAGTTCGGCTTGCTGGTATCCGCCGGAATAAACGGAATGCTCACCGCATTCGAGACCTTCTGCACATCGTCCACATTCGCGCCGGTCAGGCCTTCGAATTGCGGGTCGAAGTAGCCCAGGTATTGCTTGAGCTGAGCGGGCGTGTCGCGGTTCGGGTCGACGCTGACCAGAATCACCTGCAACTTATCCACCGCCTCTTTGGGCAGTTCGCTCTTGATCTGGCGCAGCTGGGCGAGGGTGGTGGGGCAGATGTCCGGGCAGAAGGTGTAGCCGAAGAACAGCAGGCTCCACTTGCCTTTCAACTCGTTGACCACCACTGGCTGGCCTTCCTGGTTAGTCATGGTCACCGGCGGCAGCTGGCGGCTTTGCGGCAGCAGGATGATGCCCGCGTCGATCAGCGCGGTCGGGTCGCCCTGGCCTTTGCCACTGAGCACTTTGTTAACGGTCAGGCCCATGATCAACGCGACGATGGCCACCAGGATAAAGACGGTTTTTTGAGTTCGAGTCATAGGTTCAACAGTAAGTAGTGGTCTACGAGCAGGGCGATAAACAGCAGCAACAAGTACCAGATAGAGTACTTGAACGTGTTGATCGCCGCGTGCGGCTGGCTGCCACGGTACAGCACCCAGGCCCATTGCAGAAAGCGTGCGCCCAATACCAGCGCACAGGCCAGGTACAGCAGGCCGCTCATGTGGATCACATACGGCATCAGGCTCACCGCCAGCAGCGCGAAGGTATAGAGCAGGATATGCACCTTGGTGTAGTGCTCGCCATGGGTGACCGGCAGCATCGGGATGTCGGCCTTGGCGTATTCCTCCTTGCGATGAATGGCCAGGGCCCAGAAGTGTGGCGGGGTCCATGCGAAGATGATCAGCACCAGCAGCAACGGCTCGGCGCTGACATGCCCGGTGACCGCGACCCAACCCAGCAGCGGCGGCGCGGCACCGGCGAGGCCGCCGATGACAATATTTTGCGGCGTGGCGCGCTTGAGAAAGCCGGTGTAGATCACCGCATAACCGAGCAGCGAGGCCAATGTCAGCCAGGCTGCCAACGGGTTAGTGAACGCCAGCAGCAACGCCAAGCCCGCAACAGCCAGAAACACAGCAAAGGCCAACGCCGCCACTGGTGATACGCGCCCTTCTGCCATGGGCCGTTTATGCGTACGCGCCATCACCGCATCAATGCGCCGGTCCACCACATGGTTGACCGCCGCTGCGCCACCCGCGCACAGCGCAATGCCCAGGTTGCCGAAAATCAGCACCGCCCACGGCACCCCGGCGCGAGTCGCGAGGAACATGCCCACCAAGGATGTGATGAGCATCAGCACCACCACTTTCGGCTTGGTCAGCTCCAGGTAGTCGCGCCAGATCGCTTGATCGTGACGCGCGCCGATCAAGGTCGCCATGGCATCTCTCCTTTAAGGGTGATGAGGCCCGAAACGTGTTTGCGTGGAATAAAGCGCCAGCCGAACGGCAACTGATTGCGCACCCGGACCAGGCTGGTACGCGCGTGGTAATTGACCAGCACCAGCGTCAGCAATAACGCCGCGCCGCCTGCGTTATGGCCG
This sequence comes from Pseudomonas sp. D2002, assembly GCF_013385735.1. Taxonomy (NCBI): domain Bacteria; kingdom Pseudomonadati; phylum Pseudomonadota; class Gammaproteobacteria; order Pseudomonadales; family Pseudomonadaceae; genus Pseudomonas; species Pseudomonas sp. D2002. The sequence goes on along the minus strand of NZ_JACAPL010000004.1, from coordinate 315,119 downwards.
ACCGCCACCGGCAGCGGCAGGCCGAAAGCGACATTGCTCACGCCCAGGCTGATTTGCGCCGCCAGGGCGATCAGCAACAGGCCGGCCAGCCGGGTCATGCCCACTGCGCGCAATTGCCAGGCCAGACCAAGCAGCACCAGCGTGACCAATACTGCGCCGATGCGGTGGGTGAGATGTATGGCGGTGCGCGCCTCACTGTCGAGCTGGCCGCCGAGGTAATTGGGGCCGATATGCTGGGTGAGGTGAAAGCCGTTGGCGAAGTCGGCCGCCGGCCACCACTCGCCATGGCAAGTAGGCAAGTCGACACAGGCCACCGCCGCATAGTTGGAACTGACCCAACCGCCCAACGCGATCTGGCCGATCACCAGCACCAACCCGGCCGTCGCCCAATACTGCAGGCGCCTGGGCACAATCAACGCCGGCAGCACGCCGGACAGGCGCAAGGTCAGCAGAAACAGCAGGCTCAAGGTGGCAAAACCACCGAGCAGATGGCCCGTGACCACTTGCGGCCACAGCTTCAAGGTCACCGTCCACATACCGAAAGCTGCCTGGGCAAACACCACCGCCAACACAAACAGCGGCAGTTTCACCGGCTGGCCCGGATCCCGCCGATGGCTCCACGAACGCGCCGCCAGCAACACAATCAGCAAACCCAGGGTGCCGGCAAAGTAGCGATGGGTCATCTCGGCCCAACCCTTGTCAGCCTCCACCGGCGTGTCGGGAAAATGCAGCTCGGCGTGGGCCAACTGGGCTTCGCTTTGCGGCACGCTGATAAAGCCGTAGCAGCCCGGCCAGTCCGGGCAACCCAGCCCCGCGTGGGTCAGGCGCGTATAGGCGCCCAGCAGCACAACGATCAGCGCCAGCAAGGTGGCAAACAACGCGAGGCGAAATCCAGGTTTGGCCATGACGATGCCCTTATCCGATGTTCGACAGTTTCAGCAGCAGGCGCAGGTCGTTGAGCAAGTCTTTGCCCTTGACCTTGGCGTCGTAGCGCAGCACCAGGTTGCCGTGCGGGTCGACGATCCACAGTTGCGCATCACCGGGCGCGGCGGCGTCTTTGGTAAAGGTCGACAGGTCCAGCGGGTAGCGTTGCAGCTGCGGGTATTCGGCTTTGAGCTTGGCCTCGTATTCCGTACTCACCGGCTGCGCGCTGGCCAGGGCATGACTGGCGCGGGACGCATCGCGGCCCAGGCTGATTTGCAGTTGGCGCGCCAGGTACACCAACTGCTGGCACTCGGCGGCGCAGGCGGTGGGCGCGGTGACCAGCAACTGCCAGCGGTCTTCCTCGGTCTGCACGCCGATGTCGGCGCGGGTCTGGCCATTGCCGATCAGTTCGCCGTGGTAGCTGCGGCTGTCCGGCACCCAGAACTGCAGCTTGTACATGAACGTGGCCAACGCCATCGGGCCGATCACCATCATCAGGATCAGGATCAGCTGCCAGCGGCCTTTGCGCCGGTCGGGCGCCTCAGACGTGCTGGGTGGATTCATGGCCGTTCCCATGGGACTTCTCCTTGTTGTTGTGCCATCCGAGGTAGAGGTAAAGCGCCAGCAGCGCCAACGCCATGGCGAACCACTGCACGGCGTAGCCCAAGTGTTTTTCCGGGCCCATGGCGACCACCGGCCACGTGGTGTCGTACGTGCCGGGGCCGGGCTCGGCGCGCAATTCATAGGCAAAACCGCTGCGGCCCAATTCGGTCCAGAGGGCGGCGGGGTGCAGGGCGGTGAGCAAGCGCGGCCAATGCGTGGTGGCCGGGTCGGCGTGCAGCTGGAAGGTTTCGCCGGGGGCGACGTACACCCAGGCGTCGAGGTTCAACGGTTGATCGGGTGTGGTGAAGACCGGCGGCGTGCGACGGTCCGGCCACGGCAGCCAGCCGCGATTGAGCAACAGCCACTGGCCGCTGGCCTGGTCATGGAAAGGTTGCAGCAACTCGACACCGGCCTTGCCATCACGCATGCGGTTGTCGAGCAACACGCTGTGTTCGGCGTCGAATTGGCCGCGCAGGCGCACGCGGCGAAAGGCCGGGTCGGCCATGTCATTGAGTTGCACGCTGTCGATGGGCTCGGCCACCCGCCGCTCGGCGTAGCTGTCCACCAGCAGCTGTTTTTCATGGCCGCGCGACAGTTGCCAGAACCCCAGGCCGACCATCAACGGCAGCAGCACCAGCACCACCAACGTGGGTGCGAGCCCTGGGCGAAAGTCTTTTATGGCGCTGGCTATACTTGTTTTCATTGCCCGCCTTTTCATTGCCCGCTCATCCGAATGGAACCTGACCATGCTCAAAGCTGCTATTGCCCTGATGCTGATCGCGACTGTCGTGAGCCTGTTCAGTGGCTTGTTCTTTCTGGTCAAGGACGAGGGCAACTCCAACCGCCTCGTCACTGCCTTGACCGTGCGCGTGGTGCTCGCCGCGATCACCGTGGGCTTGATCGCCTGGGGCTTTTTCAGCGGCCAGCTGGTGTCTCATGCGCCGTGGTAACGCACCTCACAGCACGTAAACGAAGAAAAACAGGCCGATCCACACCACATCCACAAAGTGCCAATACCAACTGGCGGCTTCGAAGCCAAACTGGTGCTCGGCATTGAAATGCCCGCGCAGGATGCGCATCAGCATCACAAACAGAATGATCGTGCCGATGGTCACGTGCGCGCCGTGGAAACCGGTGAGCATGAAGAACGTCGCGCCGTACACGCCCGAACCGAGGGTCAGGCCCAGCTCTTTGTAGGCGTGCATGTACTCCTCGGCCTGGAAGGCCAGGAACGCCCACCCCAGCAGCACCGTCAGCGCCAGCCAGATTTTCAGCGCGCCGCGATGGCCTTTGCGCAAGGAGTGGTGGGCGATGGTGATGGTCACGCTGGAGCTGACCAGCAAGATCGTGTTGATCAGCGGCAAGCCCCACGGGCTGATGGTGCCTTCCGGCGGCGGGTACATTTTTGGGTCGGGGTTGTTGAGCAGCGGCCAGGTGAACTGAAAATTCGGCCACAGCATGTGCGCGATGCCCTTGTGCCCTTCACCGCCCAACCATGGGCCGGACATGTGCCGCACATAAAACAGCGCGCCGAAGAATGCGACGAAGAACATCACCTCGGAAAAGATGAACCAGGTCATGCCCCAGCGAAACGAGCGGTCCATCTGCGGGCTGTACAAACCTGCGCGACTTTCCTTGATTACGGCGCCGAACCAGCCGAACAGCATGTAGGCCAATAGCAGGCCGCCGACGAAAAAGATCCACGGGCCGTGGGATTCCGGGCGCGCCGCCTTCAGATCGTTGAACCACACGGCCAGGCCGTACACGGTGATCAACATGCCAAAGGTCGCAATTATTGGCCATTTGCTTTGCGCTGGTACGTAGTACGTATCATGAGACGACATGTATTCGCTCTCCTGATTGAGGGGGCAAACAGTAGCTAGCCGCCGGTACGGACGGCCACCGGCGGTTGGCGCGCAGTGATATCAAACAGCGTGTACGCCAGGGTCAAATGCTTCACATCCTTGGGCATGTCGCGGTCGACGATAAAACGCACCGGCATTTCGATGCGCTGACCTGGCTGCAGCACTTGCTGGGTGAAGCAAAAACATTCGGTCTTGTGGAAATACATCGCCGCCTCGGCCGGAGAAATACTCGGCACCGCCTGGGCGGTCATGGCCTTGTCGGTGGGGTTGTAGGCCACAAACAGCATCTCGGTGACCGCGCCGGGGTTGACCACCACTTCGTCAGCCTTGGAGTGAAATTCCCAGACCATGTCGATGGCATTGGTCGACAGGAACTGCACGCGCACCTGGCGCGTAGGGTCGACGATTTGCTCGCCCTCGTACTGGCCGGCAGTCTTGCCGTTGATGCCGAAGGCCTTGCACATCACGTCGTAGATCGGCACCAGGGCGAAACCGAAGGCGAACATGGCCACCACCAGGATCAGCAGGCGGGTGACGAGGCGCTTGATCGGGATGGATTCAAGCATGGCGATCACCTGAGCCGAACGCGGTCAATGTGGGAGCGGGCTTGCTCGCGAATGCGGTAGGCCAGGCACCCTCTGCGGCGACTGACACACCGCTTTCGCGAGCAAGCCCGCTCCCACAGGGGATTTGTGTAGGTATGGCGAACCGGGTCTTCACTTGACCTCCGGCGGCGTAGTGAACGTGTGGTACGGAGCGGGCGAAGGGATGCTCCATTCCAAACCTTCGGCGCCATCCCATGGCTTGGCCGGCGCTGGCGGGCCGCCACGGATGCACTTGATCACGATGAACAGGAAGAAGATCTGCGTGGCGCCAAACATGAACGCGCCAATCGACGACACCATGTTGAAGTCGGCGAACTGCAGGTTGTAGTCCGGCACCCGGCGTGGCATGCCGGCCAACCCCACAAAGTGCATCGGGAAGAACGCCATGTTCATGCCGACAAAGGACAGCCAGAAGTGCAGCTTGCCCAGGGTTTCGTCGTACATGTGGCCGGTCCATTTCGGCAGCCAGTAGTAGGCCGAGGCGAAGATGCCGAAGATCGCACCGGGCACCAGTACGTAATGGAAATGCGCCACCACGAAGTAGGTGTCGTGGTACTGGAAGTCCGCCGGGGCAATCGCCAGCATCAGTCCGGAGAAGCCACCGATGGTGAACAGGATCACGAAGGCCACGGCGAACAGCATCGGCGTCTCGAAGGTCAGCGAGCCTTGCCACATGGTGCTGACCCAGTTGAACACCTTCACGCCCGTCGGCACCGCAATCAGCAGCGTGGCGTACATGAAGAACAGCTCGCCCACCAACGGAATGCCGACCACAAACATGTGGTGCGCCCACACGATGAATGACAGGAACGCGATACTCGCCGTGGCGTAGACCATCGAGGTGTAGCCGAACAACGGCTTGCGCGAGAAGGTCGGGATGATCGAGCTGACGGCGCCGAAGGCCGGCAGGATCATGATGTACACCTCAGGGTGGCCGAAGAACCAGAACACGTGCTGGAACAGCACCGGGTCACCGCCACCGGCCGCACTGAAGAAGCTGGTGCCGAAGTGGATGTCCATCAGCATCATGGTCACGCAGCCTGCCAGCACCGGCATCACCGCGATCAGCAGGAACGCGGTGATCAGCCAGGTCCACACGAACAGCGGCATTTTCATCAGGGTCATGCCCGGCGCGCGCAGGTTGAGGATGGTGGCGACCACATTGATCGCGCCCATGATCGAACTGATACCCATCAGGTGAATGGCAAAGATGAAAAACGTCACGCTTTCCGGCGCGTAGGTGGTGGAGAGCGGGGCGTAGAAGGTCCAGCCGAAATTCGGCCCGCCGCCGGGGGTGAACAGGGTCGAGACCAGTAGCAGGAACGCCGCCGGCAGCAGCCAGAAGCTGAAGTTGTTCATGCGCGGCAGGGCCATGTCCGGCGCGCCGATCATCAGCGGGATCATCCAGTTGGCCAGGCCGACGAAGGCAGGCATCACCGCGCCGAACACCATGATCAGGCCATGCATGGTGGTCATCTGGTTGAAGAACGCCGGCTGCACGATTTGCAGGCCGGGCTGGAACAGCTCGGCGCGGATCACCATGGCGAACGAGCCGCCGAGCAGGAACATGGTGAAGGCGAACCACAGGTACATCGTGCCGATGTCTTTGTGGTTGGTGGTCAGCACCCAGCGCATTAAGCCTTTGGCGGGGCCGTGGGCATGGTCGGCATGCCCATGGTCGATCACAGTGCTCATGGCCGTTCTCCTGCAAGCGAGTGGGCGGGACGGTTCGTGGCATACGCAGTAAGGGCTGTCATTTGCTTTCCGCCTGCTTGATGGCCAGCACGTCTTTAGGCGTGACCATGTCGCCTTTGTTGTTGCCCCAGGCATTGCGCTCGTAAGTCACTACGGCAGCGATATCCACTTCCGACAGCTGTTTGCCGAACGCCGCCATGGCGGTGCCGGGTTTGCCGAAGTACACGCGGTGCAGGTGGTCTTCCTTAGGCCCGGTGGCAATCGGTGAGCCCTTGAGCGCCGGGAACATCGGCGGCAGGCCCTGGCCCTCGGCCTGGTGACAGGCGACGCAGGTGGTGTGGTAGACCTTGTCGCCACGCGCCACCAGCTCGTCCAGCGTCCACTCTTTGGAGGTCAGCTCCTTGAGCTTGGCCGCTTCGGCCTTGCGCTCGCCGAGCCAGGTGTCGTAGTCGGCCTTGGATTTGACCTCGACCACAATCGGCATAAAACCGTGGTCCTTGCCACACAGCTCGGCGCACTGGCCACGGTAGATGCCGGGCTTCTCGACGCGGGTCCAGGCCTCGTTGACGAAGCCGGGGATGGCGTCGCGCTTGACCGCAAAGGCCGGCACCCACCACGAGTGGATTACGTCGGCGGCGGTCACCAGGAAGCGCACTTTGGCGCCCACCGGCAGCACCAGCGGCTGGTCGACTTCGAGCAAATAGTGCTCGCCCTTGGTGGCCTGGTTATGGATTTGCTCGGCGGGCGTGGCCAGGTTGCTGAAGAACTCCACGTCCTGGCCGAGGTATTTGTAGTGCCACTTCCATTGGTAGCCGGTGACCTGAATATCGATATCCGACTCGGTGCTGTCGTAGATATTGATCAGGGTTTTGGTGGCCGGAATGGCCATTGCCACCAGGATCAGCAAGGGCACCACGGTCCAGAGGATTTCCACGGTCGTGCTCTCGTGAAACTTGGCGGCCACCTGGCCCGTGGACCGGCGGTGCAGGATCATCGACCAGAACATCGCGCCAAACACGACAATGCCGATCACCACACAAATCCAGAAAATGGTCATGTGCAGGTCAAACACGGCGTGACTGACTTCAGTCGCCCCTGGCGCCATATTCGTTGTCCAGGCGGCGTGCGCCTGGCCGAATACTGACCACAACAGTAGGCCCATCCAAACGTGTGGATGTCGCGTCATTGCGGGTTCCCCTTTATGTTTCTTGTTATCCCGCCGGTTTGCACCTGCGGCGAAGGGAGCGGCTTCCATACTGCTTACAACCGCCAAGCCTTGCCTGCTTCATGCAGTTGGGCGTCATCAGCTAATTGCGTACAAAATCGAGTATAGACAGCCGCGGCAACCCCGCAATGTGTAGGGGCAAATGAGCAAAAACAGACGGGCGGGCCTAATAAATACGGGCCCGCAAACGTTTATCCGACGAACGATGGCAATTCGATATAACGCATGCGCATAACCATGAAATAATTATGACAAACGCGTCTTAGGCTCTCGTATAAACGAGCTACCTTGTCCTTTCCCTTTTCCTACGCCTGTTTCACTGGAGCATTCATGAACACCGCCGCATTGCGCGAGCAGATTTCCCGTGCCCATCAACACGAAGCCAGCACTGGCCAGCTTGCCCAGCAACTGGAAAAACAATTGCCGCACCTGCATTCGGCCATCTCCCTGGCTGACGGTGATCGCAACATTGTCATGACCCGTTTTGTTACCGCCTACATCGAGCTGGTCCCGGATTTACTCGAAGCCGCCAATGACGTGGCCCGCGAAGCCGGTATCGAAAGCCAGATCAAACCGGTGCTGAAGATTGCCGAGCATTTCTTCCTGCAGCCGCCCGCGATCCTGGCCGGCCACGAAGGCCTCGACGGCCTGCTCGACGAAGCCTACCTGGCCCATCGGTTGGTGGAAGAGGTCAACGACCTGTACATCAAGCATTTCGGTCAGCCGTTGATTCCAGCGGATACCACCGTCGCCAACCTGATCGCTCATCAACTGATCGGCGAGGCGTTTGCCAATCAACTGGATGAAGCCGTGCACTTGGCAGTGGATGAAATGCTCAACGAAGACAGCTTTGCGCTGGAATCGGTCGAGGCGTACCGCGAGACGCTCAAGAGCCCGAACACCGAAGCGGCGTGGAAGCGCTGGCCGTGCCTGTCGCGGCAGTTGGGGGTTGAGTTGGCGTTGGATCAGCCTGCTTAACTCTTCAATATGATGCAAAACCCATGTGGGAGCGGGCTTGCTCGCGAATGGGGTAGATCAGTCGACATTGCTTTGACTGATACACCGCTTTCGCGAGCAAGCCCGCTCCCACATTTTTGATTGGGTTCCGTCAGCTAGTGGACGGTGCCGAACCAATCCCCACCGTCGTGCGCACGCGGCCTTCCAGCCGGCGCTTCAACCCACGCGCTTCGATCACAAGCGTAGAGCCTTTGGCCGCATTGGCCCGACCCCATTCCTCCAGCAACTCCAGGCAGGAGTGGTCGATGTAGCTCAGGTTGCTCAGCGGCACATGCAACGTGGTCCCTGCGGGCACCGTCGACAGCACTTGGGTCAGCGCCGGTACTTTCAAAAAGGTCGCCGCACCGGTCAGGCGCAACTCCATCTCACCGTCCTGAGGCAGGTCGATCAGGCTGACTTTCAGTCTTGACGCCTTGAAGGCCAGCTTCACCAACGTCAACCCGAAGCCCACCAGCACGCCGGTCAGCAGGTCGGTGAAGATGATCGCCAGCGCCGTCGCGGCATAGGTGAACATCGGCATCCGCCCATAGCGTCCCAATGCCTTGAACGCCTTGACGTCCACCAGCTTGATCCCGGTGTACACCAGCACGCCCGCCAGGCTCGCGACCGGAATGCTTTGCAGCACGCTCGACAGCAACAACACGAACCCCAGCAGCCACACACCGTGGAACATCGCCGACAAGCGCGTGGTGGCGCCCGCCTGCACGTTGGCCGAGCTGCGCACGATCACGCCGGTCATCGGCAGGGCACCGACCAGCCCGCACAGCATGTTGCCCACGCCTTGCGCAGACAATTCCTTATCGAAGTCGGAACGCTGGCCGCTGTGCATGCGGTCAACCGCTGCGGCAGACAGCAGGGTCTCGGCGCTGGCGATAAAGGCCACGGCAAATGCGGCGATCAACAACTGTGGATCGGCCAGGTTCAGCAAGTCGCTGGGGCGTAGCCAGTCGATGGCGTCGGCCAGGTTTTCCGGGACTTCCACGCGCTTGACCTGCAACGCCAGCACCAGGCTGGTGACGGTTGCCAAGCCCACGCCCAGCAGGGCGCCGGGTACGAAGCGCAGTGTTTGCGGACGAAATTTATCCCACAGGTACATCACCAGCATCGTCGATAAGCCAAGCAAACCGGCCTGCCAGCCAAGGCCACCACCGAGGGACGGAATCGCCTCAACCAAGGCGGCCGGGAAGCCCGCCAGGTTATCCAGCCCCGAAGGCTTGGGCGCACCGTCGAGCATCACATGCACCTGCGACAGCACAATCAACACGCCGATGCCGGCCAACATGCCGTACACCACGGCCGGCGCCGTGACACGAAACCAGCAGCCCAGACGCAAACGCCCGGCCACCAGTTGCAGGAACCCCGCCAACAACAGGATCGGCCCAAGCATCATCATGCCGTGCTGGCGGACCAGCTCGAACACCAACACCGCCAACCCGGCGGCGGGCCCGCTGACTTGCAGCGGCGACCCCGCCAGCCAGCCCACCACCAGGCCACCGATAATCCCGGTGATCAGGCCCTTGGCCGGCGGCATGCCGGACGCAATCGCGATGCCCATGCACAAGGGCAGGGCGACCAGAAACACAACCACAGACGCGAGCAGCTCCCGTGGCAATACAGCTTTCAATTGAGCAGCACGCATGATGACTCTCCCGAGGCATTCGCCGGGCGCGGCAAAGCCTGGCTGCGTCCATGGCAGCCACCGCTTTACCCGGCAGGGAAGTGTTTTTAGAAGCGCGCTTTAGGCGTCGCGCAAGGGATCGGCCCGTCGCCGCTCAGCGATCGGAACGCCGCTTGATCCGCGTCGTAAGCACGGATTTCACTGGTCTCGATGTTGTAGATCCAGCCATGGATAAACAATTGACCATTGGCCATGCGCGAAGCCACGGAAGGGTGGGTGCGCAGGTGCTGCAACTGGGCGATAACGTTTTCTTCCGTCAGCACCTTCATGCTTTCGTGCTCATTGGCGCAGTCGCAGTTGTCCTCGACCATCGACTTGGCGACTTCGGCGTGGCGCAACCAGGCACGCACCGTTGGCATCTTTTCCAGGCTCTGGGGGTTGAGTACCGCGCGCATGGCGCCGCAGTCGGAATGCCCGCAAACGATGATGTGCTGCACGCCCAGGGCGAGTACCGCGTACTCGATGGCCGTGGAAACACCGCCGTTCATCTGGCCATAAGGTGGCACCACGTTGCCGACGTTACGCGTCACGAACAGGTCGCCGGGGGAGCTCTGGGTGATCAGCTCAGGCACGATGCGCGAATCGGCGCAGGTAATGAACATCGCCCGTGGGCTCTGGGCCGTGGCGAGTTTCTTGAAGAGTTCTTCCTGCTGCGGGAAGACGTCGTGATGGAAATGCAAAAAGCCGTCAACGATGTGCTTTAGCGCTGCATCGGCGGACTCGGCCTCGTGAGGGGCTGAAGCCGACGCAGCCAACGGCTGTTTATCCTTGTCACTCATAATTCATCCTCTTGATTAAGGCAGGGGAGTGGCTCAACTCAGTTCTGACGCCTGGCCTGTGCAATAGTTGTAAACACCACACACCCAGCGCGTCGACTGATCAGTCACTCGCTGAACAAGGTAACCACCGAAACTTAACTCAAACTGAATGAAACGCTCTAGCTCGCGGGTTTCAGTGATGTCAAAACGCGACCATTCCTACGCAAGCGTTGGGTTGATCCCCTTCAGTTTACAACAAAGCCATCTGTCTGCCCGGTGGGCAGAACGCCGTGCAATCCAGGTTGAAGCCTTCGCGACGATTAAGCCCCAGGCGCTTGATCGCCTTGCTGAAACGCTGTGCCAGCAGATCGGCAAACGGCCCCTCGCCGCGCATGCGCACACCGAAGCGGCTGTCGTACACCTCACCGCCGCGCACCTGGCGCACCAGGCTCATCACATGGGCCGCGCGCTGCGGGTAATGCGCCGCCAGCCACTCCTCGAACAGCGGCGCCACCTCCAATGGCAGGCGCAGCATCATGTAGGCCGCACTTTGCGCGCCGGCCGCATGGGCTTCGGCCAGCAGGCTTTCGAGCTCGCTGTCGTTGATCATCGGAATCATCGGCGAGCACAGCACGCCCACCGGGATGCCGGCGTCACGCATCACCCGTATCGCCCGCAAGCGCGCCTTGGGCGCCGCCGTGCGTGGCTCCAGGATGCGCTTGAGCTCGTCGTCCAGGCTGGTGAGGCTGATCATCACCGCCACCAGCCGCTGCCGGGCCAGCTCGGTCAGCAGGTCGAGATCGCGCAGTATCAACGACCCCTTGGTGATGATGGTCACCGGGTGCCGGTAGCGCAGCAGCACTTCGAGGGTTTGCCGCGTGATCTTGTATTCACGTTCGATGGGCTGGTACGGGTCGGTATTGGAGCCCAGGTTGATCGGCGCGCACACATAGCCCGGCTTGGACAGCTGTTGTTCCAGCACATCGGCGGCATTGGTCTTGGCGATCAGCCTGGTTTCGAAATCCAGCCCCGGCGACATGTCCCAATAGGCATGGCTGGGCCGCGCATAGCAGTAGATGCAGCCATGCTCGCAGCCACGATAGGGGTTGATCGAGCGATCGAACGGCAAGTCCGGCGAGTTGTTGCGGGTGATGATGCTCTTGGCCGTTTCGATACGCACTTCAGTGCCCTGGGTTGGCGGCACCTCCTGAAACCAGCCGTCATCCTCGGCCACACTGACAGTCGGCGCAAAACGGTTGTGCAGGTTGGTCGCCGTGCCCCGGCCACGGGGCGGCAGAGGTGCAGACATGAAAACGCCCATATACTGTTTTTATATACAGTATAGGGGCGTCGTCGTTATGACCAGTGCCGTTTAGCGGCCAGCACGGGGTCAGTGCTTTTGGGTCACTTGCCCCAGGTCATCGCCCGAGGTGGTACGCATATCACTCTTGCGCAGGTCCGCAACGTCGCTGGCTTTTACCGGTGCGCCTTTATTGCCCCAGCTGCCACGAACGAAACTGACCACATCCGCCACTTCCTGGTCCGACAATCGCCAGGCAAACGCCGGCATCGTAAAGGTCGAAGGCGCCGTGTGCGTAGCCGGCAGGGTGCCGCCGTTCAACACGATGTTGATCAATGACGTGGCATCCGCCGTCTGCAACACCGGGTTACCCGCCAGCGCCGGGAACACCCGCGTATAGCCATGGCCGTCGGTACGGTGGCAGGCCGCGCAGTTGTCGATGTACACCGACGCACCCGGCTTGCTGTCGTCACCTTTCCACAGCGCCTCGGCCACCTGTTTGTCGTACTGGTGCGGCTGGTCCTTGGGATCGACCGCCGGCAGGCTCTTGAGGTAACGGGCGATGGCGGTCAGGTCGTCCTGGGACATGTATTGCATGCTGTGGACCACAACATCGCTCATGCCGCCAAACACGGCGCTGCGATCACTGCGACCGGTCTTGAGGAATTGCACCAGTTGCTCCTCGCTCCAACTGCCGAGGCCGTCCTTGTGGTCGCCGCGCAGGCTTTTCGCAATCCAGCCTTCCAACGGCGCGCTGCCGGACAGGAACGCGTTGCCGTCAGTGGCACTGAGGGCCTTTTCCTGCATGGTCAGGGCACGCGGTGTATGGCAGGCGCCACAGTGGCCGAGGCCTTCAACCAGATAGGCGCCCCGGCTGATCACCGGGTCGGCAGCCGCTTGTGGCGGATGCTCCTCGACCGTCGGCGCAAACATCCAGCGCCAGGCCGCCAATGGCCAGCGCATGCTCAAGGGCCACGGAATATCGCTGTCCTTGTTTTCTTGGGCGACCGGCTCAACACCCTTCATGAAGTACGCATACAACGCCTGCATGTCGCTGTCGCTGACACGCGCGTAGGACGGATACGGCATCGCCGGGTAAAGCGTACTGCCGTTCTTGGCGACGCCATGGCGCACGGCCTTGTCGAAGTCCTCGAAGCTGTAGTCGCCCAGCCCAGTCTTGTCCGGGGTGATGTTGGTGGAGTAAATCACGCCGATCGGGGTTTCCATCGGCAGGCCGCCCGCAAAGGGTTTGCCGCCCTTGGCGGTGTGGCAGGCCACGCAGTCACCGGCGCGGGCCAGGTATTCGCCTTGCTTGATCAAGTCGGTTTCGGCGGCGCTCACCGAGCAGCTGCTGAACAGGGCGAAACTGGCGATAACAAGTGCTTTCATGGTCATCGCTCCTTATGCCTGAACCAGTGGGCCGGGGTTTTTCAGGTACTGCTCGCGGATCGCCCGCGCCGACCAGTAGGTCAACGCCGCCACCAGGCCGGTAGGGTTGTAGCCCAAGCCTTGTGGGAAAGCCGACGCGCCGGGGACAAACACGTTGTGTACGTCCCAGGATTGCAGGTAGCGGTTCAACGCACTGGTTTTCGGGTCGGTGCCCATGATTGCGCCACCGTTGAGGTGGGTGGTCTGGTAGGACGCGGTGTTGAAGTGCTCACCGACTTTTTTGCCAAGCACGGCGATGGCCTTGGGGTTCATCGCAGCTGCGACCTTGCCCATTTTCTCCATCATGAAGCGGTTCATCTTGATGTCGTTTTCCTGCCAGTCGAACGTCATCCGCAGCAAGGGCAGGCCGTAGGCATCGCGATACACCGGGTCCAGATCCAGGTAGTTGCCCCGGTAGGATTGATGCGCACCGTGGGAGTCCATCGACACCTGGTGGGTGTAGTAATCGGCGGTCGCGCGCTTCCAGGCACTGCCCCAGGCCGGAGTGCCTGGCGGGTTGGACGTACCGGCAATCGGCCGGCTGCCGGCCTGGTTGACCCACATTGGCGAACCGCCGACAAAGCCGTGCGGCCCGTGGTCGAAGTTATCCGCGTTGAAATCATCAATGGCCACGCCATTGCCGCCCGCACCGATGAAGTTGTTGGTGTGGGTGTCCTTGTCGAAGAAGGCCTTGATGGTGCCCATGTTCTGGTAGGCGAAGTTCCTGCCGACCACGCCCTCATTGGTAATCGGGTCGTAAGGCTTGCCGATGCCCGACAGCAGCATCAGCCGCACGTTGTTGAACTGGAAAGAACCGATGATCACCAGATCTGCCGGCTGCTCGCATTCGCGCCCCTGGGCGTCGATATAGGTCACGCCGGTGGCCTTGCTCTTGGTGCTGTCGAGGTTGACCTTGAGCACGTGGGAATTGGCCCGCAGCTCAAAGTTCGGCACCTGGCGCAGCGCCGGCAGGATGTTCACGTTCGGCGAAGCCTTGGAGTACATGTAGCACACGTAGCCGCTGCAGAAACCGCAGAAGTTGCACGGGCCCATCTGCGCGCCGTAAGGGTTGGTGTACGGCCCCGAGGTGTTGGCTGACGGCAAGTTGTAGGGTTTGTAACCGACCTCGGCAGCCGCTTTCTGAAACAGCTGTGCGGAGACGGTGTTTTTCTGCGCTTCCAACGGGAACGGGTTGGAGCGATCCGGCGCATACGGGTTGCCGCCGCGGCCTTCGCCCACCAACTGGCCTTTCACCGTCCAGGCCTGGCCGGAGGTGCCGAAGACTTTTTCCGCGTAGTCGAAAAACGGCTCCAGCTCTTCGTAGCTCACGCCGAAGTCCTGGATGGTCATGTCCTTGGGAATGAAGTTCTTGCCGTAGCGCTCTTCATAGTGGCTGCGCATGCGCAACTCGATCGGGTCGACACGAAAATGCACGCCCGACCAGTGCAGGCCTGCACCGCCCACGCCATTGCCCGGCAGGAACGCGCCCAACTGACGGTTGGGCAGGGCGACGTCATTCACGCTATGGCGAATCGTCACCGTCTCCTTGGAAATGTCCTGGAAGAGTTTTTTACGCACGCTGTAGGTCAGTTCGTCGATGACCTGGGGATAGTTGCCGTCCGGATAAGTGTCCTGCATCGGGCCGCGCTCCAGCGCTACCACGTTGAGGCCAGCTTCCGTCAGCTCCTTGGCCATGATCGCGCCGGTCCAACCGAAACCGACGATCACCGCATCCACTTTCTTCATGATGGTCGCCACGTTTACGCCCTCTCGCCGCGAATGGAAACAGCCGGGAAGGGGTATTGCTCGTTGCGTTCAACCCAGTCCATGAAATCGGCGCGGGCGCCGGGGAAGCCGATCATGGTCCAGCCGACCATGCCTTTGTTGCCACCGTGGATCGGGTCGCAGAAGAAGCCTTCCTTGGTGTTTTGCAGCAGCAGGTTGAAAAACATCTTCGCCGGCACCGCCTCGAAATGCGCGGTCATTTCGCCGCCCCCCGCCTCCATACGCCGCAGCATATCGTCCTGGGTAGCGCTGTCTTGAGCAGCAAAAGCTTTCCCATTGAACGCCTTCGACCACGCATCCGTGGCAGCAATGCCCAGGCGATAGATGTCCTTGGGCACCAGTTTGCTCTGCCAGCCCATCTCTGGCGCCGCGTCGGCGTTGAACGGGCCTTGCATGAACCACAGCGCGCCGGCGGCATACGGCGTGTTCATCTGGCGGTCGATGTATTCCGGCGCGCCGGCTTCCAGGGCGCCAGGGCCTTGGGCGTCAGCGGGAATCAAGCGCGCGACGGCGGCGTTGATAAACGCCCACTCTTCGGCGCTGAAGTAGCTCGGCTCATAGGCTTTGTCGCTGACCGGCGGTTTAGGCTCGGCGGCCTGCGCCGGCTCCGGCGTGGCCATCAACATCGAGCCACCAAAGCCGGTGCTGGCAACCGTGACCACCGGGATCAAGGTCAAGGATTTGCGTAAAAAGTCACGCCGGGGGTTGTCTTGATCTTGATCAGACATGGGTGCACCTCATCATGTGGTCACGGGTTTATCCGCCGCTTCTGGGAGCAGCGTGAAGACTTGCCAGGAAATGGGATCCAAAGGGATAGAACACACCGGCAATCAATAGTTACAAATGATAGCAGGCTAAGCATTCAGAGGAATCGATTCAGCGAGAAAAACACCGGATCAGGCCGGGTATTCACGATTCTTTGACGATAACCTCACGCCGCGTTGACCCCTCTCAGGCGAATCTGTGGCCCATCAGCCATTTCCCTAGTCGGTTACAACGCGCATGTTCGAGATTCGATTGCTGCCTGCCCTCGGCATGGTGTTCCTGGCCCTGTTCGCCACCGCCCAGGCCCAGGCCGACGGCACCTCATCGCTGCGTTCAGCGGAATGGGCGCAGCCGGTGGGCGACAAATTCAACTTGCACCAAATGACGCCCACGCTGTATCGCAGCGCGTTGCCAAACAGCGATGCGCTACCGGTTTTGCAAAATCTGAAGATCGGCACGGTAATCAATTTTTTGCCGGAATCTGATGCGTCGTGGCTGAAGACATCTGATATCAAACAGGTGCAGCTGACTTATCGCACCAACCACGTCGACGATTCCGACGTACTCGCTGCGCTAAGGGCGATCCAGGATGCCGAAACCAAAGGCCCGGTGCTGATGCACTGCAAACATGGCTCCGACCGCACCGGCCTGATGGCGGCCATGTATCGCGTGGTGATCCAGGGCTGGAGCAAGGAAGATGCGCTGAACGAGATGACCTTGGGCGGCTTCGGCAGCAGCAGTGGCTTCAAGGACAGCGTTCGCTACATGATGAAGGCCGATGTCGACAAGTTACGCACAGCCTTGGCGAATGGCGATTGCAGCACCAGCGCGTTTGCGCTGTGCTCGATGGAAGATTGGATCACTACAACGGGCAAAGACGAGAAAAAATTGTAGCGCGTCTTTCTGTGGGCTGTGGGAGCCGGGCTTGCCCGCGATGCAGGCAAGCCAGATCCCACAGAAGTCGCGCCCCCACAGCAAGTGGGGGCGGGCGTCAGTCTTTTTTCAGCTTGGGGTTGGGGAAAAACTGCACCGCCTGCACTTTCGGGTCCGCCGGCGCTTTCAACGCCGATGTATTGACCCGCGTGCCCAATTCCTTGGGCACCGACAGACCTTGGTCATTCAACGTGTCGGTATAACCGCAGGCCACACACTCACGGTGTGGCACGCTGTCCTCGGTCCACATCTTCAACTTGTCCGGCTCGCTGCACGCCGGGCAGACCGCCCCGGCGATAAATTGCTTTTTGGTGATCACAGGCCCTTCACTCATGCTGCCGCGTCCTCACTCAGGCCGCTGTGGCGCAAGAGTGCGTCAATCGACGGCGCACGTCCGCGGAAGTCGACGAACAGCACCATCGGCGCTTGGGAACCACCACGAGCCAGAATGGCTTCGCGGAACGCACGGCCGGTTTCGGCATTGAGCACGCCGTCTTCTTCAAACTTGGAGAAGGCATCCGCCGACAACACTTCCGCCCACTTGTAGCTGTAGTAACCCGCCGCGTAACCGCCGGCGAAGATGTGCGCGAAGCTGTTAGGGAAGCGGTTGTACGCAGGCGGGCGCATCACCGAGACTTCATCGCGCACGCCTTCCAGCACTTGCGCCACGCTGCGGCCATCGCCATGGGTGGCGTGCAGTTCGAAGTCGAACAGCGAGAATTCCAGCTGGCGCACCATCATCAGGCCGGACTGGAAGTTTTTCGCCGCGAGCATTTTTTCCAGCAGGTCCTGGGGCAGCGGCTCGCCGGTTTCATAGTGGCCGGAGATCAGCGCCAGACCTTCCGGCTCCCAGCACCAGTTCTCCATAAACTGGCTTGGCAATTCCACCGCATCCCAGGCCACGCCGTTGATACCGGAGACGCCGGCGTGTTCAACGCGGGTCAGCAGGTGGTGCAGGCCGTGGCCGAATTCGTGGAACAGGGTGGTGACTTCATCGTGGGTCAGCAGGGCAGGCTTGCCGCTGTCGGCCGGGGTGAAGTTGCACACCAGGTTGGCTACCGGGCTTTGCAGCACGCCGTCGACGGTGCGGCGACGGTCGCGCGCGCCGTCCATCCAGGCACCGCCACGCTTGTTGGCGCGGGCGTACAGGTCGAAGAAGAAACGGCCGACGTGTTGGCCGTTTTCCTTGATTTCAAACAGGCGAACGTCCGGATGCCAGGTGTCGAAGCCTTTTTGCTCGGCGATTTCGATGCCGTACAGGCGTTGGACGATGGCGAACAGGCCGCCCAGTACTTTGTCGATCGGGAAGTAGGCGCGCAGGGCTTCCTGGGACACGCTGTAGCGCTGCTCGCGCAGTTTTTCGCCGTAGAAACCGCTGTCCCAACTTTGCAGGTCGGCGCAGCCTTGTTCGGCAGCGTAAGCCTTGAGCTGTTGCAGGTCCTGGGCGGCAAACGGCTTGCTGCGTTTGGCCAGGTCGCGCAGGAAGCTCAGCACCTGGTCGCTGGACTCGGCCATCTTGGTGGCCAGGCTCAGCTCGGAGAACGAGGCGTAGCCCAACAGTTTGGCCAGCTCCTGACGCAAGTCGAGGATCTGTTCCATCACCGGGCCGTTATCATTCTTGCCGGCATTCGGGCCTTGGTCCGACGCACGGGTGCAGTAGGCCGCGTAGACCTCTTCACGCAGGGCGCGGTCGTGGGCGTAGGTCATCACCGCGTAGTAGCTGGGGAATTCCAGGGTGATCAGCCAGCCGTCGAGGCCTTTGGCCTGGGCGGCGGCGGCCATTTGCGCCTTGGCCGAGTCGGTCAGGCCGGCGAGGGTGGCTTCATCGGTGACGTGTTTGGTCCAGGCTTGGGTGGCGTCCAACAGTTGGTTGGAAAATTTGCTGCCCAGCTCGGAGAGCTTGCTCTGCACTTCGGCGTAACGCTTTTGCTGCTCAGGCGGCAAATCGATACCCGACAAGCGGAAGTCGCGCAGCGAGTGCTCGAGGATGGTTTTTTGCGCCACGTCGAAACCGGCGGCTTCCGGGCTGTTGGCCAGGGCTTCAAAGGCCTGGAACAGCGCGCGGTTCTGGCCCATCTCGGTGGAGTAGGCGCTCAATGCCGGCAGGCAAGCCTCATAGGCTTCACGCAACTCGGCACTGTTGCACACGGCATTCAGGTGGCTGACCGGGCTCCAGGCCGCGCCCAGGCGGTCATTCAATTCGTCCATCGCCAGCACCAGCCCGGCCCATGTCGGATTTTTACCCTGGCTTTGCAGGATGCCTTCGATGGCGACGCGGTTGTCGGCGAGGATCTGTTCAATGGCCGGCTGTACGTGCTCGGCACGGATCGCCGAGAACGGCGGCAGGTCGTAGGGCTGCAGAAGAGGGTTGTTCGCGCTCACGGTTGGCACCTTGGCTGAAGAAACATGTAAGAACAAAGATGGGGCCATCTTAATTACAATCAACACCCACCGCAGCTATCAGCACACAAGAGAGAGGCTATCGTGACCCTTCGCACCTATCAGAACCACACGCCAACCCTGGGCGCAGGGGCTTTTGTCGATATTTCGGCGGTGGTGATCGGCGATGTCGAAATCGGCGCCGACAGCTCGGTTTGGCCGCTGACCGTGATTCGCGGCGACATGCACCGCATCCGCATCGGTGCGCGCACCAGCGTGCAGGACGGCTGCGTGCTGCACATTACCCACGCCGGGCCGTTCAATCCTGACGGCTTCCCACTGCTGATCGGTGATGACGTGACCATCGCCCACAAAGTCATGCTGCACGGCTGCAGCGTCGGCAACCGCATCCTGATCGGCATGGGCAGCATCGTGATGGACGGCGCGGTGGTGGAAGACGACGTGATCATCGGCGCCGGCAGCCTGGTGCCACCGGGCAAGAAACTCGAGAGCGGCTTTTTGTACGTGGGCAGCCCGGTTAAACAAGTCCGCGCGCTGACTGACAAGGAACGCGCGTTTTTCACCTACAGCGCGGCGAACTACGTGAAGCTCAAAGACCTGCATCTGGCGGAAGGATTCGACCAATGACCCAGCGTTACCAAACCGTCCTGTTCGACCTCGATGGCACCCTGACCGACCCGCGCGAGGGCATCACCCGTTCGATTCAGTACGCCCTCGCCAAGCTCGGCATCGATGAACCGGACTTGACCAAGCTGGAACACTTTATCGGCCCGCCGCTGCTGCAAGCCTTCATGCAGTTCTACGGCTTTGACGAGGCCAAGGCCTGGGAAGCGGTGAATTTCTACCGCGAGCGTTTCAAGGTCACCGGGCTGTATGAAAACCGCGTGTTCGACGGCGTGATGCCGCTGCTGGAAGAGCTGAACGGCCAAGGCCGCCGGCTGTATGTGGCCACATCCAAGCCGTGGGTGTTCGCCCGCGAGATTGCCCGGCATTTCGATTTTGCCAAGCACTTCAAAGTGATCTACGGCAGCGAGCTGGACGGCACGCGCACCAACAAGGTTGAGTTGATTGCGCACTTGATGAGCGAAGAAGGCCTGGACCCGGCGACCACCTTGATGATTGGTGATCGCAAGCATGACCTGATCGGCGCGCGCAGCAATGGGCTGGATTCGGCGGCGGTGGGGTATGGGTTTGGCAGTTTTGAAGAGCTGAATACCGAAGCGCCGACCTGGCATTTTGAGACGCTGGATGAGATGCATCAGGCGTTTTTGCAGCGCGCTTGAGGCCGCTTTCGCGAGCAAGCCCGCTCCCACACTTGACCGAGTTTCAACATGAGAATGCGGTCGAATGTGGGAGCGGGCTTGCTCGCGAAGAGGCCCTAGTGCTCACCACCCTCCAACTGCCTCAACGCCGCCTTACGCTGCTCCACCGGCAACCCACCCAGCTTCTCCACCGCCGCATAGAACTTCACCCAATCCCCACCTTCCTGCGCAAACAAGGCCGCAAACGCCGGCACCCATTGGTCATACAGCCCAAATGGCAACAGCCGCGCGTTGTTCAGCGGCTGGTTGATCCAAAGGTCATAACGCTTGTCGCCGCCCCATTGGCTATCGCGCATCTGCCGATACTCACTGCGCAAACGCTCGAACTGCGCCGCCTTGGCCTGACGCATCACATCGGCTGCCAACGGCTGTGCGTAGAGCGTTTCCAGGCGTTTGCGGGTATCAAGCACCAGCCGGATAAATTGGTCACGCTGCTGCAACGTCGCATTGCTCAAAGGCGCCAAGCCCCGCGCCGCACGCCACTGGCGCGTGCCTTCCTGCTCGACGAAGTTGGCATATGACTCGTTGAACTCGGTGTCATCCTTTACATAAAACCGCTGGTGCGCCAGCTCATGAAAAATCAGCGTGGCCAGGCGCTCGTCGCCCCAGTTCATCATCGAACTCATGATCGGGTCGTTGAACCAGCCCAAGGTAGAGTAGGCCTCGACGCCGCCAATCGACACGTCCATGCCTTGTTGCCGCAACAACGCCGCCGCGCCGCGTGCCGCGCCTTGGTTGTAATAACCGCGATAGGCAACGCATCCGGCAATCGGGAAGCAATGGGTTTGGGGGGAGAGGGAAAATTCCGTCGTGGCAAAGACGTTCCAGACCACATAAGGCCGGCCAATGTCTGCGTACAACCGGTAACTCTGGTTGTCGGGCAGGTGCAGGTGTTCACTGGCAAAGGCGCGTGCCTTCTGCGATTGCACCAGGTGATCACGCAATACCTGTGGGCGAGAAGGGTCCGCGATGACCTCGGCAACCGGCTCGCGAGCCCGCAGCAATTGCCACTGGCCGCTGGCCAACTGGCTGTAATAACTGACACTGGAACAGCCGCTGAGCAGCGCAACCATTAACCCTGGAAGAAAACGCCTCAACATGCTCCGACTGCTCCTGGGTGATTGGCTCGCCAGACTATCCTGCCCACGCGGAATTTTTCCATGCCCAAGCGTGTTTATACTCATGAGGAGTCTGCTGCCATCGGCGCCAGGCTCAATTCCTACTTATGTTGAGTGCCTGCCATGCGCCAGCTTTTGCTTCCCATCACCGCCCTGTTTCTCAGCGCCTGCGCTTCGACGCCGATTCCGCCCGTCGACCCGCATCAGGCCTGGGTCGATTTCATCACCCCCACGCCGGGCGCCAAGTTGGTCATGGCTCAGCGCCTGGATGGCAAGAACCTCAACGACGGGCGTTTTTTCCAGGTGCCACCGGGCAGCCACGAATTGATGGTGCGCTTTGATTTCGAGGTGAACACGGGGGCAGGCTTTGGCGGGCTGGACCAGACGCACGACCGAACCTGCTTCATGACCTTGCAGTACGACAACTTCCAGGCAGGCCAGCACTATGTGCTGGAAGGGCGCTCGCTGGCCTTCACGCCCAACATTCGGCTGTACAACTCAGCGCGTCAGTTGCTGGCCCAGGAACGCAGCGTGAACTGTATCTGATCAGTCGTTGTTCTTCTGGTAGACGATGGCTTTGGTGCCGTTCTCACAGCTGCCGACGACCATGGCGCTGTCGTGCTTGTCGGCTTCTTCCTTGCTGACAACCTCAAGGGTGTAGGACGGCACGGCGTTAGCCTGGATCTTGACCTCGATTTCTTTCCTGAGCTCTTCACAATCTTTTGGCGCGGCCACGGCCGAAGTGGCCAAAACACCGCAGATGATCGCCAAGGCAAAACGTTTCATGTGTGTAGCTCCCTGAATGCATGCGCACGGGTGTGCGCCTAAGCTGCATAGGCTATTCGACCACAGTTTCGAAACGCGAGTTCTGATTTAAAGCAGAACTGAATGTGGGAGCTGGCTTGCCTGCGATGGCCTCACCTCGGTGCAACTGAAAAACCGAGGTGTCCCTATCGCGGGCAAGCCCGACTCCCACACAAACCCGCTCCCACATTGATTGGATCTACGGTGTTACGCAGACCGCATTAGCTGACGAGCGTGGCATCCAGGCTGATTTTTGCATTCAGCACCTTGGAGACTGGGCAGCCTTCCTTGGCCTTTTTGCTCAGCTCATCGAACTGCGCCTGGCTTGCGCCCGGGATCTTGGCTTTCAGCACCAAGTGCACAGCGGTAATCGCAAAACCACCGTCTACCTGGTCCAGGGTCACTTCAGCCTGGGTATCAATGCTGTCAGCCTTGAGGCCAGCATCACCCAGAATCATGGAAAACGCCATGGAGAAACAGCCGGCGTGCGCCGCGCCAATCAGTTCTTCAGGGTTTGTGCCCTTGCCGCCTTCGAAACGGGCCTTGAAGCCGTAAGGCGCTTCGCGCAGCACGCCGGTTTCGGTGGAAATGGAACCCAGGCCTGTCTTCAGATCACCTTCCCAATGCGCGGATGCTTTTTTAACGATACTCATAGCGGTCTCCTCGAACGGTGGTTTTGCTTCAGTAAGGGTTCTGAGGATAGAAGCTCTGGCAAAGTTCATCTTGTCGGAGAAACCTAGCAATTCAGTAGGAAATTTACCCGACCGCTATTGAATCTCGGGTATATGCCCTCATTGCATAGACCATGCACATGAAGCGGCAGGTTTTGGTTCGTCTATAAGCCTGCGCACCTAATGGAGAAGCAGGCTTATGAAATCGCTGTCCGACGTGAAGTTTTCGACCCTCGACCTCGTGCCCGTGCGCGCCAACGGGAGCATCGCGCAGTCGTTGCGCAACTCCCTGGACTTGGCCCAACACGTGGAAAAGTTCGGCTACAACCGTTTTTGGGTGGCTGAGCACCACAACATGGACGGCATCGCCAGTTCGGCTACCTCGGTATTGCTGGGTTATTTGGCCGGTGGCACCTCGACGATTCGCGTCGGCTCCGGCGGCGTCATGCTGCCCAACCACGCGCCGTTGGTGATTGCCGAACAGTTCGGCACCCTGGAAAGCCTGTATCCCGGCCGTATCGACCTGGGTTTGGGCCGCGCCCCCGGTTCCGACCAGATGACCGCGCGCGCCCTGCGCCGTGAGCGCTCAGGCAGCGCGGACGACTTCCCGGATGATGTCGCCGAACTGGTGGCCTACCTGGGCCCACGCACGCCCGACCAACGGATCATCGCCGTTCCGGGCACCGGCACCAATGTGCCGGTGTGGCTGCTCGGTTCCAGCCTGTTCAGCGCACAGCTGGCCGGTGAGCGCGGGTTGCCCTACGCCTTCGCCTCACATTTCGCACCGCGTTTGATGCATGAGGCGATTCGCGTGTATCGCAATCACTTCAAGCCTTCCGCCGTGTTGGACAAGCCCTACGTGATGCTCGGCATTCCGCTGGTAGCCGCCGATACCGACGAGCAAGCCGATTACCTGGCCACTTCGGTGTACCAGCGCATCCTCGCGCTGATGCGCGGGCAGAGCCTGGTGCAGCGCCCGCCGGTCAAAACCATGGACGGCCTGTGGCTGCCCCATGAAAAAGACGCCGTCGGCAGCTTCCTCGGCCTGGCCATGGTCGGCAGCCCGGCGAAGATCCGCGCCAAATTGGAGGTGCTGATCGAACAGACCGGCGCCGATGAGCTGATCTTCACCAGCGACCTGTACGAACATGCCGACCGGATTCATTCCTACGAGCTTCTGGCGCAGGTGATGAAGGGCTGATAACCCAAAGGCAAAAAAAAACCGACGCACTCGCGTCGGTTTTTTATGTCTGCAACACGGGATTAACCGCGCTTGTAGGCGATTTCCTTGGTGCCGCCTTCGCAGCTGCCGACGACTTTGTGGTCGCTGGGTGCTGCGCCTTTATCTACCACTTCCAGCGAATAACCCGAAGCGCCCTTGGCGTCGATTTTCGCTGCAATTTCACTTTTCAGCTCTTCACAAGGCTTGCCCGCCGCCAGGGCTGTGCCCGCAATGCTCAACAAACCTACCGCTAACAGGAACTTCTTCATCCGATACTTTCCTTGCGCTGATCGAAAAGAGCGTGCCGACGCTTATCGCATCGGCACCCATTGTTTGTAGCGCAGGTTATGGCAATCGGCCAGTCAGCAAAGTTCAACTCACCGGATCAACTACTGGCAATTCGGAACCCCACCTTCAGCGTGACCTGGAAGTGCGCGGCCTTGCCGTCCTTGATGTGACCACGGGTTTCGGTCACTTCAAACCACTCCAAGTGCTTGATGCTCTTGTGCGCCTCGGCGATTGCGTTGTTGATGGCGTCTTCGATGCTGGTGGTCGAAGAACCGACCAGTTCGACTTTCTTGTACGTGTGATGATCAGACATAGCGTTTTCTCCTGAGGTCTATAGTCAGCGTAGCAGTCAATGTTCGTACTGCTTCTGGCGACTGTTCCTACCTGAAAGTTCAGATTTACTGCACTTTCTGAAAACGCCGTAGTCGGTATCTACACATGCCACTCAATCACTTCAGGAGAGTCCACATGGCCAACACTTCTTTACGCAAAGCGTCGCTGGAAAGCATGGAAGCCGAGATTTCGAGCCTGCTCAAGTCCCTTGAGAGCCTCAAGGATGATGCGTCCGATGAGTCGCGCAAAACGCTGAAGGCCCTGAAAAGCAATGCCGAGAATGCACTCAAGCATTCCCGTCACCTGATCAGCGATGCCTACGAAGAAAGCAAAGTCAAAATCCGCGAAACCGGTGTTGCAACCCGTGACTACGCACAAGAGCACCCATGGACTACCGCCGGCGTTGCCGTTGGCGCGCTGGGTCTGCTGGCGGCTTACCTGCTGTGCAAACGCGGCGACTGATTGACCGGCTACAACGGCTGGCGCAGCAACTCAGCCTTGAGCCACTGCGCCAACTGACCCGCGCGCCCATCTGCGGCGCGCTTGGGTAGCCACAACGCCAGGTGCGCCGGGGTTTCGCTAAAACCCCACGGCGCCACCAGGCGACCCGCTCGCAGGTCCTCTGCCACCAGCGGTTCTGGCGCAATTGCCACCCCCAAACCTGCCACCGCAGCCTCCAGCAAATAATACAAATGCTCAAACCCCTGGCCGTGTTTCAACGCGTCGGGCGCGATGCCGTGTTGCTGCGCCCAACTGGGCCAGGCTTGCGGCCGGGAAGTGGTGTGCAACAGGGCTTCGTCGCACAGGGCTTGCGGCGGTGCCTGACGTAGGCGCTCGTAACCGGCGAAGCGCGGGCTCATCACCGGGCCGATGCGTTCGCTGGCCAACTCGTACACCTGCATATCCGCGGGCCACGGCGGTTCGGCGAACACCAGCAGGGCATCGAGGCCGGGGCGTCGCGGGTCGAGGTCACCGTCACCCGCCGACAGGTGCAGGCGCAAATCCGGCAAGTCGGCGTTCAGGCGACCCAGGCGCGGGATCAACCAGCGCGCCAGCAAACTGCCCGAACACCCGAGCACAAAAGGTGCGTCGGCGCTGGCCTGGGTCAGTTCGGCGCAAACGTCCCTTAAACGCTCAAAGGCTTCAGCACTGGCATCGCGCAGCCGAACCCCGGCATCTGTGAGTTTAAGGCCGCGACCGTCCTTGGCGAACAAGCTGACACCTAAATGCTCCTCCAGCACCTTCAACTGTCGGCTGACGGCGCCGTGGGTCACATGGAGTTGCTCAGCCGCCTGGCTGACGCTGTTAAGCCGGGCAGTGGCTTCAAACGCGCGCAAGGCGTTGAGGGGCGGAAGGTCTCGGTTCATCTGTGAGTTTTCCTGACAGGTTACCGCGATCTTATCGGTTTTCAGCGTAGCGCGTCAGGGGTAGAGTGGCCGTCATTGCCTCTCCTCACCTTTTTAACGGAGCGCCCCATGACCCAGTCCCAGACCGATCTTCGCAACGGCCCTGACGCCAACGGCCTGTTTGGCGCGTTCGGCGGCCGTTACGTCGCCGAAACCCTGATGCCGTTGATCCTCGACCTGGCCCGCGAATACGAAGCGGCCAAGATTGATCCGGCGTTCAACGAGGAACTGGCCTACTTCCAGCGCGACTACGTCGGACGCCCAAGCCCGCTGTATTTTGCTGAGCGCCTGACCGAGTTCTGCGGCGGCGCCAAGATCTACCTCAAGCGCGAAGAGCTGAACCACACCGGCGCGCACAAGATCAACAACTGCATCGGCCAGATCCTGCTGGCACGGCGCATGGGCAAAAAACGCATCATCGCCGAAACCGGCGCCGGCATGCACGGCGTGGCCACCGCCACCGTGGCCGCGCGCTTTGGCCTCGATTGCGTGATCTACATGGGCACCACCGACATCGAGCGCCAGCAAGCCAACGTGTTCCGCATGAAGCTGCTCGGCGCCGAAGTGATCCCAGTGGTCGCCGGCACCGGCACCCTCAAGGACGCGATGAACGAAGCCCTGCGTGACTGGGTGACCAACGTCGACAGCACCTTCTACCTGATCGGCACCGTGGCCGGCCCACACCCGTACCCGGCGATGGTGCGCGACTTCCAGGCCGTGATCGGCAAGGAAACCCGCGACCAGATGCAAGCCCAGGAAGGCCGCTTGCCGGACAGCCTGGTGGCCTGCATCGGCGGTGGCTCCAACGCCATGGGCCTGTTCCACCCGTTCCTGGATGACGCCAGCGTCGAGATTATTGGCGTTGAAGCGGCCGGCTACGGCATCGAAACCGGCAAGCATGCCGCCAGCCTCAACGGCGGCGTACCGGGCGTGCTACACGGCAACCGCACCTTCCTGCTGCAGGACGACGACGGCCAGATTATCGACGCCCACTCGATTTCCGCCGGCCTCGACTACCCCGGCATCGGCCCTGAACACGCGTGGTTGCATGATATCGGCCGTGCTCAATACACCTCGGTGACTGACGACGAGGCCCTGATCGCATTCCACAAATGCTGCCGTCTGGAAGGGATTATTCCGGCACTGGAAACCGCCCACGCCTTGGCCGAAGTGTTCAAACGCGCACCGAATCTGCCGAAGGATCACCTGATGGTGGTCAACCTCTCCGGCCGTGGCGACAAAGACATGCAGACCGTGATGCACCATATGGAACAGTCGAAGCAGGAGAAACACTGATGAGCCGCCTGCAAACCCGTTTTGCGCAACTGAAAGAACAAAACCGCGCCGCCCTGGTGACCTTCGTCACCGCTGGCGACCCGGGTTATGACACCTCGCTGGCGATCCTCAAGGGCTTGCCTGCCGCCGGTGCCGACGTGATCGAGCTGGGCATGCCCTTCACCGACCCGATGGCCGACGGCCCGGCGATTCAACTGGCCAACATCCGTGCGCTGGAAGCCAAGCAGAACCTGGCGAAAACCCTGCAGATGGTCCGCGAGTTCCGCAAAGACAACCACGACACGCCGCTGGTGTTGATGGGCTACTTCAACCCGATCCACAAATACGGCGTGCCGCAGTTTATTGCTGACGCGAAAGAAGCCGGCGTTGACGGCCTGATCGTGGTCGACATGCCGCCCGAGCATAACGGCGAACTGTGCGACCCGGCCCAGGCTGCAGGCATCGACTTTATCCGCCTGACCACCCCGACCACCGATGACGTGCGCCTGCCGACCGTGCTGAACGGCAGCTCCGGCTTTGTGTACTACGTGTCGGTGGCCGGTGTGACTGGTGCCGGTGCCGCCACGCTGGAGCACGTCGAAGAAGCCGTGACCCGCCTGCGTCGCCACACCGACCTGCCGATCAGCATCGGTTTTGGTATTCGCACACCGGAACAAGCCGCCGCCATCGCGCGCCTGGCAGACGGTGTGGTGGTGGGTTCGGCACTGATCGACCACATCGCCAGTGCCAAAAATGATCAGCAAGCCATTGAGGGTGTTTTGGGCCTGTGCGCGGCGCTGTCGGAAGGCGTTCGCAGCGCCCGTAAGTAAACGCCATGTAGCAGTAGGTAAAGTTCCTGATACAGAGGAATCAAACTGTCGAATCAGTACCTAAACTGACAAGACCAAGGGATTTCGAACCCGGTTCGAAATCCCTTTTTTGTTCGTGCAGTACTGAGGAATCACCCCCATGAAAATGCCTAAACGCTTGATCGCTGGTCTCGGCGTGCTGATGCTCGGCGCGAGTGCCTTGGTGCAGGCCGCGCCGCCTGACCAACGCGGTGATGGCGATGGCCCTGGCCGTGGCGGCCCGCAAGGCCAGCACGAGCAACGTGGCGACGACCATCGCGGCCCGCAGGACAACCGCCGCGGCCCGCCTCAGGACTTCGGCCCGGTGCGTCAGATCATCCACGACAACCACGGCCAGTTCTCCCGTGGCGCACCGCCACCGCCGAATGTACGCCTGGTACGCGGCCAGCCATTGCCACGAGGCTACTATGGCGAACGCCTGGATAACCGCGCCCTGTCGCGCTTGCCGGTTTACCAAGGTTACGAATGGCGCCGGTCCGGGCCAGATGTGGTGTTGATTGCAGTGGGCACGGGCATCGTCTACGAAATTCTGGACGGCGTGCTCAACTAACGCCAATGCGCTTGTGGTGAGGCACGCTTGTTGTGCGAGCGGGCCTGTTGTGGCGAGCGGGCTTGCCCCGCGTTGGGGTGCGAAGCGCCCCCAAAACCGAATAACGCGGTTTTTCTGAAACACCGCAGTGGCCTTGATGGGGCTGCTGCGCAGCCCAACGCGGGGCAAGCCCGCTCACCACAGGAGCCCGCTCACCACAGGTTATTCATTCAGTTCGATGCGTTCGACTTTGCCTACCAGCAACACGTAGGACAGCGCCCCCAGCAACGCCAGCACCGCAATGTAGGTAATCGCCGGCGCAAACGAATCGCCGCTGGCCAGAAAGCCAATCACAATCGGCGTGGTAATCGCCGACAAGTTACCGATGAAGTTAAACACCCCACCCGTCAGCCCCAGCAACCGCGCCGGCGCCAAGGTCGATACCAATGACCAGGTGATCGACGCCAGGCCATTGCCAAAGAACGCCACGGCCAGAAACGCAATCACCCACGCGGTCGAGTCCACATAGTTAGCGCCAATGATCGCCGTGGAAATCAGCAGCCCGCCGATAATCGGCAACTTGCGCGCAAAGCCCACCGACGTGCCCCGGCGAATCAGCCAGTCAGAAAAAATCCCCGAACACAGCACGCCGATAAACGCGGCCAGAAACGGCAGCGACGCCAGCAAGCCGGACTTGATGAAGTCCATGCCGCGATATTTCACCAGGTAGGTCGGAAACCACGTCAGGAAAAACCACAGCGTGGAGTTCAGGCAGAACTGCCCCAGGTAGATGCCCCACAGCTTGCGCTTGCTCAGCACGATGCCCAGGTCGACCCAACTGAACGGCGCCTTGACCGCTTTCGCCTGCATGTCCACCAGCCCGCCACCTTCGCGGATCAGCTCGATTTCAGCGGCGTTGGCGCCTTTGAAATCCTTCGGCTCGCGGTACACCGCGTACCAGATCAGCGCCCACAAAATGCCCACGCCACCGGTGGCGACAAACACCATGTGCCAGCCAAACGCATGCTGCAGCCAGGCCAGCACCGGCGTGAGAAACGCCAGCCCGACAAATTGCCCCGACGTATACACACCAATCGCCGTGGCGCGCTCGCGCTCGGGGAACCAGGTGGTGACTACGCGACTGTTGATCGGGTAGGCCGGTGCTTCCAATGCGCCAACCGCCATGCGCAGCACGAACAGCGCGATAAAACTCGCGGCGAAGCCGAGCATCACGGTGGCAATCGACCACAGCAGCAGGGCCACGGTGTAGAGAATGCGCGGCGGCACGCGGTCCACCAGCCAGCCGCCAGGGATCTGCATGGCGGCGTAGGTCCAGCCGAAGGCGGAGAAAATCAGCCCGACGTGCACCGGGTCGATACCCAGCTCGCTGGTCAACGCCGGGGCGGCAATCGACAGGTTGCTGCGGTCGAGGTAGTTGATCACCACGGTGATAAACAGCAGCACCATGATGAAGAAGCGCTTTCTGCTGGGCGTGACTAAAGAAGCCTGCCCGGTGAAGGATTCAGGGTGCATGGGGGTTGCCTCTTGTTATGTTTATTGAGGTCTGTATTGATCGTTCCCACGCTCAGCGTGGGAATGCAACTCGGGACGCTCCGCGTCCGCTTTTAAAAGCGTGACGCAGAGCGTCACAGGAGGCATTCCCACGCGGAGCGTGGGAATGATCAGTGTGGAGGTATTACCACTCGGCAAAGCTGCCGTCGGCATGCCGCCAGATCGGGTTGCGCCAGCGATGGCCGATGGCCGCGCGTTCGATCACGTATTCCTCGTTGATCTCGATGCCCAGGCCCGGCCCGTTGGGGATCTTCACAAAGCCTTTGTCATAGTCGAACACGCCCGGGTCGCGCACGTAGTCGAGCAAGTCGTTGCTCTCGTTGTAGTGAATGCCCAGGCTTTGCTCCTGGATAAACGCGTTGTAGCAAACCGCGTCCAATTGCAGGCAGGCCGCCAAGGCAATCGGGCCCAGCGGGCAGTGCAGGGCCAGGGCCACGTCGTAGGCTTCGGCCATGTTGGCGATCTTGCGGGTTTCGGTGATACCACCGGCGTGAGAGGCGTCAGGCTGGATGATGTCGACGTAGCCTTCGCTGAGTACGCGCTTGAAGTCCCAACGCGAGAACAGGCGCTCGCCCAGGGCAATCGGCGTGCTGGTCAGCGGCGCCAGCTCTTTGAGGGCTTCGTAGTTTTCGCTGAGCACCGGCTCTTCGATAAACATCAGTTTGTAGGGGTCGAGTTCTTTCATCAGCACCTTGGCCATGGGCTTGTGCACGCGGCCATGGAAGTCGACGCCGATGCCGACGTTCGGGCCCACCGCATCGCGCACGGCGGCTACGTTGGCCAGGGCCAGGTCGACTTTTTCAAAGCTGTCGACGAATTGCAGCTCTTCGGTGCCGTTCATTTTCACTGCGGTAAAACCACGCGCCACGGCTTCTTTTGCCGCACGCGCAGTGTCAGCCGGGCGGTCGCCGCCGATCCACGAATACACGCGGATCTTGTCGCGCACCTGGCCGCCGAGCAGGTCACTGACCGACACGCCCAGTGCCTTGCCCTTGATGTCCCACAGCGCCTGGTCGATACCGGCGAGGGCGCTCATGTGCACAGCGCCGCCCCGGTAGAAGCCGCCGCGATAGAGCACGGTCCAGATGTCTTCGATATTGCGTGGGTCTTTGCCGATCAGGTAGTCGGACAGTTCTTCGACGGCGGCCGCCACGGTGTGCGCGCGGCCTTCGACCACAGGTTCACCCCAGCCGGTCACGCCCTGGTCGGTTTCGACCTTGAGGAAGCACCAGCGCGGCGGGACGATGAAGGTGGTCAATTTGGTGATTTTCATCTTCTTATCTCTCTTGTCGATGCAGCGCCGAGGGCGCAAAACGTGTTTTCTTTTCAGGGCATCAATTCAACGCGTTCCACGCGGCGACATACGCCTGGGCGCTGCTCGCGACTTGGTCCACGGACATGCCCGGCTTGAACAACCCGGACCCCAGGCCGAAGCCCCTGGCCCCCGCGTCGAAATACACCTGCATGTTGTCCGGGGTCACGCCGCCCACCGGCAGCAACAAGGTGCCCGTCGGCAACACCGCCAGCCACGCCTTGATTACCGCCGGGCCCATTTGCTCGGCCGGGAACAGCTTCAACACGTCGGCGCCTTCGGCCAGGGCTGCAAAGGCTTCGGTGGGCGTGGCCACACCCGGCGACAGGTACAAGCCCGCCGCTTTCGCCGCGCGCAACACCTTGGCATCGCTGTGGGGCATGACGATCACTTGGCCACCCGCGGCTTTGACTTGCTCGACCTGCTCCGGCGTCAACACGGTGCCCGCGCCGATCAGGCAATCGGCGGGCAGGCTGTCGCGCAGGGTGCGGATGCTGGTGTAAGGGTCCGGCGAATTCAGCGGCACTTCGATCACCCGAAAGCCGGCCTGATAGAGCACCTGGCCAATCGCCTCGGCCTCGTCCGGTCGTACGCCGCGCAGGATTGCGATCAAACCGTTGTGTGCGAGTGCTTGCTTGAGCATGTCAGGCCTCCAGGACAGGTTGAGTGAGCCCAGCGGCCACGGCCAATTGCCACAGGCCGCGTTCGGTGGCCGCTTGCGCCAGGCTGACGTGGGCGAAGCCGCAAAGGGCGAGGGCGCGTTGGTAACGGGCGCAGAGCGGTGCTGTGCCGACCAGCACGATAGGCTGGTGTTTTGCGTGCGCCGGCAGGCCAGCCAGTTCATGGCCGATCAGCAGGCCGGAGAGGTAATCCGGCTGCTGGTCAGGTGCCAGCTCGGCGGTAAGGCCCAGGGTGCGGGCACTGAACAGTGTAGAAAGCACGCCGCGCTGGCCGTCTTCAGACAGCGCCACATGCACGCCGCGATCAAACGCCTCGGCCTGGAAGTGTTCGGCAGCCTTTTGCGTACGGCCGAGGATGCTGTGCTGGCTGAGCACCGCAAACAGCTCGCCGGTCATGAAGGTGTCGAAGTGGGTGATGCAGCCATCCACCACCTCGACCCACTTGGAATGGCTGCCGGGCAGGCCGATCAACACCTGCGTACCGAGGCCTTGCAGCACGCCCAGCACTTGGGTTTCTTCGCCGCGCATCACATTCGGCAAGCCCACTTGTTCGATCACGCCGGGCACGATGTGCACCTCGACGCCGCGCAGGCTGCGCACGGAGTGCAGCGCCTGGCCCAGGCTGGCGACATCGACGGGTGTGTTGCGATAGGCCGCTTCGCTCCAGCCCTGGGCGCTGCCGACCATGCCGCAGGCGATCACCGGCAGGCTCGGTTCGGCCTCCAGCCAATCACCGCAAGCCGCATCGAACGCCAACTCGAAGCCATCGCTGCAACGCACGCCGGCAATCTCCCGAGGTTCGCTGGGCAGGTGCATGATCCCGAACGCCAGCGTGCGTTGTTCAAGCACCTTGCCGGCCGGGCCGAGTTTATAAGCACGAAGGGAGCTGGTCCCCCAGTCGAGCGCGATCAATTGCGCCTGCATCGCTTCACCTGAAATGAGTGGGTGCTGAAAAAAGCAGATGGGCGAATATAAACCTATGACCGGCGATATCTCAATATATAAATAACAGTCCCATATATTGGGTTAATCCATAAAAAATCCCGTCGGCTTTTACGCGGCGACGGGATTTTGATCATGAGTGGTTAAAAAATAGACAGGTCCAGCTCACGCATGGCGCCCATCCAGATCGCGTAATCGGTGTGATCCTTCAAGTCATCGCCGGTATCAGGGTGCAGGAACACCACCAACCCTTCGCGATGCAACGCCAACCACGGCAGCACCACGCCGATGTACTCAGGCTCGAATGCCAGCTGGCAGCTCCAGTCCGGGTGCGGGCCCACCGGGCGTTCATGCACACGGCCCATGCGCAGTGGGAACAGCTTGGCCGCGTCCTCGCAAAGCTGCCGCGCCTGGTCGATGGTGTTGGCGTCGAAGTAGATATGGGCGTGATAACCCTTGATACGTTGCATGGCGAAATCCGGATCCAATATGCGCCGATCCTAGACCGCAATCGACGGCAGGGCCAGCCCGGTCAGCGATTGCGCGCTGCTGGCTTGCTCGGCCACCAGCCAGTCGACAAAGCGCTCTACCAATTGCCCCCGACGTTTGCGCTGCGGTTGCACCACGTAATAGCCGAAGCGTGAAATCACTGTGTCGCTGATCGGCCGGCACAGCCAGTTCTGTTCCAGCAGGTTATCCACCAAATGGCGCCAGCCGATGGCCACGCCCTGGCCGGCAATCGCCGCCTGAATCAATAAGGTGTAATTGTCGAAGCGCAGTTGGCCGGGCGTGGGCGCGGTGGTAATGCCCAGTTCGCGAAACACGCCGCTCCAGTCGAACCACTGGCTGTTGTTTTCCTGGCGCAGGTGCAGCAGCGGACAGTCCGGCAGCGTCTGCACGGTCAGCGGCGTGGCCTGGTCCTTGAGCCATTGCGGGCTGCACACCGGGAACACTTCCTCGTTGAACAGCCAGAGGCTGTCGCCCTGTTTGAAACGGCCATCGCCGAACAACACCGCCACGTCGATATCGCTGCGCAAGGTGGCGTGGTTGCGTTCGCTGGTCACCAGGCTGACGTCGACCTGCGGGTTGGCCTGGTGAAAGCGGTGCAGGCGCGGCATCAGCCAGTAGGCCGCGAAGGCGAAGTCGGTGGCCACTTGCAGCACTTCATGCTGGTCCTGCTGGGTGATCGCGCTCAGGCCTTGGTTGATGGTCTGCAAACCGCCTTGCACATGCTCGAACAACAGGGCGCCGGCATCGGTCAGTTCAATGCCACGGTAAATGCGATCAAACAAACGCAGCCCAAGCTGTTCTTCGAGGCGCTTGATCTGCTGGCTGATGGCCGGCTGGGTAGTGCCCAGCTCCATGGCCGCAGCGGTAAAGCTGCGGTGGCGCGCCGCCGCCTCAAACGCGCGCAGCAGGTCGAGGGATACATCGCCGAGGGCTTCATACATAAGCTGTGCTTATCCTAGACATTGCTTTTCATGGGCTTTACCCCATTTTCCATGGGCTGCATGCTCATTCGCATAAACACCGCCTATGGAATGCCGAAGACTCATGAAGCGCAAGAACATTCTTTTCATCATGGCTGATCAAATGGCCGCGCCGCTGCTTCCGTTCTACGGACCTTCCCCGATCAAACTGCCGAACCTGAGCCGCCTCGCCGAACAGGGCGTGGTGTTCGACGCCGCCTACTGCAACAGCCCGCTGTGCGCGCCGTCGCGCTTCACCCTGGTCAGCGGCCAGTTGCCGAGCAAGATCGGCGCCTACGACAACGCAGCGGATTTCCCCGCCGATGTGCCGACTTATGCCCACTACCTGCGCCGCCTCGGCTACCGCACTGCGCTGTCGGGCAAGATGCACTTCTGCGGGCCAGACCAGTTGCACGGTTACGAAGAACGCCTGACCAGCGACATCTACCCCGCCGACTATGGCTGGGCGGTGAACTGGGATGAGCCGGACGTGCGCCCCACCTGGTATCACAACATGTCCTCGGTGCTGCAAGCCGGCCCGTGCGTGCGCACCAACCAGCTGGATTTCGACGAAGAAGTGGTGTTCAAGGCCCAGCAGTACCTGTTCGACCATATCCGCGAAGACGGCGAGCAGCCGTTCTGCCTGACCGTGTCGATGACTCACCCACACGACCCGTACACCATTCCCAAGCCGTTCTGGGACCTGTACGACGACAGCGACATCCCGTTGCCTGCGACGCCCGCCCAGGCCGACCTCGACCCGCATTCCCAGCGCCTGCTCAAGGTCTATGACCTGTGGGACAAGCCGCTGCCGGTGGACAAGATTCGCGACGCGCGGCGTGCGTATTTCGGCGCGTGCAGCTACATCGACAGCAACGTCGGCAAACTCCTGCAAACCCTGGAAGACACCGGCCTGGCCGATGACACCATCATCATTTTCTCCGGCGACCACGGCGACATGCTCGGTGAGCGCGGCCTCTGGTACAAAATGCACTGGTTCGAAATGGCCGCCCGCGTGCCGCTGCTGGTCAGTGCGCCGGGGCAGTTTGCGGCGGGCCGCGTGAGCAAAGCCGTGTCCACCGCCGACCTGTTGCCAACCCTGGTGGAACTGGCCGGCGGCGAGCTGGACCCGCGCTTGCCGCTGGACGGCCGCTCGCTGCTCGCGCATTTGCGAGGGCAGGGCGGGCACGACGAAGTGTTTGGCGAGTACATGGCTGAAGGCACCATCAGCCCATTGATGATGATTCGCCGTGGCGCTTACAAATTCATCTACAGCGAAGACGACCCTTGTCTACTGTTCGATGTGCACAACGACCCGCACGAGCGGGAAAACCTCAGCCAGTCACCGGAACACCGGCCACTGTTCGAGGCGTTTTTGAGTGAGGCGCGGGCCAAATGGGACATCCCGGCGATCCACCAACAGGTGCTCGCCAGCCAACGCCGTCGCCGCCTGGTGTTTGAGGCGCTGACCCAAGGCAAGCTGAAGAGCTGGGATCACCAGCCACTGGTGGACGCCAGTCAGCAATACATGCGCAACCATATCGACCTCGACGACCTGGAGCGCAAGGCACGTTATCCACAACCCTGCCAAAACCAATAAATAGACAGAGGGAAGGCCATGCAAAAGTTGACTGTAGTGCTGGGCATGTTGGTGCTCAGTAGCGCCAATGTGTACGCGGACTCCAGCTGTGACACGGTGAAGATGGCCGACCCAGGCTGGAGCGATATCGCCGCCACCAATGCCATCACCGGTTTTTTGCTGAACGGCATGGGCTACAAGGCCAAGGTCGACACCCTGGCGGTGCCGATTACATTTGGCGGGCTCAAGGACGGCCAGGTCGATGTGTTCCTGGGCAACTGGATGCCGGCGCAGCAGGGCTTCTATGACAAGTTCGTCGCCAATGGCGACGTGGTGCAACTGGCGAAAAACCTCGACGGCACCGAGTTCACCCTGGCCGTGCCGGATTACGTGTGGGACGCCGGGGTGCATGATTTTGCTGACTTGAACAAGTTTGCCGACAAGTTCGATAAGAAGATCTACGGCATCGGCTCCGGCGCACCGGCGAATATTTCGCTGCAGGAGATCATCAAGAAGAACGACTTCGACCTGGGCCAGTGGAAGCTGATCGAGTCGAGTGAACAGGCAATGCTCGCCGAAGTGTCGCGGGCGGTGAAGAAACAGAAATTCGTCACCTTCCTCGGCTGGACGCCGCACCCGATGAACGTGCAGTTGAAAATGCATTACCTCAAAGGCGGCGAGAAGTACTTCGGTGACAAAGGCAGCGTGTTCACCCTGACCCGCAAGGGTTATGCACAGGCCTGCCCGAATGTCGGGAAGCTGCTGACCAACCTGACTTTCACCCAGGAAATGGAGAACAGCATCATGGCTGAGGTGGCGAATAAAAAGCTCAGCAATGCCGAGGCGGCGAAGGCGTGGATCAAGGCCAATCCGGCGGTGTTGGATAAGTGGCTCGATGGGGTAAAGACCGTGGATGGCCAGGATGCGTTGCCTGCGGTAAAAGCCAAGCTCTAACCCCCGAAATCGATCCTTTTTGGGAACTGGCTTTTGTGGGAGCTGGCTTGCCTGCGATGCAGACGACTCGGTCAATCAGTCAGACCGAGGTGATGCTATCGCAGGCAAGCCAGCTCCCACAGGTACCGGTATGTGCTGATACCCTGAGCTAACCTTTTCGTCCGAGTTTGCGATGCCCCGGCCCAACCGCCACACACTCTTTCCTTTCCTCGCCTGGCTACCGCGCCAAACCCGCGCCAGCGTCGGCCGGGATGCGATGGTCGGCCTCAGTGGCGCCGTGCTCGCACTGCCGCAGTCGATTGCCTACGCGCTGATCGCCGGTCTCCCACCGGAATACGGCCTGTACGCTGCCATCATCCCGGTGCTGATCGCCTGCCTTTGGGGTTCCTCCTGGCACTTGATCTGCGGCCCGACAGCCGCCATTTCCATCGTGCTCTACGCCAGCGTCAGCCCCTTGGCCGTGCCGGGGTCACAGGACTACATCACGCTGATCCTGCTGCTGACGTTTCTCGCCGGGGTGTTCCAGTGGCTGTTGGGCATGCTGCGCTTCGGCGCGCTGGTGAATTTCGTCTCGCACTCGGTGGTACTCGGGTTCACCCTGGGTGCTGCCGTGGTGATTGCCTTGGGGCAGTTGCCCAACTTACTCGGGCTGGATCTGCCCAGCCAGGCCACGGCGATTAAAAGCCTGCTGGCGCTCATCGATCACGGTGGCGAATGGGACCACGCTTCCCTCGCCCTGGGCCTGGGCACCTTGCTGGTGGGCGCATTGCTCAAATACTGGGTGCCACGCTGGCCAACGCTGTTGATCGCTTTGGCGCTGGGCAGCCTGGTGGCGTGGCTGTGGCCGGCGATGTTCGGGCACGTGGCGCAGGTCAGTTCGTTTGTGGGCAAGCTGCCGCCGTTCAGCCCGTTGCCGATGGACCTGGATACGCTGCTGCGTTTGCTGCCGAGTGCGGTGGCGGTGGGCATGCTGGGGCTGGTCACCAGCCTGTCGATTGCGCGCTCGCTGTCGGCGCGCTCGCAGCAACTGCTGGATGCCAACCAGGAAGTCCGCGCGCAGGGTTTATCCAATATCGTTGGCGGATTTTTTTCCGGCTACTTGTCAGCCGGTTCCTTTACCCGCTCGGGCTTAAGCTACGAGGCGGGCGCCTGCTCACCCTTGGCGGGCGTGTTTTCTGCGCTGTGGGTGGCTTTATTCGCACTCTTTGGTGCGGCGTTGATCGCGCATATCCCGATCCCGAGTATGGCCGCCAGCATCCTGCTGATCTGCTGGGGCCTGGTGGATTACCGCGGTATTCGCGCACTGTTCCGCGTCAGCCGCGCCGAGTTTGTGGTGATGAGCCTGACGTGCGTCGCCACCTTGCTGCTGGAGCTGCAAACGGCCATCTATGCCGGGGTGCTGGCCTCGTTGTTTTTCTACCTCAAGCGCACCTCGCAACCGCGCGTGCAGCAGTGGCGCGATGGTGACGAAGATGTGTTGCGGGTCGGCGGTTCGATCTTTTTTGGCGCCAGCCATTACCTGCAAGTGCGGCTGCAGAGCTTGCAGGGCGAGCGGGTGGTGATTGAAGCGCAGCAGATCAACTTTATCGACTATTCGGGGGTGGAGATGCTGCATCAGGAGGCGCGGCGGTTGCGGGGAACGGGGCGTAGTTTGACCTTGCGCCGGGCCCGACCGCAGGTGGTGGAGGAATTAAAGAAATTGGAAGGGGCCGAAAATTGCCCCATCCATTTTGAAGACTGAATGCGGTTAAAACTGTGGGAGCGGGCTTGCTCGCGAATGCGGTGGGTCAGTTAAGTAATTATTGACTGACACACTGCTTTCGCGAGCAAGCCCGCTCCCACACTGACTGTGCCCACATTTGCTCTGTGTCAGGCCAACAACTGCCGCCGCAACTCAGCCAACACCGGCGCCGAGTCCGGGCGCACGCCGCGCCACAGGAAGAACGCTTCCGCCGCCTGCTCCACGAGCATGCCCAAACCATCCATCGCCACCGCTGCGCCCTGCTCTGCAGCCCAACGGCAAAACGCGGTGGGTTCCTTGGCGTACATCATGTCGTAGCAGAACGTCTTACCCGGTTCGATCAGGCTGCCGGCAATCGGCGGTACATCGCCTGACAGGCTGGCGGACGTGGCATTGATGATCACGTCCACCGGCTCACGCAGCCAGTCGAAACCGCTGGCAGACACCGGGCCCAGGTCGTCGAACAACTCGGCGAGCAATTCGGCTTTTTCCACGGTGCGGTTGGCGATGATCAGCGACGCTGGTTGCTCGGCCAGCAAGGGCTCCAACGCCCCGCGTACCGCGCCACCGGCGCCGAGCAGCAGGATGCGTTTGCCTTGCAGGCTCAACCCGGCATTCACCGTCAGGTCACGCACCAGGCCGGCGCCGTCGGTGTTATCGCCCAGCAACGTGCCGTCGGCCAGCTTGCTCAAGGTGTTCACCGCCCCGGCACGCTGGGCACGTTCGGTCAGGCTGTTGGCCAGGCGGTAGGCGTCTTCCTTGAACGGTACGGTGACATTGGCGCCACGGCCTTGCTGAAAAAACCCACGGGCACAGCCGGTGAAATCCTCCAGCGGCGCCAGCAAGGTGCTGTAGTCCAGTTGCTCGCCGGTCTGCTCGGCAAACATACGGTGGATCAACGGCGACTTGCTGTGGCCGATGGGGTTGCCGAACACGACATAACGATCCATCAGACCGCCGCCTTGGGCGCGGCAATGCCGAGCCAGTCGCGGTCTTGCAGGAAGTAATCGGTGAGGCGCGCTTCTTCGCTGCCGGCCTCGGCTTTCCAGTCGTAGCTCCAGCGCACTTGCGGCGGCAGCGACATCAGGATCGACTCGGTGCGCCCGCCCGACTGCAGGCCAAACAGGGTGCCACGGTCATAGACGAGGTTGAACTCGACATAGCGACCACGGCGGAACTCCTGGAATTGACGCTGTTGCTCGGTGTACGCCATGGCCTTGCGGCGCTGTACGATTGGCAGGTAGGCGTCGATATACGCATCGCCGATGGCGCGGATGAAGGCGAAGCAGGTGTCGAAGCCCCACTCGTTCAAGTCATCGAAGAACAGGCCGCCGATGCCGCGCGGCTCGTTGCGGTGCTTGATATGGAAGTAGGTGTCGCACCACGCCTTGTAGCGCGCGTACACATCCGGCCCGAACGGCGCACAGGCCTGCTCGGCCACGCGGTGCCAGTGGATGCAGTCTTCTTCGTTGCCGTAGTAGGGCGTGAGGTCGAAGCCGCCGCCGAACCACCACACCGGTTCTTCGCCTTCTTTCTCGGCGATGAAAAAGCGCACGTTGGCGTGGGACGTCGGCACATGCGGGTTGTGCGGGTGGATCACCAGCGACACGCCCAAGGCCTCAAAGCCGCGACCGGCCAGCTCAGGGCGATGCGCACTGGCCGACGGTGGCAGGCCGCTGCCGAACACGTGGGAAAAGTTAACGCCGCCTTTTTCGATCACCGTGCCGTTTTCAATTACACGGGTGCGACCGCCACCGCCGGCAGGCCGGGTCCAGGCGTCTTCGATAAAGCGCGTGTCCGTCTCAAAGGTTTCCAGGGCGCTGCAAATGCGGTCTTGCAGGTCGAGCAGGTAGGCTTTAACAGCCTCGGTGCGAGTAGTCATGGCATCACCTTGAATCGGGCAAAGCTACGCGAGGCCATTGGGCGTCGGCGGCAAATGGGCGCACAGGATACCACCGCACTCCATGCTGCCGCAGTTGACGAAGATCAAGCATAGGAGTGGGATAGAGGGCTACGCGAATTCGACCTCAGGAGAAGTGCAGATGGCCAAACGTATCCAGTTCAGCGCCCATGGCGGCCCCGAAGTGCTTGAGTATGTGGACTACACGCCGGCAGAGCCTGGCCCGCAGCAGGTTCGCGTGCGTAACGAGGCCATTGGCCTGAACTTCATCGACACCTATTTCCGCAGCGGTCTGTATGCACCGCCAGCGCTGCCTTCGGGCCTGGGCGCAGAGGGCGCGGGGGTGGTCGACGCGGTGGGCAGCGAAGTCACGCAATTCAAAGTGGGCGACCGAGTGGCCTACGGCAGCGGCCCGCTGGGTGCCTACAGCGAGTTGCACACATTGCCCGCCGCCAACCTGGTGCATCTGCCGGACGACATCAGCTTCGAACAAGCCGCTGGCGCGATGCTCAAGGGCCTGACCGTGCAGTACCTGCTGCGCCAGACCTACGAATTGAAGGGCGGCGAAACCATCCTGTTCCACGCCGCTGCCGGTGGTGTGGGTTCGCTGGCCTGCCAATGGGCCAAGGCCTTGGGCGTGAAGTTGATCGGCACCGTGAGTTCGCCGGAAAAGGCAGCACTGGCCAAGTCCCTCGGCGCCTGGGAAACCATCGACTACAGCAAGGAAAACGTCGCACAACGCGTACTGGAACTGACCGACGGTAAAAAGGTGCCGGTGGTGTACGACGGCGTCGGCAAAGACACCTGGCTGACCTCGCTGGACAGCGTTGCGCCGCGTGGGCTGGTGGTGAGTTTCGGGAATGCGTCGGGCGCGGTGGATGGCGTAAACCTGGGGATTCTGGCGGCGAAGGGCTCGCTGTATGTCACCCGGCCGACCTTGGCGACCTACGCCAGCAACCCGAAAGATCTACAGGCGATGGCGGATGACCTGTTCTCGATGATCAAGAGCGGCAAGGTGCGCATTGATATCAACCAGCGGTTCTCGTTGGCGGATGCGGCGAAGGCGCAGACTGAGTTGTCGGGGCGGCGGACTACCGGGTCGACCATTCTTCTGCCATAAGGCGGTAGATCTCCAGGGGCAGTGATGGCCTCTTCGCGAGCAAGCCCGCTCCC
Organism: Pseudomonas sp. D2002; assembly: GCF_013385735.1. Taxonomy (NCBI): domain Bacteria; kingdom Pseudomonadati; phylum Pseudomonadota; class Gammaproteobacteria; order Pseudomonadales; family Pseudomonadaceae; genus Pseudomonas; species Pseudomonas sp. D2002. Next base: position 272,979 of record NZ_JACAPL010000004.1, on the reverse strand, counting down.
ACATTTTGATCGTGGTCCTTCAGTTGGAATGCGGTCGAATGTGGGAGCGGGCTTGCTCGCGAAAGCCGCACCTCGGTCTCAAGAGGGCCGCACCACCTCACCCGTCGCCAAATCGCGAATCAGGCTCGGGTTCTTGCGCCCACCCAAAGCACCACCCAGCACCCGATCCACCTGGCCACGGAAATACTGCTCCACACGAAGCCGCGTGCGCGCAGCCGGGCGGCCCTGCGGGTTGGCCGAGGTGGAAATCAGCGGCCCGACCAACGAACACAAATCCCGCACCAGCGGATGGTCGCTCACCCGCAACGCCACCGTGTCATGCACACCCGTGACCCATTCAGGCAGCAAGTCCTGATGCGGCACCAGCCAGGTGTTCGGCCCAGGCCAGGTACTGGCCATGCGTTCGATCCAGGTGTCCGGGAAGTCTTCAAAGAGAAAATCGAACTGGCGAATGTTATCCGCCACCAGGATCAGGCCCTTGTCCACTGACCGATTCTTGATCGCCAGCAGCCGGTCCACCGCTTCTTCGTTCCACGGGTCGCAGCCCAGGCCCCAGACCGCTTCGGTCGGATAGGCGATCACCGCGCCTGCGCGAATTTCTCGTGCGGTTTCCAGCACACGCCACCTGTTGACCATTGCTCACTCTCCGGACTAAAGCTCTGCGCAGTTTACCGATCTTCTTTACAAAACCTAGCAGCGCGCGAGCCAGCGCCCGCTTTCGCAGATCACTTGGCCTTCGAGTTCAAGCTCGGTCAGTGTCGCCAGCACGTGGGACAAAGGCCGCCCACTGGCAATCGCCAAGGCCTCGCTGGAATGCGGCGCAGCGTGCAGCAGCGCCACCAGTGGGTGAGTCACCGGCATCGGCGTCGGGCGGGACAGGGCCTGCCAGCCGCGCAAGCCTTCCAGAATATGCTCGATGGATTCCACCAGCGTCGCGCCATCGCGGATCAACTGATGGCAACCCTTGGCGCCTGGGTGATGAATGGAGCCCGGGATCGCATACACCTCGCGCCCTTGCTCGGCCGCCAGCCGCGCGGTGATCAGCGAACCGCTGGCCATGCTGGCTTCCACCACCAGCACGCCCAACGACAGGCCACTGATGATTCGGTTGCGCCGGGGGAAGTTAGCCGCCTGGGGTGCGGCGTTCAGCGCAAACTCGGAAACCACCGCGCTGCCCTGGGCAATCATCGCCGCTGCGAGCCGTCGGTGCCGCTGTGGATAAAAGTTTTCCAGCCCGGTGCCGAGCACGCCGATTGTCTGGCCGCCAACATCCAGCGCTGCCTGGTGCGCCGCGCCATCGATACCCAACGCGAGGCCACTGGTGATGACGAAACCGGCACTCGCCAAGGCGCGGGAAAAGGCCGCGGCGGTGTCCATGCCAGGGCGGGATGCACGGCGGCTGCCGACCATGGCCAACTGCGGTTTTTCCAGGATTTTCGGGTCGCCAGCGACGAATAATAACGGTGGTGCGTCGTCGATCTGGGCGAGCAGTGCCGGGTACTCAGGTTGGTCCCACATCAGCAAATGCTGGGCCGGCTGCTCCAACCACGCCAATGCTTCACCGGCACCGTCACGTATTTCGGGGCTGCGCCGGGCATCGGCGCTGATGGCCGGCAACCCGAGGGAACGCCAGGCGCTGGCGGGGGCGCTGATGGCCTTTGAGGCAGAGCCGAACGCGTCGATCAATACACGGAAACGCTTGGGACCCAGTTCCGGCAGCCTGTGCAAGCGTAGCCGAGCTTCCAGTTCTGACGGGGAAATTTCACTGCTGTTTATCGGATACATTTGATCATCCTTGACCGGAACAAGCTGTGGATAACTCTGTTGGTAACTTATTTAGCAGGCTATTTATTGTGTTTGTCGGGCAGTCTCGAATCGGTCCTCAACGGCGAGTGCGCGTGAGGTACTGAGCACCAGGCCATAACTGAGCTTTTCATAGGTGCGAAACACCAGCAGCGTGCCGGCGCGCTCATCGGGGAGCGTGGTTTGCGCACCCGTTAGGGTGTCGCGTACGGTGGCGCCGGCCTTGATCACCGTGAGTAATTGGCCTTCGACCAAGCCGTCTCGGCGGCCTTTGTTCAGGGTCACGGCATCCAGTACGCCGATCTGGGTGACGCCTCTGGGCACGTCGATGATGTGCCCTTCTATGAAGGGCCCAGGCTTCAGGCTGGCCTGTTCAACGGGTGGTTCGGCACGCAACAGGCGGTCACCTGGCCGGATTTCCTGGGTGACCCGCTGCACCGCAAGGGTGGAAACATCGCCCGCCATCACAAAGCGTGCAGTGCCAACGTCGTCGGCGTTTATGCCCAGCATCTCTTGGGTTTGAGGGTGGGTGTAGGCCTTGCCGCGTCGAAAGATCCCGTAGCTTGGCTGGGTCGGATCCAAGACGCCTCTGGCATACACACGCTCGCCGTTGGCGCCCAACACTCGACCCGAGTCGGCCGCGACAATGTAAGGCGCGTTATCCAGGTCCTGGGCTGAATCGAGAATGCGGTTGTGCAGTAAAAAGTGCTGGATGGCCTGTTGCGTCGCGTGTTCCAGGCGCTGGCCGGGCTGCGGAATCATGGCCAGGGTGAGCGGCGCCCACAACAGCAAGACGAGTAGCGATTTCCTCATGGGGTGAATCTCCTTTATTATGTGCGTTCGCGTGAAATGCCATAGCCTTCGCGGCTTTCGAACTTTTCACACCGGCTGCCTGGGTCCATCCCACCGCCGATTTGCCTCTACCTCACATGTGCAGCAATTACGCTTATGGCTATTTTGAACATCCTCGAATTTCCCGACTCGCGCCTGCGCACGATCGCCAAACCGGTGGCCGTAGTGGACGACAAGGTTCGTCAGTTGGTCGATGACATGTTTGAAACAATGTATGAAGCCCCGGGCATCGGCCTCGCCGCCACCCAGGTCAACGTGCATCAGCGCGTCGTGGTCATGGACCTGTCGGAAGATCGCAGCGAACCCCGGGTGTTTATCAACCCCGAGTTCGAACCGCTGACCGACGAGATGGGCGAATACCAGGAAGGCTGCCTGTCGGTGCCGGAGTTCTACGAGAACGTCGAGCGCCCGCTGCGCGTGAAGATCAAGGCGCTGGACCGTGATGGCAAGCCGTACGAGCTGATCGCCGATGGCCTGCTCGCCGTGTGCATCCAGCACGAGTGCGACCACCTCAACGGCAAGCTGTTTGTTGATTACCTGTCCACGCTTAAACGCGACCGGATCAAGAAGAAGCTGGAAAAAAAGCATCGCCAGCAAGCTTGATGCCCTTCTTCCAAAGGCTTGCTGCGGCAAGCCTTTTTCTTTTGTGACTGTTTTTAACCGAGAACTCCCATGACCGAGCCACTGCGCATTGTTTTTGCCGGCACGCCTGAATTTGCCGCCGAACACCTCAAGGCCCTGCTTGCCAGCCCTTATGACATCGTCGCGGTGTACACCCAGCCGGACCGCCCGGCCGGTCGCGGGCAAAAACTGATGCCAAGCCCGGTCAAGCAGTTGGCGCTTGAGCACAACATTCAGGTGCTGCAACCACCGACCCTGCGCAACGCCGAGGCTCAGGCCGAACTGGCCGCGTTGAAGCCGGACCTGCTGGTGGTGGTGGCTTATGGCTTGATCCTGCCGCAAGCGGTGCTGGATATCCCACGTTTGGGCTGCATCAACAGCCACGCGTCGCTGCTGCCACGCTGGCGCGGTGCAGCGCCGATCCAACGCGCCGTGGAAGCCGGTGACAGCGAAAGCGGTGTGACCGTGATGCGCATGGAGGCGGGTCTGGACACCGGCCCGATGCTGCTTAAAGTCACCACCCCGATCAGCGCCGAAGACACCGGCGGCAGCCTGCACGACCGTCTCGCCGAGCTGGGCCCGCCTGCCGTGGTGCAAGCCATCGCCGGCCTGGCTGCCGGCACCCTGGACGGCGAAGTGCAGGATGACAGCCTGGCCACTTACGCCCATAAACTGAACAAAGACGAAGCGCGCATCGACTGGAGCCGCCCAGCCGTCGAGCTGGAGCGCCTGGTACGTGCCTTCAACCCGTGGCCGATCTGCCACAGCACGCTCAGCGGCGAAGCCTTGAAAGTGCTGGCCGCCACCTTGGCTGACGGCAAAGGCGCTCCCGGTGAAATCATCGGCGCCAGCAAAGAAGGCCTGTTGGTCGCCTGCGGTGAGCAGGCGCTGTGCCTGACGCGTCTGCAATTGCCCGGCGGCAAGGCGCTGAATTTCAGCGACTTGTTCAACAGCCGCCGTGAGAAATTTGCCCTGGGCACGGTTCTCGGGGCGCTCGCTCAATGAACCCGCGTCTGGCCGCCGCCAAGGCTCTCGCCGCCGTCCTCAACGGCAAGGCTTCGCTGAACAGTTCACTGCCGACCCAGCTGGATAAGGTCGAAGACCGTGATCGCGGTTTCACCCAGGATTTGGCCTTTGGCACCGCCCGCTGGCAGCCGCGCTTGTCGGCGCTGGCGGCCAAGTTGCTGCAAAAGCCGTTCAAGGCAGCCGATGCCGATGTGGAGGCGCTGCTGCTGGTCGGCCTCTATCAACTGCTCTACACCCGCGTGCCGGCCCACGCCGCCATCGGCGAAACCGTGGGTTGCGCCGACAAGCTGAAAAAGCCCTGGGCCAAGGCGCTGCTCAACGCCGTGCTGCGCCGTGCCCAGCGCGAGAGCGAAGCGCTGCTGGCGGAACTGGAACATGATCCGGTGGTGCGCACCGCCCACCCGCGCTGGCTGCAAAAGTCGTTGAAAGCCTTCTGGCCTGATCAATGGGAAGCCATTTGCGCCGCCAACAATGCGCATCCGCCGATGATTCTGCGGGTTAACCGTCGCCATCATAGCCGTGACGCCTACCTGCAATTGCTCACCGAGGCCGGCATCAACGCCACGCCGTGCGTGTTCAGCGTCGACGGCATCGTGCTCGAAGCGGCCACCGACGTGCGCGCCTTGCCGGGTTTTGCCGAAGGTTGGATCAGCGTGCAGGACGAAGCCGCGCAACTGGCCGCCGACCTGCTCGACTTGGCGCCCGGCCAGCGCGTGCTTGACGCCTGCTGCGCGCCGGGCGGTAAGACCTGCCACATTCTGGAAGTCGAAAAAGACCTCGCCGGTGTAGTCGCCGTCGACCTGGAAGCCAAGCGCCTGGTGCGTGTGCGCGAAAACCTCGCCCGCCTGGGCCTGAGCGCCGAGTTGATCGCCGCCGACGGCCGCGGCACCGCCACCTGGTGGGACGGCAAACCCTTCCAGCGCATTCTGCTCGACGCGCCATGCTCCGCCACGGGCGTGATTCGCCGCCACCCGGACATCAAGCTGACCCGCCAACCCGACGACATCGCCGCCCTGGCCGTGCTGCAAGGCGAGCTGCTCGACGCCTTGTGGCCAACCCTGGAAGTCGGCGGCATCCTGCTTTACGCCACCTGCTCGACCTTGCCCACCGAGAACACCGAGGTGATCGAAGCCTTCCTCGCCCGCACCAGCGGCGCGCGCGAGCTGGACCTGGCTACGGCGGCCGGCATCAAGCAGCCCCATGGCCGCCAGCTGCTGGCACAGGAAGGCGGACACGATGGCTTCTACTACGCCAAACTGATCAAGATTGCCGCCGCACGCGGCTGAACGGGTTTAAGGGAGTGACCGGATGAAAATCATCATCCTTGGGGCAGGGCAGGTCGGCGGCACGCTGGCCGAGCATTTGGCCAGCGAAGCCAACGACATCACCGTGGTCGACACCGATGCCGAGCGCCTGCGCAACCTCGGCGACCGCCTGGACATCCGCACCGTGCAAGGCCGCGCGTCGTTCCCGACGGTGTTGCGCCAGGCCGGTGCCGACGATGCCGACATGCTGGTCGCCGTGACCAACAGTGACGAGACCAATATGGTCGCCTGCCAGGTCGCTCACACCCTGTTCCACACCCCGACCAAAATCGCCCGCGTGCGTGAGGCGGCTTACCTGACCCGTGCCGGGCTTTTCGATAACGATGCGATTCCAGTCGACGTATTGATCAGCCCCGAGCAAGTGGTGACCCACTACATCAAGCGCCTGATCGAGATTCCCGGCGCTTTGCAGGTGATCGACTTTGCCGAGGGCAAAGCGCAATTGGTGGCAGTAAAGGCCTATTACGGCGGCCCGCTGGTCGGCCAGCAACTGCGCCAGCTGCGCGAGCACATGCCGAATGTGGAAACCCGCGTGGCGGCGATTTTCCGTCGCGACCGGCCGATCCTGCCCCAGGGCGATACCGTGATCGAAGCCGACGACGAAGTATTTTTCATCGCGGCCAAGGCGAATATTCGCGCAGTGATGAGCGAAATGCGCCGGCTGGATGAGACCTACAAGCGCATCGTCATCGCCGGTGGTGGGCAGATCGGCGAACGCTTGGCCGAGGCCATCGAAAGCCGCTATCAGGTGAAGATCATCGAGATGAGCCCGGCGCGCTGCCGGCATTTGTCCGACACCCTCGACAGCACCGTCGTACTGCAAGGCAGCGCCTCGGACCGCGACCTGCTGATGGAAGAGAACATCGCCGACGCAGATATCTTCCTGGCGCTGACCAACGATGACGAGGCCAACATCATGTCCTCGCTGCTGGCCAAGCGGCTGGGGGCGAAGAAGGTCATGACCATCATCAACAACCCGGCCTACGTCGACCTGATCCAGGGCGGCGATATCGACATTGCTATCAGCCCGCAGTTGGCGACCATCGGCACGTTGCTCGCGCATGTGCGGCGCGGCGATATCGTCAGCGTGCACTCACTGCGCCGTGGCGCGGCGGAAGCCATCGAGGCGATTGCCCATGGTGACTCGAAGTCGAGCAAGGTGATCGGCAAGGCGATCCGGGATATCGGCCTGCCGCCGGGCACCACCATCGGCGCAATCATTCGTGATGAAGAAGTGCTCATCGCCCACGACGACACAGTGATCGCCACGGGCGACCATGTGATTCTGTTTCTGGTGGATAAAAAACATATCCGCGATGTGGAGAAGCTGTTCCACGTGGGCTTGAGTTTCTTCTGATAAAAAATTCAGGTGAGCCTGCCGCCGTCATCGCGGGCAAGCCCGCTCCCACAGGTGATCGCGTTTCTACTGTGGAAACCCTGCACAGATAAAGGACTCACAGCCATGCTCGAATCCCTGGAAAAAATGCTCGCCAAGGGTGTGGATAATTCATTGCTGCGCTTTGGCTTGGGCAAGGGTTATCTGGACCTGAAGGACAACGCCAAGGCGGCGGAGCATTTGAACAAATGCGTTGAGTTCGACCCGAAGTATTCGGCGGCGTGGAAGTTGTTGGGCAAGGCGCAGCTGGGGTTGGGTGATCAAGCTGCGGCGCGGCATGCGTGGGAGAAGGGCATAGAAGCGGCCCTGGCCCATGGCGACAAGCAGGCCGAAAAAGAGATGACGGTGTTCCTGAAAAAGCTCGACCGCCTGGCCTGAATGGAGATCAAAAATGTGGGAGCGGGCTTGCTCGCGAAGGCGGAGTGTCAGTCACTGAATGTGTAGCTGATACACCGCCTTCGCGAGCAAGCCCGCTCCCACATTGGTTTTGCATCGACCTTGAGTCAGTCGAGCATCAATACCACCGCGCCTCACCCGGCGGGCGCTTCTTGAAGCGTTTCATGCTCCACATGTACTGGCTCGGGTAGGCGCCGACATAGCGCTCCACCACCTTGCTCATCGCCGCGCAGGACGTGGCGGTGTCGGTGCTGTACATGTCTTCCGGCGCCGCTTCCAAGATCACTTTGTAGCCCGAACCGTCCGGCAGCCGCAGCGCATGCAGGAACACACCGACCGCCTTGTGGCCGGCGAGCATGTTCGGCACAAACTTGCTGGTCAGCGCCTGGGTGGCGAAGAACGGCACGAAGATGCCTGCCGATTCAGCTGGCTCAGGGTCAGCCGGGATTCCCACCTGGCCGCCTTTGCGCACTTCCTTGATCACGCTGAGGATGCCTTCCTTGGTGGAAGCCGCCACGCGGTTGCCCAGTTGCACACGCTGTTTTTGCAGCAACTCATCCACCGCCTTGAGCTTGGGCGGACGGTAAAAAATGATCGGTTTGCATTGGTTGCAGTAGAAGTGATTGAGCACTTCCCAGTTGCCCAAGTGGCTGGTGATGCCGACCACGCCTTTGCCCGAAGCCAAGGCTTCGTGCAGCACTTCCAGGCCTTCGACTTCGCGCACCAGGTCGATGGAGCGCTGGGCCGGCCAGATCCACGCGCAGGCGCTTTCGGTCAGGGACTTGCCGATGTCCATCAGGCTCTGGCCGACCAGGCGCTCGCGCGCGGCGGGGTCCATGTCCGGGAAGCATTTGGAGAGGTTGATCCGCACCGTCTCGCGGGAGCGGTTGGGGGTTTTCCACATGATCCAGCCAATCGCCGTGCCGACAGCTTGGACAGCGCGCCAGGGCAGTAGGGCAAATAACCGAAGAGCGCCTACCAGCAAGGCGCCTTTAAACTTTTCCACAGGTCACTCCTGATCGTGTGTGGTGCGCAAAGCGGGCATTCTAACCGGCGTTGGCCAAGTCCGCGTAACGGTCGCAGTCTTGTGTGTGGTCCATGACCATGCCGCTGGCCTGCATGAACGCGTAGCAAATGGTTGGGCCGACGAAGGTAAAACCGGCTTTTTTCAAGGCTTTGCTCATGGCTTCGGCCTCGGGCGTAATCGCCGGAACCTCGCTGCGATCCTTGAAGTGGTTGACCTTGGGCACGCCGCCGACAAATGACCAGAGCAAGCCCACCGGATCCTCCAGCGCCAGCCAGGCCGCGGCGTTGCGGCGGGTGGCGTTGAGCTTCAAGCGATTGCGCACGATGCCTGGGTCCTGCATCAGCGCTTCGATTTCAGCATCGCTCAGCTGTGCCAGACGCTGTGCATCAAAGCCGAACAAGACCTTTCGATAATGCTCGCGTTTGCGTAAAACGGTGATCCAGGACAGGCCCGCCTGGAACCCTTCGAGCAAAAGCAACTCGAACAGACCCTGCGCATCGCGCAGCGGCGTTCCCCACTCCTGATCGTGATAAGCCATGTACAGCGGATCTTCAGAACACCAAAAGCAGCGTGGCATAAGGCTCCAGGGAGTGGTGGCAGGGCCGAATCGGGTATACTCCCGCTCTTTAAATCGCAGCCCAAGTAACAGGTGAATTTCGTGAGCCAGCCTACGCCAGCCGTGCGTACCTTCCAAGACTTGATCCTCGCCCTCCAGCAATACTGGGCCGAGCAAGGTTGTGTGGTACTTCAGCCCTACGATATGGAAGTAGGCGCCGGCACTTTCCACACCGCTACATTCCTGCGGGCCATCGGCCCGGAAACCTGGAACGCCGCTTATGTGCAGCCCAGTCGTCGCCCGACTGACGGCCGCTACGGCGAAAACCCGAACCGTCTGCAGCACTACTACCAGTTCCAGGTAGTTTTGAAGCCCAACCCGGACAACTTCCAGGAGCTGTACCTGGGCTCGCTGAAACATGTCGGCCTGGACCCACTGGTGCACGACATCCGTTTCGTCGAAGACAACTGGGAATCGCCAACCCTGGGCGCCTGGGGCCTGGGCTGGGAAGTCTGGCTCAACGGCATGGAAGTAACGCAGTTCACTTACTTCCAGCAAGCGGGCGGCATTGAGTGCTACCCGGTGACCGGCGAGATCACCTATGGCCTCGAGCGCCTGGCCATGTACCTGCAAGGCGTGGATTCGGTCTACGACCTGGTGTGGGCTGACGGCCCGTTCGGCAAAGTGACCTACGGCGATGTGTTCCACCAGAACGAAGTGGAGCAGTCCACTTACAACTTCGAACACGCCAACGTCGACAAGCTGTTCGAACTGTTCGACTTCTATGAAAGCGAAGCCAAGCGCCTGATCGAACTCGACCAGCCGCTACCGTTGCCAAGCTATGAAATGGTGTTGAAGGCGTCCCATACCTTCAACCTGCTGGATGCTCGCCGTGCCATTTCGGTGACTGCGCGCCAGCAATACATCCTGCGTGTACGCACCCTGGCGCGTTCCGTCGCCCAAGCCTACCTGCTGGCTCGCGCCAAGCTGGGCTTCCCGATGGCAACCCCGGATTTGCGTGATGAAGTGTTGGCTAAGCTGGAGGCTGCACAATGAGTGCTCAAGATTTTTTGGTTGAACTGGGCACCGAAGAGCTGCCACCCAAGGCACTCAACACCCTGGCCGACGCATTCCTGGCCGGTATCGAAAAAGGCCTGCACACAGCCGGCCTGAAGTTCGCTGCAAAGAAAGTCTACGCCGCGCCACGTCGCCTGGCCGTGTTGCTGACCGCGCTGGAAACCCAGCAGCCGGACCGCAGCATCAACCTCGACGGCCCACCGCGCCAAGCGGCTTTCGATGCAGAAGGCAACCCGACTCAAGCCGCCCTTGGCTTTGCCAAGAAGTGCGGCGTCGAGCTGAGCGAAATCGACCAGAGCGGCCCGAAACTGCGTTTCAGCCAGGTCATCACCGGCAAGCCGACGGCGAGCCTGTTGCCGACCATCGTTGAAGATTCCCTCAACGACCTGCCGATCCCCAAGCGCATGCGCTGGGGCGCTCGCAAAGAAGAATTCGTACGCCCAACCCAATGGCTGGTGATGCTGCTCGGTGACCAGGTCATCGATTGCACCATCCTCGCCCAGAAGGCTGGCCGTGATTCCCGTGGGCACCGCTTCCATCACCCGCAAGCTGTGCGCATCACCTCGCCGGCCAACTACGCCGCCGACCTGCGTGCCGCTTACGTGTTGGCCGATGCCAATGAGCGTCGCGAGCTGATCAGCAAGCGCACCGAAGAGCTGGCCCGCCTGCAGGAAGGCACCGCCATCGTGCCGCCAAGCCTGCTCGACGAAGTGACCGCGCTGGTTGAATGGCCGGTGCCGCTGGTGTGCTCGTTCGAAGAGCGTTTCCTCGATGTGCCGCAAGAAGCCCTGATCACCACCATGCAGGACAACCAGAAGTATTTCTGCCTGCTGGACGTGGACGGCAAGTTGCTGCCGCGCTTCATCACCGTGGCCAACATCGAAAGCAAGGACCCGCAGCAGATCATCGCCGGTAACGAAAAAGTCGTTCGCCCGCGCCTGACTGACGCCGAGTTTTTCTTCAAGCAAGACAAGAAGCAGAAGCTCGAAGACTTCAACCTGCGCCTGCAAAACGTGGTGTTCCAGGAAAAACTCGGCAGCGTCTATGACAAGGCCGTGCGTGTTTCCAAGCTGGCCGCCTACATTGCGCCACGCATTGGCGGTGATGCTGCCTGGGCTGCCCGCGCGGGCCTGCTGTCCAAGTGCGACCTGGCTACCGAAATGGTCGGCGAGTTCCCGGAGATGCAAGGTGTTGCCGGTTACTACTACGCCCTCAACGACGGCGAGCCGGACGATGTAGCCCTGGCGCTGAACGAGCAGTACATGCCGCGCGGTGCCGGCGCTGAACTGCCAACCACCTTGACCGGTGCGGCCGTGGCCATCGCCGACAAGCTGGACACCCTCGTGGGTATTTTCGGTATCGGCATGCTGCCGACCGGCAGCAAAGACCCGTATGCCCTGCGCCGTGCCGCCCTCGGCGTGCTGCGCATCCTGATCGACAAGAAGCTCGACCTCGACCTGACCCAGGCCGTGGTGTTTGCGGTCGGCCAGTTCGGTGCCAAGGTCAAGCAAGCCGGCCTGGCCGAGCAAGTGCTGGAGTTCGTGTTCGACCGCCTGCGTGCGCGTTATGAAGACGAAGGCGTGGACGTTTCCGTCTACCTGTCGGTACGTGCCCTGCAACCGGGTTCGGCGCTGGACTTCGATCAGCGTGTGCAAGCCGTACAGGCCTTCCGCAAACTGCCGGAAGCCGATGCCCTGGCCGCCGTGAACAAGCGCGTGTCGAACCTGCTGAGCAAGGCCGACAACCTCGGCAATGCCGAAGTCGACCCAGGCCTGTTCGCCGATGCCAAGGAGTTCTCGCTGAACTCGGCCATCGCCAAGGCAGAGAACGCAGTGAAGCCGCTGCTCGCCGAACGCAACTACGCCGAAGCACTGGCGCGCCTGGCCGCCTTGCGTGAGCCGGTGGATGCGTTCTTCGAAGCGGTAATGATCAATGCCGAAGATGCCGGCGTGCGGAAAAACCGCTACGCGATGCTGGCGCGTCTGCGCGGCTTGTTCATCAACATCGCTGACATTTCCGTACTGGGCTGATCATGTTGAAACTGCTGATTCTCGATCGGGACGGGGTGATCAATTACGACTCCGACGCTTACATCAAGTCGGTGGCGGAGTGGATTCCACTGCCCGGCTCGATCGAGGCCATCGCGCAGTTGAGCAAAGCCGGCTGGACGGTGGCCATCGCCACCAACCAGTCCGGCATCGCCCGCGGTTACTACGACATCGCCACTCTGGACGCCATGCACGCGCGCTTGCGCACGTTGGTGGCGGAGCAGGGCGGTGAGGTGGGGCTGGTGGTGTACTGCCCCCACGGGCCGGATGAGGGCTGCGATTGCCGCAAACCCAAACCTGGGATGTTGAAAACCATTGCAGAACATTACAAGGTGCCCTTGGCTGGGCTATGGTTCGTCGGGGACAGCCTCGGTGACTTGGAGGCGGCCAAAGCCGTCGATTCTCAGCCAGTTTTGGTGAAGACCGGGAAAGGCGAAAAGACCCAGGCGAAGAACCTGCCGGTAGGCACTTTGATTTTTGACGATCTGGCGGCGGTTGCCGCAGAACTTATTAACAACTAGCCGCCCTCGACTTCCTGAACAAGGATTGCTCGGGAGTGCGCTTTTAGCAGGCGGGCCGTGTCCCGCAACGGTAAATGCTGCCATGTCGATTTTGCAGGCCATCAGAACCTTTTTCTTTTACCTGCTGCTGGGCACCAGTTCGTTTCTCTGGTGCACCCTGAGCTTTTTTATTGCGCCGTTCCTGCCGTTCAAGGCGCGCTATCGCTTTATCAACGTCTATTGGTGCCGCTGCGCGTTGTGGCTGACCAAGGTGTTCCTGAACATTCGTTTCGAGATCAAGGGCGCTGAAAACGTCCCGGACCAACCTTGTGTAATCCTCTCGAACCACCAGAGCACCTGGGAAACGTTTTTCCTCTCGGCGTACTTCTCACCCCTGAGCCAGGTGCTTAAGCGCGAGTTGTTGTACGTGCCATTCTTTGGCTGGGCGATGGCCATGCTGCGGCCGATCGCCATTGACCGTGACAACCCGAAGGCAGCGCTCAAGCACGTCGCCAAGAAAGGTGATGAGCTGCTCAAGGACGGTGTGTGGGTATTGATCTTCCCGGAAGGCACTCGCGTACCGTTCGGCACTGTCGGCAAATTCTCGCGGGGAGGTACGGCCTTGGCGGTCAACGCTCATCTGCCTGTGCTGCCGATTGCCCACAACGCCGGCAAGTTCTGGCCAAAGACCGGATGGGCAAAACGCGAAGGCACTATCACCGTGGTGATCGGCGAGCCGATGTATGCCGAGGGCGAAGGGCCACGAGCGATTGCCGCACTGAATGACCGCGCCCAGGCATGGAATGAAGCCCAGCAACGGGCCATGGGTTCGCTGCCGCCAGAGCCGGTTGTGGTGGATACGCCGGTGATTTGAGCATCTGTGGATAACCTGTGTACGGTTTGTTGGCGAATCGCCTTTTTTGATTCATAAATTACTGATTTACCTACATATTTCTTGAGCTCATAAAATCTCGAAAAACGTGCATAAGTTTTTTCAGCATTAAAAAACCGGTCCTTGTGACCGGTTTTTTATGCACAGCAGAAAAGTACGTTTTCAGCAGTCATCCAGCAGCGGCAATTGCACGCTGAACGTGGTGCCTTTGCCCACCACGCTTTCGCAGCCGATACGCCCGCCATGGCGTTCGACAACCGCTTTGACCATGGTCAACCCCAAACCCAATCCCTCGCTGCCCTGGGCAGAATCGAAGCGCCGATACTGGCTGAACAGCTCTGGCAAATCCGCCGCCGCGATCCCCGGGCCCTGGTCGCTGATGCGACATTCCAACCAGCCCTGGCTGCTGCTGTGCCGCAACCTGACCGTGGTACCGGACGGTGAATACTTGATCGCGTTTTCCAGCACATTGAACAAAGCACGCGTCAGCAGCGACTGATCCGCAGAGACCATGCCCTCATCGGCTTCGTCCAAGTCATGGACCAAGTGGATACCCTTGAGCTGAGCGACCACCGCCACCTGGTCGAACGCATCCATCACCAGCATGGCAAACAGGGTTGGCTGGAACTGGTAGCCGTCCGCCTCGGCCTTTGCCAGTTGCACGAAGGATTCGGTCAGGTTCAAGGCGCGTCGTACTTGCTGTTCAATCTGGGCAAATACCGGCGACTCGCCATTGTGTACATCCAGGATGGCAAGGATTGCCGAGTGCGGCGCGCGCAGGTCATGGGAGAGAAAGCGCAGCATGGTTTCGCGGTGTTGCTGGGCGTCGCGCTCCTTGCTCAGGTCGGTGAGGCTCAGTAGCCAACCCAGGGCGACGTCGCCTTCAGCCGGGAGCAACGGCGCAAGCTCCATACGCAGGCTGCGTTGGTGGATGTCGCGGAACTCGATCAGCTCCAGCGCCGAGAGAGCAGGGCGCACGTCATTGTGCAGGGGTGGGTATCCCAGGTCCGCCAACTGCTCCAGCAGGTTTTGGCCGACCAGCTGATTGCCGAATACCTCCCGAGAAATTCGGTTGGCCAACAGGATGTTGCCTTTGGGATCGGTGATCAGCGTCGCCACCGGCAAGCACTCGAGACCATCGGCCATAAAGCGCCGAGTATCCCGGGTGCGACTCACGGCCTGCTCCAGGGCAAAGATCCGCCCCTGCAACACATCGCCCTTGCTGGCCGGTGCGCGCCGCCGTTCGGGGAGCACTTTAGGTTCGTTATCCAAGCGCGCCAGCTCCCAGCCGAAATAGGCGAGCACCACGCTCAAACGGCGCCAGTTCCAGATCAGGTAACTAAGCAGCAGTCCGATCAGGCACGCCGCGGGCGACCACCAGTGGCCCAACCGCAATAGGGCCCATGCACCCAGCAGCGCAGCGGCCATACAGCCCAGCGTCATCCACAGCGCGTACCGCGGGCGGTACAGCAGCAAGCCAAGCAGCAACGCGACCAGAGAGGTAGCCATCACTGCCGCAAGCCAGGCGGGAAGATCCACAATACTGCGCCCTTGCAGCAGGCCATTGAGCACATTGGCCTGGATCTCTAACCCGGCAGTGGTGCCAACGGTGGAGGAGAGTGGTGTTACAAAACGATCGCCCATTCCCGAAGCGGTGGCGCCGACCAGTATCAGGCGGTTGCGCAGCTGTTCGGGTGGCACCTCACCGCTTAATACGCTGGCGTAGGACACACTGGGAAATTGCGTATGCGCGGCAATGAAAGGGATGCGTATGGCGTGCTCTCGATGCCAATGTTGACTGATCGGCTCCTGAGGCTCGCCAGGCATGGCGTCTGCAGCGCCACTCATTGTGTACGCCAGCCACGCGAGCTGGGGGGCCGTAGCATCAACGGGACCTTCACGCAGATACAAGCTCCGCACCACACCGTCGCTGTCTGCTTCAACGTTGATATGGCCAACGCCCTTGGCACATTTGAGCAACGGTTGCATCTGCTCATCGGGTTGGCTGTATCCGGCGCTTCCTTCACGCAGCAATGGCAACAATACATTTCCCGCGTTACACACGGCATCGGCCAGGCGTTTGTCATTGGCAGGGATGCCGGGCTCACTGAAGATCACGTCAAACAGGATACCCGCTGGTTGCGCGGCACTCAGTCGATCAATCAGGTCCGCATGCAAACTGCGGGGCCAGGGCCAGCGGCCGAGCTTCTTCAAGCTGGAGTCATCAATGGTTACCAGCAAGATGCGCGGATCTACGGGCAACGGCGTAAGCCGGCGCAGGCTGTCATACAAAGGGTTATTGAGTGCAAGGCCCGGGCTCAAGGACAGGTAGGCCGTGATCGGCAACAGCAATAAACCGATCCATAACCACTCGCGTACCAGGCCATGGAACAAGCGTTGGGCATGGGTAGGTTGGCGTTTCTCGGCCTTGCCCCATAGCTTCATTGGTCAGCCGCCGGAAGCCTTGGCCAGGGTCGCAGGCGGGTAGTAGAAGATGTCATAGATCCCGGTTTCTCCTTCCAGGCCGTGCTCGTCGTAGGCCGACACACGCACGTGATAGAACGACGCTTTGAGGCCAGTGAAGCTCATTTTCGGCTCACTGGAAAAGTTTTCCTGCTGGATGTTCAAAAAGGTTTTATCGGTCGCTACTTGAGCACGATATCGCTGGGCGCCGGGCAGGGGCCGCAGGTACAAGCGCCAGACAGGGGCATCGCCTTTCTGCCCGTCCTGGCCGATAAGCATGGGCGCGGGCAGCAGTTCCACGGGTTTGACGGCGCCTTGGCGCTTGAACAGCAAGCCCTGCCGCGCCCCTACCTTAATCTCACCTTGCACCGCCATTTCACGGTTGACCGCCACCTGCCCGTCGAGCACTTCAAGCACAGACTGTTCACCGTCGTTGCGCACCCGAAAGTGCGTCCCTCGTACACCCAGCACACCGATCGGTGTGACTATCTGGAAACGGTCGTAATCGCTGGGTCGCTTGATCACATACGTTTCGGCCTGGCCTTGTTCCAGAATGATTTGGGGAATCGATTGCTTCTGGACCAAATGCAACCGCACCTGGGACCCGGAAGGCAGTACCACCCGCGAACCATCACCGAGCAACAAACTGGCAAAACCCGACGCTGAGGTTTTCACTCCTTCCTGTTCATCAATACGCATGCCTTCCTGCAGCGGGCTCGCGTTGCCTTTGGCATCAAGCTTCCAGGCTTCCCCGCTGAGATGCTGGACAATCGCCGGCAGCGGTTGCGCACGGCACATCAGGTAATCGTCGATATAAGGCAGGTGCAGTTTCGCAGAAGCGCTTGCAGTGAAGGCCGCCAGGGTCAGAAGGGCAGGCAGGGGTAGACGGCAGCGCATGTGTCGGCTGATCCTTTTACTTAAGGCCGGGAGCCGGTATCGTTCCCACATAGGTATCGCGGACATTAGTGGGGTAACAGCCCTTTGATATCAGCGTACCGAGAGAGCCAAGGGGCCGTCGAATCCGACCACAATTATTCAGATTCGACAGCCGGCATCTGCGCAGTATGTGCCCTTTTTACAGGGCCGTCGGCTGCTGTATTTTTAGTAGAAAGGACCCACCCATGCGTGTCGCAATACTGGATGACGAACCCGCTGAACTGCGACGGGTGGAACAGACACTGCGACAAATCCCCAGCACGGCGGAACAACCCTGGTCCTTGCATTGCTTCGAGCGGGGCGAAGACCTGCTGCGCCAACTGCGTCGAGAAACCTTCGACCTGCTGATACTCGACTGGCAACTTCCGGATATCACCGGCATCGCGTTGCTGCGCTGGACCCGCGAACACATGGAATCTCCGCCTGCTGTAATCATGCTCACCAGTCGAGATGCCGAAAGCGATATCGTCACAGCATTAAACAGCGGAGCGGATGATTATGTCAGCAAGCCCTTTCGTCCCAACGAGCTTAAGGCGCGCGTCACAGCAGTGTTGCGGCGCCATGGCCTACAGAAATCTGCCACCCATGAAGTGCAAAGCTTCAACGACTTGACCTTCGATGATGCCGAGCTGACGGTGACCCGTGCCGGCAAACCGATCAATTTAACGGAGCGCGAATACCGGCTTGCCAGTTGCCTGTTTGCCAACCTGGCGCGGCCGTTATCGCGCGAGTATCTCTATGAGCGATTCTGGACCCACGAAGAAATGGTGTCATCGCGGCCTCTGGATACGCATATTTATCGTCTGCGCAACAAGCTTGGCCTGACTGCGGACCGTGGTTGGCAACTGTTGACCATCTACGGATATGGCTATCGGTTGGAAAGCGTTGCTGGGGCTACCCAACGTTAAAAACCGTATATGTTCCACGTGGAGCATTTGCAAATCGCTTGTACATCACGCAATGAAAATCAAATGAAGGCCTGCGGCGGTAATCTGGGACAGGCTAAGAATTCAAACCACCCAGGCGCTTGATGGCGCGATACCTGCTGACTAGGCTCTGATTGCCGCATGAAGCGGCACTCAACTGACTATTCTGGAGTAACACCCATGAAAGCTATCAACCTCGAATCGAAAAAAATCGCCAACCTGCACTGCCTGATCGCGGCTAAAGCCCGTTAAGTGAAGTGAATGATGAGGCTGGGAGGGCGACCTTCCAGCTTCATCACTGGCCATGCTCGGGGTTACAAAAACAATGCATATCAACCCACACTTTTTCATCCTTGCCCGCCCGCCGTTTACCGTGATCTGGAACTACAAAGACCACACTCAGTTTGAACTGGATACGTTGTATTCCTCGCGTTTGATAAGCCTTATTGAAGACCCTTCATTGTTCGACAGCGCGAGCGAGATTGACGCAGCCTTCCTGGCGGCCGGTCTGTTCTCCATTGATAAGCCGGTGCAACCGGAATGGGGATGGGACGAGCTGTCGAAGATCTTCCATATCGGCACCAAGAACCTGCCGTTTGAACATGTCCCCAGCGATATTCACGAATGGTCCGCGCAATACCTGGAGCATTGCGAAGAAGTCCTTGACACTCAGCCTCCCTTAGCGCGTTTTACCGCGCACGCTAATACCGACCTGATCTACTTGCCGGCGCCGATGCTGGACAAACCCTCGAATGACCTCACAACAGTCCTGCTGCAAAGGAAAACCTCGCGCTCGTTCTCCTCGCAAGCTGTCACACGGGACGATCTGAGCCGCCTGCTTTACCTGACCCTGGGCTACCTCAAAGAACGCGAAGCCGATACTGGCGACACCGTCCCCGAAGCGTTCAGGTCGCGACGCAGCAGCCCGTCCGGTGGTGGTCTGAATGCCTGCGAAGGTTATGTCTATGCGGTGCGGATCGAAGGCCTGGAACCGGGCATTTATTATTACCATCCAGAGCTGCATGCATTGCGGTGGGTCCACTCGCTGCCCACCGCGCCGCTAGGGCAACTGCTGGCTGGACAGCACTTTATCAATGACCTGCCAATGGGATTGTTCCTGACCGCGCGTTTTGACAAGTTGTGGTGGAAGTATGAGCACTCCCGCGCCTACCGCATGGCCTTTGTCGAGGCAGGGCATATTTCGCAAACGTTCCAATTGACGGCAACCGAGCTGGGACTGTCCACATGGTTGACCGGTGCATTGAGTGACGAACAGGTCGAGAAATTGCTGGGGCTGGAAGATGCCACAGAACAACCGCTGTTCTTTGTCGGGGCCGGCTACGGCGACGGAGAAGTGCAGTGCAAGGAGCTCAAGGCGTTGATGGAAAATCGGGAGCGAGACCAGTGATGTCCACCGTTGGAGCTGAGTCTGGCGGGAGTCGTCGGTACACACTGGGGGATTGGAATAATCGATCGTCGGTGCGCAATAAAAAGACCCTTTATGCCCTGCCGCCGGCCGCTGAAGTTCAGCTGCAATTACGGACTAAAGGCTGGTTCCCACCGTCGTTCATCCATTATTTTGCTCACCCGACTATCGAGCAGGCATCCGAGCAAACTCGCCATCGGTTGGCGGCGAATCACTTGGTTTATTTCCTCAACTACACGACGATACTCGAACACAAGATTGTCAACCGCGCGGTCGAAACCCTTATTCACGACGAATTGCGTATCGAACTGCCGCATGCAATGAAAATTGCGGCATTGCAGTTGTACACCGACGAGGGTTATCACGCGCTGTTCTCCTACGAGCTGGCGGAGCAAGTGGCGAGGTTTTATCAGATGCCACCGTGGGATGTGCCGCCAAAACGCATCCGCTTACTGCTCGACTTGCTGGACACCGCCAGTGATGAAAGTCGTCCGTTGCTGTGGTTTTTGGTCGGCTTTGTCTCCGAAACGATCATCGCCAAGGAGTTGCTGGACCTTACGGGCGATACCCTGGTGTCCACTGTTTATCAAATGTTCAGAGAACATCTGGAAGACGAGGCCCGGCACAGCCGGTATTTTTCCGAAGTATTTCAGTACCTGTGGCCACGCCTGTCGTCTACCCAGCAACTCGCTTCGGCCAGCCATTTGATCGATATTATCCTGGTGTTCTCGGAAGTGGACGAGCAATGGTTGGCTGCCAGCCTTGCCGGCGCTGGTATTTCTGCAGCCGAGGCAGAGCACGTCATCCAGCACATCGTCGCCCCCCAAGCACGCGCCAGGCGCGCTCGCGCCGGCGCCACGACGACACTCCAGGCGATGAAACGCGCCGGTTTTTTTGAGCAGCAAGCGCACAGGGAATTGTTCAGCGTGGCGGGACTCATTGATGCTTGAGACAACAGATCGCGCTACCCGAGCAACCAAAGTTGCCGCCGTCATACTGCTCATGACCATGGTCATGTTGGGCGTATTCCCGATCGACGTGCTACTGCCGTCGTTCCCCGCACTGTCAACGCAGTTCAACACCACACCAACGGACATTGCATTGTCTGTCAGCGTGTTCGCTATCGGCATCTCCCTCTCACAATTGCTGATTGGCCCCTTGTCTGACGCACTCGGTCGCAAGAATCTGCTGTTGGGCGGTATGGCCGTTTCGATTCTGGGCGCCTTGGGCTGCGTCTGGGCTTCGGACTACGCCGCGTTTCTTATATTTCGTGTCGTCCAAGCGGTGGGTTGTGGCTGTTTTGTATTGTCCCAAGCATTGGTTCAGGACCTGTTTGTAGGTAAGGAGCGTGACCGTTTGCGCATCCTGATGGTGACTGCGAGCGGGATCTTCATCTCCATCTCACCGCTGATAGGCACGGTGTTGCAACAATTGCTGGACTGGCAGGGAAGCTTTTACGTGTTCGCCGCGATTGCCGTCGTGGTATTTGTGAAGGCATGGTTGTCGCTGCGTAACACGCCACCCGTCTCGAGTGCGGGGTCGAGTCTCAATATCTTCAAAACTTACCGGCAGCTGTGCCGCAACTTCAATTTCATTGCGTACTGGCTGATATGCGCCATCGTATTTGCCTGCCATTTCTCGTTTATCGTGGTCTCGCCACTCGTATTCATTGAACAGCTGCAAATGAGCAACTACGAGTTCTCGCTGATGCTGTTGCTCTACGGTGCGGCCTACGTCCTGGGCGGCACGCTCGCCGGAGTGCTGAACAAACGCATGGAATCGGCAACGCAAATACGCACGGGCTTGTGCCTGATTCTCCTCTCCGGTTTGACGATGCTGCTCCTGGCAACATTCTATGGCCTGACGCCCATAACAGTGCTGGTACCGATGATGATTTGCACGGCAGGCACAACTATTACTCGGCCCGCGGCAACCTCCAGAGCGATGGAGTTGTTCCCGGATAACGCTGGTGCGTCAGCGTCAGCGGGTAACACGATAATATTCATAGGCGGTGGGTTGATCAGTGCCCTGATCAATCTCAGCGCATATGACCTTCAAATGACGCTGGCCATCAGCTTCATAGTCCTGAGTGGTTTTGCATTGCTGATCAACGATCGCATCAATCGGATAGCCAGAGTACAAAGCCTGGCTTGATGCACAGACGAGCCATTAAGGACAAAAAAAAGCCCGCTATTCGCGGGCTTTCTTAATATGGCTGAACCGTTTACTTGCGAAACGTCGCCACTGCTCTATGAGCCGACACCTGATCAGAAGTCCAGGTTGGACACTGCCAAGGCATTGCTCTCGATGAAGTCACGACGAGGCTCGACCGCATCACCCATCAGGGTGTTGAAGATCTGGTCAGCGCCAATGGCGTCTTCGATGGTCACGCGCAGCATGCGACGCTGAGCCGGGTCCATGGTGGTTTCCCACAGCTGATCCGGGTTCATCTCGCCCAGACCTTTGTATCGCTGGATGGTGTGACGCTTGGTGCTTTCCGCCATCAGCCAATCAAGGGCTTCCTTGAATTCCTTGACCTGCTTCTTGCGTTCGCCACGCTGAATGTAAGCACCGTCGTCCAGCAGGGTGCTCAATTGCGCGCCGAGGGTAACGACGGTTTTGTAGTCGTTACTGCCGAAGAAGTCGCGGTTGAAGGTGACGTAGTTCGACAGGCCATGGGAGATCAGTTCAACCTCTGGCAGCCACACGTTACGTTCACGGTCTTCACGCAGGCTGGCTTTGTAGACCAGGCCAGACTTTTCCGAAGTGCGCAGGCGAACTTCGTACTGGGCCAGCCAATTCTGCATGTGCGCGTGATCGCCCAGCTGTTCGAGACTCACCGATGGCAGGTAGATGAAGTGCTCGGTCAGTTCCTGAGGGTACAGGCGCGACAGACGCTTGAGGGTCTTCATTACCATGCGGAAGTCGTTAACCAGACGTTCCAGCGACTCACCGGAAATGCCAGGCGCTTCGTCGTTCAAGTGCAGGCTCGCGTCTTCCAGGGCCGACTGCGTCATGTACTCTTCCATGGCGTCGTCGTCTTTGATGTATTGCTCTTGCTTGCCCTTTTTCACTTTGTACAGCGGCGGTTGAGCGATATAGATGTAGCCACGCTCGATCAGCTCCGGCAACTGACGGAAGAAGAAGGTCAGCAGCAGGGTACGAATGTGCGAACCGTCGACGTCAGCATCGGTCATGATGATGATGTTGTGGTAGCGCAACTTGTCGATGTTGTACTCATCGCGGCCAATACCGCAGCCCAAAGCCGTGATCAAGGTGCCGACTTCCTGAGAGGAAATCATCTTGTCGAAGCGGGCCTTCTCAACGTTGAGGATCTTACCTTTCAACGGCAGGATGGCCTGGGTGCGACGGTTACGACCCTGCTTGGCGGAACCGCCAGCAGAGTCACCTTCCACCAGGTACAGTTCGGAGAGGGCAGGGTCCTTCTCCTGGCAGTCAGCCAGTTTGCCTGGCAGGCCGGCGATATCCAGCGCGCCTTTACGGCGGGTCATCTCACGGGCTTTACGCGCCGCTTCACGGGCACGCGCCGCGTCGATCATCTTACCGACGACCAGCTTGGCTTCGTTCGGGTTCTCCAGCAGGAAGTCGGAGAAGTATTTACCCATCTCCTGTTCCACTGCCGTCTTCACTTCGGAAGACACCAGCTTGTCTTTGGTCTGGGAGCTGAACTTCGGATCCGGCACTTTCACCGAGATAATCGCGGTCAGGCCTTCACGTGCGTCGTCACCGGTGGTGGCGACTTTGTGCTTCTTGGCCAAGCCTTCGGCTTCGATGTAGGTGTTCAGGTTACGCGTCAGTGCGGAACGGAAACCCACCAAGTGAGTACCGCCGTCGCGCTGTGGAATGTTGTTGGTGAAGCACAACAGGTTCTCGTTGAAGCTGTCGTTCCACTGCAGGGCGATTTCCACGCCGATGCCGTCTTCACGCTGGATGTTGAAGTGGAACACCTGGTTGACCGCAGTCTTGTTGGTGTTCAGGTATTCAACGAACGCACGCAGGCCGCCTTCATACTTGAACAGTTCTTCCTTGCCGCTGCGCTCGTCCTTGAGGACGATACCCACACCGGAGTTGAGGAAGGACAGTTCGCGAATACGCTTGGCCAGGATGTCCCAGCTGAAGTGGATATTCTTGAAGGTTTCAGCCGATGGCTTGAAGTGGATCTGCGTACCAGTGGATTCACTGTCGCCAACGATTTTCATCGGCTCTTGTGGCACACCGTGCACGTAAGTCTGTTCCCAGATTTTGCCGCTACGGCGAACAGTCAGGATCAGCTCTTCAGACAGGGCGTTCACTACCGACACACCTACACCGTGCAAACCGCCGGAGACTTTATAGGAGTTGTCGTCGAACTTACCGCCGGCGTGGAGCACAGTCATGATGACCTCTGCCGCCGAAACGCCTTCTTCTTTATGCACATCTACCGGAATGCCGCGACCGTTGTCGCGCACGGTGATGGACTCATCCGGGTGGATGATAATGCTGATGTCGTCACAGTGACCGGCCAAAGCTTCGTCGATGGAGTTGTCGACCACCTCGAACACCATGTGGTGCAGACCGCTACCATCATCGGTGTCGCCGATGTACATACCGGGACGTTTGCGTACGGCATCCAAACCTTTCAGCACTTTAATGCTGGTCGAGTCGTACGTGTTTTCTTCGCTCATGCCTTCACTCCCGATGGTCGTGGGTCTGGGTGATACGGCCTTGTTCCACGTGGAACAAAGCGACTGGCGTTTCCGTCTGCCAGCCTTCCCTCAATAATTCGTGGTCTACACAGGTGATAAACACCTGGCAGCGTAAGTCTTCCAACAAGCGGCACAACGCGCGGCGGTGTTGCTCGTCGAGTTCGGACGGCAAGTCATCCACCAGATAAATACACTGACCGCGCCGGGCTTGGCTAACCAAATGCCCTTGGGCAATGCGCAGCGCACACACCACCAACTTCTGCTGACCGCGTGACAAGATATCCGCGGCATTATGTGCGCCTAATCTAAGGCGCAGATCAGCCCGTTGGGGGCCTGCTTGCGTATGGCCAATTTGCTGATCCCGTTGCAAGGACGTGGCGAGCACTGCGCTCAGCTCACGCTCTTTATCCCAACCACGGTAGTAGCTCAGCGTCAGGCCCTCGAGATCCAACAACTCACTCAAGGTCTGCTCAAAGACTGGTTTCAAGGCTTTGATATAGGCGCGTCGGTATTCATCAATTTCGTCGCTGGCCAGGCACAGTTCCCGGTCCCAGGCTGCTTGCGAAGCGGCGTCAAGTGTACCATGCCGCAGCCATGAGTTCCGCTGCCGCAGGGCCTTCTGCAGGCGCTGCCAAGTGGCCATGAAACGCGGTTCCACGTGGAACACTCCCCAATCGAGGAATTGCCTGCGGATTTTGGGTGCGCCTTCCAACAAGCGGAAGCTGTCGGGGTTGATCAGCTGCAATGGCAGGATTTCCGCCAATTGCGCAGCACTGCGAGCATTTTGCCCATCAATGCGAATTTGAAATTCACCGCCGCGATCTCGCGATATCCCCAGGCTGCTATGACCGCCTTCGGCCAATTCGACTTGGCCGAACACCGTACAGGCCAGTTGTTCGTACTGAATCACTGGCAACAGGCGTGCACTGCGAAAAGAACGGGCGAGCCCCAGCAAATGAATGGCTTCCAGCACGCTGGTTTTGCCACTGCCGTTGGCGCCGTGGAGGATATTGATGCGGGGGGAAGGGGAGAAGGTCACCGGGTGCAGATTGCGCACCGCGGTGACCGAGACGCGACTGAGGGACATCTAGCTTCTGCTGAGCATGATTACAGGCGCATCGGCATAACAACGTAAGCCGAGTCGTCGTTATCGGATTCTTGCACCAGGGCACTGCTGTTGGAGTCCGACAGAATCAGGCGAACCTGTTCGGTGGTCATCACACCCAATACGTCCAGCAGGTAGCTCACGTTGAAACCGATCTCCAGCGAGCCGCCGTTGTAGTCAACGCCCACTTCTTCTTCGGCTTCTTCCTGCTCAGGGTTATTCGCCTGGATTTTCAATTGGCCGTTAGCCAGTTGCAGACGGATACCACGGTACTTTTCGTTCGACAGAATCGCGGTACGGCTGAATGCTTCACGCAGGGCCTGACGATCACCAATCACCAGCTTGTCGCCACCTTTAGGCAGCACGCGCTCGTAATCCGGGAACTTGCCGTCGACCAATTTGGAGGTGAAGGTGAACTCGCCGGTAGTAGCGCGGATGTGGTGCTGGCCCAGGACGATGCTGACGTTGCCGTCCGGCTCGGTGAGAAGACGCGCCAGTTCAAGGATACCTTTACGCGGTACGATCACTTGATGGCGATCCGGCTGGCCGATGTCAGCTTTCATCGAGCACATGGCCAGACGGTGACCGTCGGTGGCCACCGCGCGGATGATGCCTTCCGAGACTTCCAACAGCATGCCGTTGAGGTAGTAACGCACGTCCTGTTGAGCCATGGCGAAACTGGTGCGCTCGATCAAACGACGCAGCCTGCTTTGCTCAAGGCTGCAGGTCAGCGAGCCCGGGCCTTCTTCCACCGTCGGGAAATCGTTGGCAGGCAACGTCGACAGGGTGAAGCGGCTACGACCGGCCTTGACCACCAGTTTCTGCTCATCAACCTTGATGTCGATCAGCGCGTCGTTGGGCAGGCTCTTGCAGATATCCATCAGCTTGCGCGCCGGCACAGTGATCTCGCCCGGTTCAGCAGGCTCTTCCAGCTGCACGCGGCCGACCAGTTCGACTTCAAGGTCAGTACCGGTCAAGGACAATTGCTGGCCTTCGACAACCAGCAATACGTTGGAAAGCACCGGCAAGGTCTGTCGGCGCTCGACGACGCCTGCGACCAGTTGCAGGGGTTTCAACAGGGCTTCGCGTTGAATGGTGAAATGCATGGTCTAGTCCCTTGCCTTAATAAGCTGCGCTGGTGTCATCAAGTTGTCAGTGTACGCAGCAGGTTCTTGTAGTCCTCGCGAATATCCGCGTCGGATTCCTTAAGTTCGTTGATCTTGCGGCACGCGTGCAAGACCGTGGTGTGGTCGCGACCGCCAAACACATCACCGATTTCCGGCAGGCTGTGGTTGGTCAGCTCTTTGGAGAGCGCCATCGCTACCTGACGTGGACGTGCCACCGAGCGCGAGCGGCGCTTGGACAGCAGGTCGGAAATCTTGATCTTGTAGTACTCAGCCACGGTGCGCTGGATGTTATCCACACTCACCAGCTTGTCCTGCAGTGCCAACAAGTCTTTCAGGGATTCGCGAATCAACTCGATGGTGATATCGCGGCCCATGAAGTGCGAGTGAGCGATGACCCGCTTGAGCGCGCCTTCCAGCTCACGCACGTTGGAGCGAATGCGTTGGGCGATAAAGAAAGCAGCGTCGTGGGGCAGATCGACTTTCGCCTGGTCGGCCTTTTTCATCAGGATCGCGACGCGGGTTTCCAGCTCCGGCGGCTCTACCGCAACGGTCAGGCCCCAGCCAAAGCGCGACTTCAAGCGTTCTTCCAGGCCTTCGATTTCCTTCGGGTAACGATCGCTGGTCAAGATGACCTGCTGGCCGCCTTCGAGCAAGGCGTTGAACGTGTGGAAAAACTCTTCCTGAGAACGTTCCTTGCGCGCGAAGAATTGAATGTCATCGATCAGCAAGGCATCAACGGAACGGTAGAAACGTTTGAATTCGTTGATTGCGTTCAGCTGCAGGGCCTTGACCATGTCAGCCACGAAGCGCTCCGAGTGCAGGTACACGACCTTGGCATTCGGGTTCTTCTTTAATAGGTGATTACCCACCGCATGCATCAAGTGAGTCTTACCCAAGCCAACGCCACCATAAAGGAAGAGTGGGTTGTAACCGTGCTTGGGGTTGTCGGCGACCTGCCAGGCGGCGGCGCGGGCCAGCTGGTTGGATTTACCTTCGACGAAGTTTTCAAAGGTGAACGTGCGGTTCAAGTAGCTGGTGTGCTTGAGCGCGCCTTCAACCTGCACGGTGCGCTGTTCGGCACGCACCGGTGCTTGCTGGGAGCTGGCACCCGCCATCGGGTCGAAGCTGTCGCGGGACGGCTCTTCATTTATAGGCGCGTTTTTCTGCGATGCGGATTTTGCAGGCGTCTGGGCAACGGGCGCTGGCGAGTTATTAACAGGTGCCGCAGCGGCCTGGGCCTGCGAAGCACTGGCGGCCAACGGCGCATTCGGCGCTGCACGCGGCGCAGAGCTACGTTTGCTGCCTATTAATAAGGAAAGCACGGGCGCAAGGCCGTTGCCGTGTTCGTCGAGCAATTCGAGAACGCGGCTCAGGTACTTCTCATTAACCCAATCGAGAACAAAGCGATTCGGCGCGTAGACACGCAACTCGTCGCCTTCGGCTTCGACCTGTAGCGGACGGATCCAGGTGTTGAATTGCTGGGCAGGCAGCTCTTCGCGCAAAAGCTCCACGCACTGCTGCCAAAGTTCCACTGACACGGATATCCCCTAAGTTGAAAGCCGGTGAGGCAAAAACAGCCGCCATTGTAGCGGCCAGTCGTCCACTTATCCACATGTAGGTTGCTCACAGAGCACCCAAAATCAATGCGTTAACCGTAAAAAAGGCGACCAATGGTCTGTGCATAAGCTCTGTGGATAAGCGCCCCTAAGCTCGTTGCACAAGTGGGGTCGAAAGTCTGTGGGTAACTGGCCTGTGGATAACAACCCATTCCACCCACAGCTTATCCGACAGTGCAGCACAGGCTAAGCACCGTTTCCCCGCCTAGTTGTCATTCTCTGTACATCAGGTGGAATGTGGGCTTAAGGCAGTTATCCACAGAAGAACGTCTGCCTAGCTTTTATAAGCTTTACAGAAAAGCTTTAAATAACTTCCTTCTTTATTTTTATATCTATGGCATTGCTCATGAAAGCCGAGCGGATAAAAAAGGCCTGGTTGCCTGCAAAGATCTAATTAAAGGAAAAGCTGGTTGGAAATTGACCTAGAGGCTTGCTTTCTCTAGAATCGCCGGTCTCTTAAAACGGGGGCCATTCCGGCCCGTTGTGGACGAACCAGGTAACAACGCCATGAAACGTACTTTCCAACCAAGCACCATCAAACGCGCCCGTACTCACGGCTTCCGTGCTCGCATGGCTACCAAGAACGGCCGTGCTGTCCTGTCGCGTCGCCGCGCCAAAGGTCGTGCGCGTCTGGCAGTTTGATAATCCGGTACTGGTGGTGAGTCAGGACTTCAGTCGGGAAAAGCGTCTGCTAACCCCCCGGCACTTCAAAGCAGTCTTTGACTCCCCCACCGGCAAGGTTCCGGGGAAAAATCTCCTGCTCCTTGCGCGTAACAACGATCTGGATCACCCCCGTCTCGGGTTGGTGATCGGCAAGAAGAGCGTAAAGCTCTCCGTTGAGCGCAATCGCCTCAAGCGTCTGATGCGCGAATCGTTTCGCCTCCACCAGGAAACTCTGGTTGGTTGGGATATTGTTATCGTCGCGCGCAAAGGCTTGGGGGACGTAGAAAACCCCGAATTGATTCAGCATTTCGGCAAGCTCTGGAAACGTTTGGCGCGTACCAACAAGCCAGCACCAGCAGTCAGCACCGAAACTGTAGGGGTAGACAGCACCAATGCGTAAACTGGCCCTCGTTCCGATCCAGTTTTACCGTTATGCCATTAGTCCTCTGATGGCTGACCACTGTCGTTTCTACCCCAGTTGTTCCTGCTACGCGTTAGAGGCCATAGAAAATCATGGTCTTCTGCGCGGTGGCTGGCTGGCCTTTCGTCGTTTAGGCCGCTGTCATCCGTGGAATCCCGGTGGTTATGACCCGGTTCCACCTATCCCTACCTCCCGTTCTTCTTCGATGGCCGAGTAATCATGGATATTAAACGCACGATCCTGATCGTCGCCCTGGCAATCGTGTCCTACGTCATGGTTCTTAAGTGGAACCAGGACTATGGCCAGGCTGCCCTGCCGACTCAGAATGTTGCTACCAATCAGGCTGCGCCGGCTATTCCGGACACTCCGTTGGGTAACAATGCGTCCGCGAGTGCCGATGTTCCCAGCGCGAATGGCGAGACAAACGCCCCTCTAGAAACGCCAGTGGTCACCAATAAAGACCTCATCCACGTTAAAACGGATGTGCTCGACCTGGCTATCGACCCACAAGGTGGTGATATCGCGCAGTTGAAACTGCCGCTGTATCCACGTCGCCAAGACCATCCGGATGTTCCGTTCCAACTGTTCGACAACGGTGGTGAACGTACTTATCTGGCACAAAGTGGCCTGACCGGCACCGACGGTCCTGATGCTCGTGCTAC
Organism: Pseudomonas sp. D2002; assembly: GCF_013385735.1. NCBI lineage: Bacteria > Pseudomonadati > Pseudomonadota > Gammaproteobacteria > Pseudomonadales > Pseudomonadaceae > Pseudomonas > Pseudomonas sp. D2002. The sequence goes on along the minus strand of NZ_JACAPL010000004.1, from coordinate 243,409 downwards.
CGGTCGTCCGGTTTATTCGACCGAACAGAAGACTTATCAACTGGCTGATGGCCAGAACCAGTTGAACGTTGACCTGAAATTCAGTCAGGACGGCGTCAACTACATCAAGCGTTTCAGCTTCACCCGCGGTTTGTACGATCTGAAAGTCACTTATCTGATCGACAACGAAAGCGCCAAGCCGTGGAGCGGCAACCTGTTTGCCCAGCTCAAGCGTGATAACAGCGCCGATCCTTCTTCCAGCACTGCCACCGGCACCGCGACTTACCTGGGCGCCGCCCTGTGGACAAGTAGCGAGCCGTACAAAAAAGTGTCGATGAAAGATATCGACAAGGGCGCGCTGAAAGAAACCGTCCAAGGCGGCTGGGTTGCCTGGTTGCAACACTACTTTGTGACCGCATGGATCCCGAACAAGGGTGAAGCCAACCTGGTTCAAACCCGTAAAGATAGCCAAGGCAACTACATCATTGGTTTCACTGGCCCGGCGTTGACCGTCGCACCAGGTGCCAAGGCTGAAACCAGCGCCACTCTGTACGCCGGCCCGAAAAGCCAGGCAGTGCTGAAAGAGTTGTCCCCAGGTCTGGAACTGACTGTGGATTACGGCATTCTGTGGTTCATTGCCCAGCCAATCTTCTGGCTGCTGCAACATATCCACAGCATCGTCGGCAACTGGGGCTTCTCGATCATCTTCCTGACCATGCTGATCAAGGGGATCTTCTTCCCGCTGTCGGCAGCCAGCTACAAGTCGATGGCGCGCATGCGTGCCGTGGCCCCGAAACTGGCCGCGCTGAAAGAGCAACATGGCGACGACCGGCAGAAAATGTCGCAGGCCATGATGGAGCTGTACAAGAAAGAGAAGATCAACCCGCTGGGTGGATGCTTGCCTATTCTGGTACAGATGCCGGTATTCCTCTCGCTGTACTGGGTACTCCTGGAAAGCGTGGAAATGCGCCAGGCGCCGTTCATGCTGTGGATAACTGACCTGTCGATCAAAGACCCGTTCTTTATCCTGCCGATCATCATGGGCGCGACCATGTTCATCCAGCAGCGTTTGAACCCGACTCCGCCGGATCCGATGCAGGCCAAGGTAATGAAAATGATGCCAATCATCTTCACCTTCTTCTTCCTGTGGTTCCCTGCTGGTCTGGTGCTGTACTGGGTGGTCAACAACGTGTTGTCGATCTCTCAACAGTGGTACATCACACGTAAAATCGAAGCGGCTACCAAAAAAGCTGCGGCGTAATTTACTCTGTGGATAACCACTCAAGACGCCCCCTAGTGGGGCGTTTTGCTTTCCGTCACTTTTGTTTTGGAACCTGCTGATGAGCGCTCCTCGTGAAACCATCGCTGCTGTCGCCACCGCTCAAGGTCGCGGCGGTGTCGGTATCGTTCGAATTTCCGGGCCGCTGGCGGGTGTGGCAGCCCAGGCCATCAGCGGCCGAGAGTTGAAACCGCGATATGCCCATTACGGCCCCTTTCTGGATGCCGATAAAACCGTATTGGACGAAGGCCTGGCGCTGTATTTTCCCGGCCCCAACTCGTTCACCGGCGAAGACGTACTCGAATTGCAGGGCCACGGCGGCCCAGTGGTCCTGGATATGTTGCTGCAGCGCTGCCTGCAGTTGGGCTGCCGCTTGGCGCGTCCGGGGGAATTCAGCGAGCGTGCGTTCCTGAATGACAAACTCGACCTGGCCCAGGCTGAAGCCATTGCCGACTTGATCGAAGCGAGTTCTGCACAGGCAGCGCGCAATGCATTGCGCTCGTTGCAGGGTGCCTTTTCGTTGCGTGTGCATAACTTGACCGAGCAGTTGATCAGCCTGCGCATCTACGTCGAGGCGGCGATTGACTTCCCGGAAGAAGAAATCGACTTCCTTGCCGATGGCCATGTCCTGGCAATGCTCGATAAAGTCCGAGATGAGTTATCCACAGTGCTGCGCGAAGCCGGGCAGGGCGCCTTGCTGCGCGACGGTATGACGGTAGTGATTGCCGGCCGACCTAATGCCGGCAAATCGAGCCTGCTCAATGCCCTGGCAGGTCGCGAGGCGGCCATCGTTACCGAGATTGCCGGCACCACCCGGGATATCTTGCGCGAACATATCCACATCGATGGCATGCCCCTGCACGTGGTCGACACGGCAGGTTTGCGCGACACCGACGACCAGGTCGAAAAGATCGGCGTAGAGCGTGCACTCAAGGCTATCGGCGAAGCGGATCGAGTACTGCTGGTGGTGGATGCCACTGCGCCAGAGGCTGTGGATCCTTTTGCGCTGTGGCCTGAATTCCTCGAACAGCGGCCGGACCCGGCGAAGGTCACCTTGATTCGCAACAAGGCCGACCTGACCGGCGAAGCCATTGCCATGGAAACCAGCGAGGATGGCCATGTCACCATCAGTCTGAGCGCAAAGTCGGCCGGCGATGGCTTGGAATTGTTGCGCGACCATCTCAAGGCCTGCATGGGCTATGAGCAAACCTCGGAGAGCAGCTTCAGCGCACGCCGCAGGCACCTGGAGGCGCTGCGTCACGCCAGCGCGGCGTTGGAACACGGGCGGGCACAACTGACCTTGGCGGGGGCAGGGGAGCTGCTGGCTGAGGATTTGCGTCAGGCGCAGCAGCTGTTGGGCGAGATCACCGGCGCGTTCAGCTCGGATGATCTGTTGGGACGGATCTTTTCCAGCTTCTGTATCGGCAAATAGCAGCGTTATCCACAGCGCGCTACCAGTTGTAGGACACCGTACCGAGCAAGGTACGGCTGTCACCCCAATAGCAACGCCCCGCATCGTTGCAGCCGGATACATACTCCTTGTCGAACAGGTTCTTGGCGTTCACATCCACCGACCAGTGTTTGTCGATCTGATATCCGATGGCCGCATCCACCAACGTGACGCTTCCGGCATCCAACTTCCCGTACAGCGTCGGTGCTGTGTAGGAAAAGGTGCTGTCGAAGTAGCGCACACCGCCGCCCAGAGACAAACCCTTCAGCTGGCCGTCGAGGAAGCGATACTTGCCCCACACCGACGCCTGGTTGCGAGGAACCCCGGTCATTTGGCGCCCTTCGACCAATGATGTGGCGGAATCCTTGGTAATCCTTGCGTCGGTGTAGGTGTAGGCCGCAGTGACATTCAGGTTGGGGGTGATGTTGCTGTTGATCTCCACTTCCGCACCTTTGGCGCGGCTCTCGCCGACTTGGCGATAGCTGTTGGTGGTGGCATCCAGATATGTGTCGTCTTGCTTGCGCAGGTCATACACCGACAGCGTCATCGCGGTGTCCCAGCCAATCGGTTCGTACTTCACACCCACTTCGTATTGGCTGCTGGTGATCGGCTTCAGCGGCGCACCGGCGTTGGAGATCTGCTGCACCGGGACGAAGGCGGTGGAGTAGCTGACATACGGCGTCAGGCCGTTGTCGAACTGGTACATCACGCCGCCCTGGTACGTGAACTTCTTGTCTTCGGAGCCAGTGTTGCTGGCCTTGTTCACTTTGTCGCGGAAATCACTGTCGACCCAGTCCTGGCGACCGCCAAGCAGGAACAGCCAGTGGTCATATTTGCTCTGTACCTGTGCATAAACGCCCTTCATCTGCTGTTCGAGCAGGGTGTTTTGAACCGCGATAGGCGTGAGCGGATCGCGCAGGTACACCGGGTTATACACATTGATGGTGCCGGCAAAGCCTGCATCCCAGTCCTGATTGAACGAGGTGCGGTCGTAGCTGGCGCCAAACAGCACGGTGTTTTCCAGACCGCCCACCTCGAATTTACCCTCGAGCTGGTTATCCAGCGAATAGACCATGGACTTGTTGTAGCGGTCGTAGGCGGTCATGTTCAGCTGGGTGCCGAAGCCGCGATTGTTCAGCGCGCCGGGCCAGGTTTCATGGCGGTTGATGCGTGACTGCATGTAGCGCGAGTTCTGGCGGAACTGCCAATCATCATTGAAGCTGTGGCTGAACTCGTAGCCGGCGCTCCAGGCTTCCCGTTCGAAGGTGTTCCAGTCCGGGTCGCCAAGCATGGTGTGTTTGGACAGCTTGCCGTTGGGGTTTTTCAGCAACGTGCCTGCCGCCGGTAAGCCAAGTTCCAGATTGGTGTGGTCTTTCTGGTAGTTGGCCAGCAGAGTCAGGGTGTTGTAGTCGTCGAAGTTCAGGGTCAGGGACGGTGCGATGTACAAGCGATCATCAGGAACGTGGTCGGTTTGAGTGTCGGATTTGCGTCCCAGCATGACCACACGGCCGAGAATGTTGCCGCCATCATTGAGCGGGCCCGAGATATCCACACCCAACTGGCGTCGATTGTTGGAGCCGTAACCCAATTGCACCTCGCCCTGGGGCGCAGCGGTTGGGTGTTTGCTGACCAGGTTGACCAGCCCGCCGGGCGCGTTTTCCCCGTAGAGCAGGGAAGATGGGCCACGGAAAATCTCGACGCGCTCCAGTCCATACGGTTCGCTGGTGGTGTCATACCGATTGCCCTGCACCCGAAGGCCATCGCGCAGCAGGCCGTAGCCATAATCCGTGGCGTTGAAGCCACGAATGAAGAACAGGTCACCGGCCAGGCCATCGCCGGCGGCAAAAGGTGGCGCGAAGATCCCCGGCACGTAACCCAATACGTCCGTCAGCGTTTGCGACTTCTGATCCTTGATACGTTGGCCAGTAACCACCGAAACCGAACGCGGGGTTTCCGAGAGCGGCGTGCTGGTCTTGGTGCCGATGCGGCTGTTTTGCGCCTTGTAGCCCACATCGCCAGCAATGTCTTGATTGAAACCGAGCTGTTGATAAGTGCTCACAGTCGTCGGTGCCAGCGTCAGTTGCCCGGCCGGTGCCGCCTGCAATACATAGCTTCCGGGCGCCTGCGTGACTGCCTGCAACCCAGAGTTCTGCAGCAACAGCGCAAAGCCTTGATCAACCGAGTAGTCACCTTCCAGCCCAGGCGTATTCAAACGCGCGGTCTGCTGCGGCGAGAACGACAGAATCACATTGGCCTTGGCGGCAAACTGGCTCAAGGCGGCGTCCAGTGGGCCGGCAGCGATGGTGTAGTGTTGCGCGACGTTGGCGGCCATGGCGCCTGTGGACAACACAACACCGGCCGTAGTCGCCGTGGCCAGCAGTAAACCGTAGGTCATGCCGTGGTAAGAGAGTCGTTGGCGAAACTTGGTTGGGAGGCGCATAGGTGGGTAAGCCCTGAAGGTAACGTCGTGATTACCTGTAGGGCCGGGCCAGGTAAAAAAAAGATAACCCCCCTGTGGATTATTTTTTGCGTTCATCCAACGCGCTTCACCGAGACCCAATAGCGAGTGAAATATTTCACCTGGATCGGCAGCGTGGCTTGCAGGTTGGCCAGTACTGCATCGGTGGAGTCGAGGCGAAACGTTCCCGAAACCCGCAGGCCGGCAGAAGCCGAATCGCACTGCAGGACACCTGGACGATAACGCGCCAGGTCGTCGATCAGATCCCCAAGCCGAGCGTCGAGAACGATCACCTGGCCATCGACCCAAGCGGTCTGGATGTTGCGATAGGCTTGGTTGGGGGCGATGTTCTGGCGGTCGAAGTCAGCGCTTTCTCCAGCTTTCAATAATCGGCTGTGCTCAGGTTGATCAGCAGGCGAAACGCTCACCCGATCTTCCAGCACACCCACACGCGTCGAACCCGGCAGCTGGCGCACGGTAAACCGAGTGCCCAACGCCTGAACCCGACCTTGGTGGGTGTCGACATAAAAAGGCGTCTGCCCACCCAGTTTGCCTGTGTGGATAAGTACCTCGCCCTCGCGCAGGCGGACCAAACGCTGGCGCCCGTCGAACGCCACATCAATGGCGGTGCCGGTATTGAGATCAATGCGAGTGCCATCGGCCAGATCGATATGCCGTCGTTCACCGACACGTGTGCGGTAATCCGCCCAGACATTACCCAGCGACGTGTGTTCTCGGACGTTCCAGCCCAGATAACCGGTGCCGCCCAGCACCAGCATCCACTTGAGTACCTGCCGCCGTTGTTGCGTGGCCGATAAAGCGCGACGGGTGAAATCCTGCGGCAGAGCGCCAAGGCTGCGTTGAATTTGCTCCATCTGGTTCCATGCGGCCTGATGCGCAGGGTCGCCATTGAGCCATTGTTGCCAGGCATGCCGCTCAGCGGGCGTAGGCGGTTGCGATTGAAACTGCACGTACCAACTGGCAGCCGCTTCGAAAACCTTACGGTCCGGGGCGGCCATTACAGGCTGGCCATGAGCAATGAGCATTCAGTCAGGGCGCGAATCATGTGTTTCTTTACGGTGGTCAGCGAGACCTGCAGTTGGTCGGCGATTTGTTGATAAGTCAGGCCCTCGATCTGCGACAGCATGAAAATTCGTCGGGCTCGATCGCCAAGGTCAGCCAGGGCTTTATCCACAGCCACCAGGGTTTCAATGATGATGGCCTTGTCTTCTTCACTGATGGCAGTGGCTTCGGGGCGCTCAGCCAACGACTGTTTATAAGCCTGTTCAATCGCATGCCGGCGATAGCGGTCAATCACCAAACCTCTGGCGATGGTTGCCAGGTAGTCCCGGGGTTCGAGGATCTGTGCCGCATGACGCCCGCCCAAAATACGCACGAACGTATCATGGGCCACATCGGCCGCATCGCAGGCGTTATGCAACTTACCTTTTAGCCACCCTTGCAGCCACGAATGGTGCTGCTCATAGATGTGCTGGACTGCAACCGAGTGGGATGGAGGAGGCATAGGGCGCGATGAGCTAGGTTAATGATAATTACTATTATTAACTGCCACACCGATTTCTCACAATAGCTCCGTTTTTGAAGTGTTGTTTGCCCGGTCTCAGGATTTCGGTGGCGTCGTCGTGGGCGAAATACACCATTTCTGTGGATTAAGCCCTGTGAATAACCGCCCTTGTGCCCAGTTGATAACAGGGCCTGAAACCTGAGTAAAAACGCCTCTGTGGATAACCACCTGTTTAATCCACAGGCTTAAAGCACTTATCCAAGGGCCTCATTGGCACATGACCACAGACTTTTGAATCGCTGTACACAACGTAAATAAAGGCCTGTAGAGATCTATCCACAGAAAGTAGGCTCAGTAGAAATAAACATAAAAACAAAGATCTTATAAATTTCTTTCTTTTTAATTTCTATTGTCTGTGATTCATCCACAGCTGGTTAAATTTTGTGCAAAGGGTTCTTTAGGAAGGGCTAAGTCCCTATACTTGCCGCCAAAGCTCTAAAACTCTTTCAACAATCAATTCCTGATTACCTACATAAGCAGGCACGAGGTGCGTGGTGGATTTCCCTTCCCGTTTTGAAGTGATCGTCATCGGCGGCGGTCATGCCGGTACCGAGGCAGCACTGGCCTCAGCACGCATGGGCGTTAAAACCCTGTTGCTGACGCACAACGTGGAAACCCTCGGTGCCATGAGTTGCAACCCCGCCATTGGTGGGATCGGCAAAAGCCATCTGGTCAAGGAAATCGACGCCCTCGGCGGCGTCATGGCCATGGCGACCGACAAGGGTGGTATTCAATTTCGCGTGCTCAACAGCCGCAAAGGCCCGGCCGTACGGGCTACTCGGGCACAAGCTGACCGCATCCTGTACAAGGCCGCGGTACGCGAAACCCTGGAAAACCAGCCGAACCTGTGGATATTTCAGCAAGCAGCGGATGACCTGATCGTCGAACAAGACCAGGTTCGCGGTGTTGTCACGCAAATGGGCCTGCGTTTCTTCGCAGAATCCGTGGTGTTGACCACCGGTACGTTCCTCGGCGGACTTATCCACATCGGCATGCAGAACTATTCCGGTGGCCGCGCCGGTGATCCGCCTTCGATTGCTTTGGCAAAACGCCTGCGTGAATTGCCGCTGCGCGTCGGCCGCCTGAAAACCGGGACCCCGCCGCGTATCGATGGGCGTTCTGTAGATTTCTCGGTGATGACCGAACAAGCCGGCGATACGCCAATCCCGGTGATGTCGTTCATGGGTTCCAAAGAACAGCACCCGAAACAGGTCAGTTGCTGGATTACCCACACCAACGCCCGCACCCACGAAATCATTGCCGCGAACCTCGACCGTTCGCCGATGTATTCCGGGGTGATCGAAGGCATCGGCCCGCGTTATTGCCCATCGATCGAAGACAAGATTCACCGCTTTGCCGACAAGGAAAGCCACCAGGTCTTCATCGAGCCCGAAGGCTTGACCACCCACGAGCTGTACCCGAACGGCATTTCCACTTCCCTGCCGTTCGATGTGCAAATCCAGATCGTGCAGTCGATTCGCGGCATGGAAAACGCACACATCGTGCGCCCGGGCTACGCCATCGAGTACGACTACTTCGACCCGCGTGACCTGAAGTACAGCCTCGAGACCAAAGTGATCGGCGGCCTGTTCTTCGCCGGGCAAATCAACGGCACCACCGGTTACGAAGAAGCCGGCGCCCAAGGTTTGCTGGCCGGGACCAACGCGGCACTGCGTGCTCAAGGCAAAGACAGTTGGTGCCCGCGTCGCGATGAGGCGTACATCGGTGTGTTGGTCGATGACCTGATTACTCTCGGGACTCAGGAACCGTACCGGATGTTTACGTCCCGGGCCGAATACCGCCTGATCCTGCGCGAAGACAACGCCGACCTGCGCCTGACCGAAAAAGGTCGCGAGCTGGGCTTGGTCGATGACGCACGCTGGGCTGCGTTCTGCAAAAAACGCGAAAGCATCGTGCTGGAAGAACAGCGCCTGAAAAGTACCTGGGTTCGCCCAGGCACCGAGCAGGGCGACGCAATTGCCGAAAAATTCGGTACGCCGCTGACCCACGAATACAACTTGCTGAACCTGCTGTCCCGTCCGGAAATCGACTACGCTGGTCTGGTCGAAGTGACAGGCCACGGTGCAGAAGACCCACAGGTCGCTGAACAGGTTGAAATCAAGACCAAATACGCCGGCTACATTGATCGCCAACAGGACGAGATCGCTCGCCTGCGCGCCAGTGAAGACACCAAGCTGCCTGTGGATATCGATTACACCGGGATTTCCGGGTTGTCGAAAGAAATCCAAAGCAAGCTGGGGATAACTCGGCCGGAGACACTTGGCCAGGCTTCACGTATCCCGGGCGTAACCCCGGCAGCCATTTCGCTGTTGATGATTCATTTGAAAAAACGCGGCGCGGGCCGTCAGTTGGAGCAAAGCGCTTGAGTTCGTTGGTCACCTCGCAACACGCCGAAGAGTTATCCACAGGTGCTCGCCAGCTTGGCGTCAACCTGACCGAAGCCCAGCACGAATTGCTGCTGGGTTATCTGGCCCTGTTGATCAAATGGAACAAGGCTTACAACCTCACAGCAGTGCGCGACCCGGACGAAATGGTCTCGCGGCATCTGCTCGACAGCCTGAGCGTCATGCCGTTTATCGAAAACGGTCGCTGGCTCGACGTGGGCAGTGGCGGCGGCATGCCTGGCATCCCGCTGGCCATCCTGTTTCCCGAGTCGCAAGTCACGTGCCTGGACAGCAACGGCAAGAAAACCCGCTTCCTGACCCAGGTCAAACTCGAACTCAAGCTGGATAACCTCAACGTTATCCACAGTCGCGTCGAAGCCTTCACGCCGCAGCAGCCCTTCAACGGAATTGTTTCCCGGGCATTCAGCAGCATGGAGAACTTCAGCAACTGGACCCGCCACTTAGGCGACCGCGACACCCGTTGGCTGGCAATGAAGGGCGTTCATCCAAGCGACGAGCTGTTAGCATTGCCGGCAGACTTCCACCTCGATAGCGAACACGCCTTGGCCGTACCCGGTTGCCAAGGCCAACGCCATCTGCTGATACTGCGCCGCACGGCATGATTGGGAACACAAGCAAGAATGGCTAAGGTATTCGCGATAGCGAACCAGAAAGGTGGCGTGGGCAAAACCACCACCTGCATCAACCTCGCAGCATCCCTGGTCGCGACCAAGCGCCGGGTGCTGTTGATCGATCTCGATCCACAGGGCAACGCCACCATGGGTAGCGGTGTGGATAAACACGGCCTGGAAAACTCGGTCTACGACTTGCTCATTGGCGAGTGCGACCTGGCCCAGGCCATGCACTATTCCGAGCATGGCGGTTATCAACTGCTGCCGGCCAACCGTGATTTGACCGCGGCGGAAGTGGTGCTGCTGGAAATGCAGATGAAAGAAAGCCGTCTGCGCAGCGCCTTGGCGCCGATCCGCGAGAACTACGACTACATTTTGATCGACTGCCCGCCGTCGCTGTCGATGCTGACGTTGAACGCATTGGTGGCAGCCGATGGGGTGATTATCCCCATGCAGTGCGAGTACTTCGCGCTCGAAGGTTTGAGCGACCTTGTGGATAACATCAAGCGTATCGCCGAGTTGCTCAACCCGAACCTGCAAATCGAAGGCCTGCTGCGGACCATGTACGATCCGCGCCTGAGCCTGATGAACGATGTGTCGGCGCAGCTCAAGGAACACTTCGGCGATCAGTTGTACGACACCGTGATTCCACGCAACATCCGCCTGGCCGAAGCGCCAAGCTATGGCATGCCCGCGCTGGCGTACGACAAATCATCCCGTGGTGCCATTGCCTATCTGGCACTGGCCGGCGAGATGGTTCGCCGTCAACGCCGCAACTCACGCACCGCTGCAGCCCAGCCAACTTAAGGAATCCCCATGGCCGTCAAGAAACGAGGTCTCGGACGTGGACTGGATGCACTGCTGAGTGGTCCGACTGTCACTTCGCTTGAAGAACAAGCGGTGCAAGCCGACGAGCGCGAGCTGCAACACCTGCCGCTGGACCTGATCCAGCGCGGTAAATATCAGCCACGCCGGGACATGGACCCCCAGGCGCTGGAAGAACTGGCCAATTCGATCAAAGCCCAGGGCGTGATGCAGCCGATCGTGGTGCGCCCGATTGGCGGCGGCCGCTTTGAGATCATCGCTGGCGAACGCCGCTGGCGCGCCAGCCAGCAGGCCGGCAAGGACACCATCCCGGCGATGGTGCGCGATGTGCCGGACGAAACCGCTATCGCCATGGCGTTGATCGAGAACATCCAGCGTGAAGACCTCAACCCAATCGAGGAAGCGATCGCCCTGCAGCGTTTGCAGCAGGAATTCAAACTGACGCAACAGGAAGTGGCCGATGCGGTGGGTAAATCCCGCGTCACCGTGTCCAACTTGTTGCGCCTGATTGCGCTGCCGGAAGTCATCAAGACCATGTTGTCCCACGGCGACCTGGAAATGGGTCACGCCCGTGCTTTGCTCGGTTTGCCGGAAAATCAACAGGTTGAAGGGGCGCGACACGTTGTCGCACGCGGCCTCACCGTTCGTCAGACTGAGGCGTTGGTTCGCCAATGGCTCAGCGGTAAACCTGCACCGGTCGAAACCGCCAAACCTGATCCGGATATCGCGCGACTCGAGCAGCGCCTGGCCGAGCGCCTAGGCTCTGCGGTGCAAATTCGTCACGGCAAGAAAGGCAAAGGGCAATTAGTCATCGGATATAACTCACTCGATGAGCTTCAGGGCGTCCTTGCCCACATCCGCTGAAACATTTGCTTATGTAGCGCGCGATCGGAAAACACTACCCGACAGTTGAATAGGGGCAGAACCGCCCCTATACTCTGCGCGCATTTTGTCGGCACAAATTATGCCAAGTTATTGATTCTCGGCAGCCGACCATTGAGGAGCAAGAGTGATGGAAACCCGCACGCCAAACACGTTGCCGTTCCATCGCTTGGCCGTTTTCCCGGTTTTATTGGCTCAATTTGTCATTTTGCTGATCGCCGCATTGGCGCTTTGGTACTGGCATGGAGTCGTAGCCGGATATTCAGGACTCTGCGGAGGCCTGATAGCCTTGCTGCCCAATATGTATTTTGCTCACAGGGCCTTTCGGTTTTCCGGCGCCCGAGCAGCCCAGGCTATCGTCCGGTCTTTTTATGCTGGCGAAGCAGGGAAACTGATTTTGACGGCAGTGCTGTTTGCACTGACCTTTGCAGGTGTGAAGCCATTGGCGCCGCTGGCTGTATTCGGCGTCTTCGTGTTGACCCAACTGGTCAGCTGGTTCGCTCCCCTGCTAATGAAAACAAGACTTTCGAAACCTTAGGGCGTTTGAGGCAACCATGGCAGAAACAACCGCTTCGGGCTATATCCAGCACCACTTGCAGAACCTGACCTTCGGTCAGCTTCCCAACGGCGGCTGGGGCTTCGCCCACTCCGCAGCAGAAGCCAAAGAAATGGGCTTCTGGGCTTTCCACCTGGATACTCTGGGCTGGTCGGTCGCATTGGGTCTGATCTTCGTCCTGATTTTCCGCATGGCGGCAAAAAAGGCGACTTCCGGTCAGCCAGGTGCTTTGCAGAACTTCGTTGAAGTACTGGTCGAATTCGTCGATGGCAGCGTGAAAGACAGCTTCCATGGCCGTAGCCCGGTGATCGCACCGTTGGCACTGACCATCTTCGTCTGGGTGTTCCTGATGAACGCCGTCGACCTGATCCCGGTGGACTGGATTCCTCAGTTGGCCATGGCGATTTCCGGCGACCCGCACATCCCATTCCGTGCCGTATCGACCACTGACCCGAACGCTACCCTGGGCATGGCCCTGTCGGTGTTCGCGTTGATCATTTTCTACAGCATCAAGATCAAGGGCATCGGCGGCTTCATCGGCGAACTGACCCTGCACCCGTTCGGCAGCAAGAACATCTTCGTTCAAGCCCTGCTGATTCCGGTGAACTTCCTGCTGGAATTCGTGACCCTGATCGCCAAGCCAATTTCCCTGGCCCTGCGACTGTTCGGCAACATGTATGCCGGCGAGCTGGTGTTCATCCTGATCGCTGTGATGTTCGGCAGCGGCCTGCTCTGGCTTAGCGGCCTGGGCATTGTTCTGCAGTGGGCGTGGGCTGTGTTCCACATCCTGATCATCACCCTGCAGGCCTTCATCTTCATGATGCTGACCATCGTCTACCTGTCGATGGCGCACGAAGAGAACCATTAAGACCGGTCTCGACCAGTCTGATGTCCTTCCCGGTAACACGGGAAGGTGGCCCAACAGGGCTATGAAACGATTTGTTTTACCGCTTTAAAATCTAAAAAACCTAAACCATACGACGTAAAAGTCGGGAGGAAAGATGGAAACTGTAGTTGGTCTAACCGCTATCGCTGTTGCACTGTTGATCGGCCTGGGCGCCCTGGGTACTGCCATTGGTTTCGGCCTGCTCGGCGGCAAGTTCCTGGAAGGCGCAGCGCGTCAGCCAGAAATGGTGCCAATGCTGCAAGTTAAAATGTTCATCGTTGCCGGCCTGCTCGACGCCGTGACCATGATCGGTGTTGGTATCGCTCTGTTCTTCACCTTCGCGAACCCCTTCGTTGGTCAACTCGCCGGTTAATCACTCGTTTTTTCGAGTGATTGGTGTGTTGTGCAACGAACGAGCGAGGTATTGGCGTGAACATTAATGCAACCATTATTGGTCAGTCCTTAGCGTTCTTGATTTTTGTCGTTTTCTGCATGAAGTTCGTATGGCCTCCGGTCATCGCGGCTCTGCATGAACGTCAAAAGAAGATCGCGGATGGACTGGACGCTGCCACCCGTGCAGCTCGCGACCTGGAGTTGGCCCAAGAGAAAGCGGGCCATCAACTGCGCGATGCTAAGGCACAGGCAGCTGAAATCATTGAGCAAGCCAAGAAGCGCGGTAATCAGATTGTTGAAGAGGCTGTTGAAAAAGCCCGTATCGACGCTGACCGTGTGAAGGTTCAGGCTCAGGCCGAGATCGAGCAGGAACTGAACGGTGTCAAAGATGCGCTGCGTGCCCAACTGGGTGCTCTGGCCGTCGGCGGTGCTGAGAAGATCCTGGGTGCCACAATCGATCAAAACGCGCACGCGGAGCTGGTAAACAAACTGGCTGCTGAAATTTAAGCGAGGGCGATCATGGCAGAATTGACCACGTTGGCCCGACCTTACGCTAAGGCAGCCTTCGAGCACGCCCAGGCCCACCAGCAGCTGGCCTCTTGGTCAGCCATGCTCGGCCTGGCTGCAGCAGTGTCGCAAGACGACACCATGCAGCGCGTGCTCAAGGCCCCGCGACTGACGAGCGCAGACAAGGCCGCCACGTTTATTGACGTGTGCGGCGACAAGTTTGATGTGAAAGTGCAGAACTTCATCCACGTCGTTGCCGAAAACGACCGTCTCCCGCTGTTGCCGGAGATTGCCGCTCTTTTCGACCTGTACAAGGCCGAGCAAGAGAAGTCGGTAGACGTTGAAGTGACCAGTGCTTTTGCATTGAACCAAGAACAGCAAGACAAACTCGCCAAGGTTCTCAGTGCACGACTCGACCGGGAAGTGCGCCTGCAAGTTGCGGAAGACCCATCCCTCATTGGGGGTGTTGTCATTCGCGCCGGCGACCTGGTTATCGATGGCTCGATTCGCGGCAAACTCGCGAATCTTGCCGAAGCATTGAAATCTTGAGTTTGAAGGGGCAGCAGAGCAATGCAGCAACTCAATCCTTCCGAAATAAGTGAAATTATCAAGGGCCGCATCGACAAGCTCGATGTGACCTCCCAAGCCCGTAACGAAGGCACTGTCGTCAGCGTATCTGACGGCATCGTGCGGATTCACGGTCTGGCCGACGTAATGTACGGCGAGATGATCGAGTTTCCGGGCGGCGTCTACGGTATGGCCCTCAACCTGGAGCAAGACTCCGTAGGTGCCGTTGTATTGGGCGCGTACACCAGTCTGGCTGAAGGCATGAGCGCCAAGTGCACAGGCCGCATCCTGGAAGTTCCGGTTGGTAAGGAACTGCTGGGTCGCGTAGTCGACGCACTGGGTAACCCTGTTGACGGTAAAGGTCCACTGGGCAACACCGAGACCGACGCGGTCGAGAAAGTTGCTCCAGGCGTGATCTGGCGTAAGTCGGTAGACCAGCCTGTACAGACTGGCTACAAGGCTGTCGATGCCATGATCCCAGTCGGCCGTGGCCAGCGTGAGCTGATCATCGGTGACCGTCAGATCGGTAAAACCGCTCTGGCGATCGACGCGATCATCAACCAGAAGAACAGCGGCATTTTCTGCGTCTACGTAGCCATTGGTCAGAAGCAATCGACCATCGCCAACGTGGTTCGCAAGCTGGAAGAAAACGGCGCCCTGGCCAACACGATCATCGTGGCTGCCAGTGCTTCGGAATCTCCTGCGCTGCAATTCCTGGCACCGTACTCCGGTTGCACCATGGGTGAATTCTTCCGCGACCGCGGTGAAGACGCGCTGATCGTTTATGACGATCTGTCCAAGCAAGCAGTGGCTTACCGCCAGATTTCCCTGCTGCTGCGCCGTCCACCAGGCCGTGAAGCGTACCCAGGCGACGTGTTCTATCTCCACTCCCGTCTGCTGGAGCGCGCATCCCGCGTATCCGAAGAGTACGTAGAGAAGTTCACCAACGGCGCAGTAACCGGCAAAACCGGTTCCCTGACCGCACTGCCGATCATCGAAACCCAGGCTGGCGACGTTTCCGCGTTCGTTCCGACCAACGTGATTTCCATCACCGACGGTCAGATCTTCCTGGAATCGGCCATGTTCAACTCGGGCATCCGCCCTGCAGTGAACGCCGGTGTTTCGGTATCCCGTGTGGGTGGTGCCGCTCAGACCAAGATCATCAAGAAGCTCTCCGGTGGTATCCGTACCGCTCTGGCTCAGTACCGTGAACTGGCGGCATTCGCCCAGTTCGCTTCTGACCTGGACGAAGCGACCCGTAAGCAACTTGAGCATGGTCAGCGCGTTACCGAGCTGATGAAGCAGAAGCAATACGCCCCAATGTCGATCGCTGACATGGCGTTGTCGCTGTATGCCGCTGAGCGTGGGTTCCTGACCGACGTTGAAATCGCCAAGGTCGGCAGCTTTGAACAAGCGCTGATTGCTTACTTCAACCGCGATCACGCCGAATTGATGGCGAAGATCAACGTGAAGGGTGACTTCAATGACGATATCGATGCTGGCATGAAAGCCGGTATCGAGAAGTTCAAGGCCACCCAAACCTGGTAAGCCGCAGCGGGAGCCGCAAGGCTCCCGCTTGCTAACCTGATAGGTGTTACATGGCAGGCGCAAAAGAGATTCGCAGTAAGATTGCGAGCATCAAAAGCACGCAAAAAATTACCAGCGCCATGGAAAAAGTGGCGGTCAGCAAAATGCGCAAGGCACAAATGCGCATGGCTGCTAGCCGTCCTTATGCGGAACGTATCCGCCAGGTAATTGGGCATCTGGCCAACGCCAACCCGGAATACCGCCACCCGTTCATGATCGACCGCGACGTTAAGCGTGTGGGTTATGTGGTAGTGAGCAGTGACCGTGGTTTGTGCGGTGGTTTGAATACCAACCTGTTCAAGGCCCTGGTCAAGGACATGGCGGTAAACCGCGAAAAGGGCGTCGAGATCGATCTGTGTGTTGTTGGTAGCAAGGGTGCGGCCTTTTTCCGTAACTTCGGCGGTAACGTCGTTGCAGCTATCAGCCACCTGGGTGAAGAGCCGTCGATCAATGATTTGATCGGCAGTGTGAAGGTGATGCTGGATGCGTACCTGGAAGGCCGGATTGACCGCCTCTCCGTGGTATCCAACAAGTTCATCAACACCATGACCCAGCAGCCGACCGTGGAGCAATTGATTCCACTGGTGGCGACTCCGGATCAGGAACTCAAGCACCACTGGGACTACCTCTACGAACCAGACGCCAAAGAGCTGCTTGACGGCTTGATGGTGCGCTACGTGGAGTCGCAGGTTTACCAGGCGGTGGTCGAGAACAACGCAGCTGAACAAGCGGCGCGGATGATCGCGATGAAAAACGCTACCGATAACGCCGGTGATCTGATCAGCGATTTGCAGCTGATCTACAACAAGGCGCGTCAGGCTGCGATCACCCAAGAGATCTCGGAAATCGTCGGCGGCGCTGCCGCGGTTTAACGGTTCAAATATTCAGAGGATCCAGCTATGAGTAGCGGACGTATCGTTCAAATCATCGGCGCCGTTATCGACGTGGAATTTCCACGCGACAGCGTACCGAGCATCTACAACGCGCTGAAAGTACAAGGCGCGGAAACCACCCTGGAAGTTCAGCAGCAGCTGGGCGACGGCGTGGTTCGTACCATTGCGATGGGTTCCACCGAAGGCTTGAAGCGCGGTCTGGACGTTGTCGACACTGGCGCTGCCATCTCCGTACCGGTCGGTAAAGCGACCCTGGGCCGGATCATGGACGTACTGGGCAACCCGATTGACGAAGCTGGCCCGATCGACACCGAAGAGCGCTGGGGCATTCACCGTCCAGCTCCTTCGTTCGCCGAGCAAGCTGGCGGCAACGATCTGCTGGAAACCGGCATCAAGGTTATCGACCTGGTTTGCCCGTTCGCCAAAGGCGGTAAAGTCGGTCTGTTCGGTGGTGCCGGTGTAGGCAAGACCGTAAACATGATGGAACTGATCCGTAACATCGCCATCGAGCACAGCGGTTATTCCGTGTTCGCCGGTGTGGGTGAGCGTACTCGTGAGGGTAACGACTTCTACCACGAGATGAAGGACTCCAACGTTCTGGACAAAGTGGCACTGGTTTACGGTCAGATGAACGAGCCGCCGGGTAACCGTCTGCGCGTAGCACTGACTGGCCTGACCATGGCCGAGAAGTTCCGTGACGAAGGTAACGACGTTCTGCTGTTCGTCGACAACATCTACCGTTACACCTTGGCCGGTACTGAAGTATCCGCACTGCTGGGCCGTATGCCTTCCGCAGTAGGTTACCAGCCGACCCTGGCTGAAGAGATGGGCGTTCTGCAAGAACGTATCACTTCGACCAAAGAAGGTTCGATCACCTCGATCCAAGCGGTATACGTACCTGCGGATGACTTGACTGACCCATCGCCTGCTACCACCTTCGCCCACTTGGACGCCACCGTCGTTCTGTCCCGTGACATCGCTTCCCTGGGTATCTACCCAGCGGTCGATCCACTCGACTCGACTTCGCGCCAGCTGGACCCGAACGTGATCGGCCAGGAGCACTACGACACCGCTCGCGGCGTTCAGTACGTGCTGCAGCGTTACAAAGAACTGAAGGACATCATTGCGATCCTGGGTATGGACGAGCTGTCGGAAACCGACAAGCAGTTGGTATCCCGCGCTCGTAAGATCCAGCGCTTCTTGTCGCAGCCGTTCTTCGTGGCTGAAGTCTTCACCGGTGCTTCGGGTAAATACGTTTCCCTGAAAGACACCATTGCTGGCTTCAAAGGCATCCTCAACGGTGACTACGACCACCTGCCAGAACAAGCGTTCTACATGGTCGGCGGCATCGAAGAAGCGATCGAGAAAGCCAAGAAACTGTAATCCCGGCGCCCGGCAACGGGCGCTCATCAGGTTGAGGCAATCAGATGGCTATGACAGTCCATTGCGATATCGTCAGCGCGGAAGGGGAAATCTTCTCCGGTCTGGTAGAAATGGTGATTGCACACGGCGAACTCGGTGACCTGGGTATTGCCATGGGCCACGCGCCGTTGATCACCAGCTTGAAGCCAGGTCCGATCACTCTGACCAAGCAAGGCGGGGACAAAGAGGTGTTTTACATCTCTGGTGGTTTCCTCGAGGTTCAGCCGAACATGGTCAAGGTACTTGCCGACACCGTGCAACGTGCTGGCGACCTGGATGAAGCCTCCGCTCAGGAAGCCGTCAAGGCTGCCGAGAAGGCCCTGAACGAAAAGGGCGCGGACTTCGACTACAGCGCTGCTGCTGTACGTCTGGCCGAGGCTGCAGCTCAGCTGCGCACGCTCCAGCAGTTGCGCAAGAAGTAAGCGGCCACGCCGCCATGCTTCAAGCGCGATTGATTAAAAAGGGTAGCCTCGGCTACCCTTTTTCTTTTTTAGCAAAACACTTCTCTGGTCTAAAGCCGGACCGCCCAGGATTGGTAGCCATTCATGTCTCTTGAAATCGTCATTCTCGCCGCAGGCCAGGGCACCCGCATGCGTTCGGCCCTGCCCAAGGTGCTGCACCCGGTCGCGGGCAACTCCATGCTCGGCCATGTTATCCACAGCGCCCGGCAACTCGACCCACAGCGTATTCACGTGGTCATCGGCCATGGCGCCGATGTGGTACGTGAACGCCTGGCGGCAGATGACCTGAATTTCGTTTTGCAGGACAAACAGCTCGGCACCGGCCATGCCACCGCGCAAGCCGTGCCGTTCATCAGCGCCGACACCGTGCTGATCCTCTACGGCGACGTGCCGCTGATCGAAGTGGAAACCCTGCAGCGCCTGCTCAAGCACGTAGTGCCCGGCCAGATGGGCCTGCTCACCGTTGAGCTGGATGACCCCACCGGCTATGGCCGCATCGTGCGCAATGCCGATGGCAAGGTGGCGGCTATCGTCGAGCACAAAGACGCCAGCGAAGCCCAGCGTGCAATCACTGAAGGCAACACCGGGATTCTCGCGGTGCCGGCCAACAAGCTCGCCGACTGGATGAGCCGCCTGTCCAACAACAACGCCCAGGGCGAGTACTACCTCACCGACGTGATCGAGATGGCGGTGAGCGATGGCCTGCTGGTCGCCACCGAGCAGCCCCACGACCCGATGGAAGTGCAGGGCGCCAACGACCGCAAGCAACTCGCCGAGCTTGAACGCCACTACCAACTGCGCGAAGGCCGCCGCCTGATGGCCCAAGGTGTGACCCTGCGTGACCCGGCCCGCTTCGATGTGCGCGGTGAAGTCACCGTGGGCCGTGACGTGCTGATCGACATCAACGTGATCCTCGAAGGCCGCGTGATCATTGAAGACGACGTGGTGATTGGCCCCAACTGCGTAATCAAGGACAGCACCCTGCGCAAAGGCGTGGTGGTGAAAGCCAACAGCCATATCGACGGCGCGGTGATGGGCGAGGGCAGCGATGCCGGCCCGTTTGCGCGGTTGCGTCCGGGCAGTGTGCTCGGCGCCAGGGCCCATGTGGGTAACTTCGTCGAGCTGAAAAACGCGCAAATGGGTGAGGGCGCAAAAGCCGGTCACCTGACTTACCTGGGCGATGCAGTCATTGGCGCGCGCACCAACATCGGTGCCGGCACTATTACCTGCAACTACGATGGCGCGAACAAGCACCAGACTGTGTTGGGCGAAGACGTGTTTATCGGCTCCAACAATTCATTGGTTGCCCCGGTAAAAGTAGGCAATGGCGCCACCACCGCCGCGGGTTCGACTATCAATCAGGATGTGGATAACTTGCAGCTCGGCGTGGCCCGCGCCCGCCAACGCAACATCGACGGTTGGAAACGCCCGGTCAAAATCAAAAAGACCTGAGTTATCCACAACCCCAATAGCTACACCATTCCAATGTGGGAGCGGGCTTGCTCGCGAAGACGGAGTGTCAGTCACTGAATGTGGATCTGATGCACCGCCTTCGCGAGCAAGCCCGCTCCCACATTAGGTCTATGTTGTTTTCAAAAAAGTGCACCCACTGCTTGACGATCTTCCCCCAATAGGTTTTGATTGCCTTCGTTATCTTTCGAAACGAAACTTACCATCACCATGTCGAAACGAAATACACCCCAACGACGCCACAACATCCTGACCTTGCTCAATGAACAGGGCGAAGTCAGCGTGGACGAATTGGCCAAGCGTTTCGAAACTTCGGAAGTGACCATCCGCAAGGACTTGGCCGCGCTGGAAAGCAATGGCCTGCTGCTGCGCCGCTACGGTGGCGCCATCACCATGCCCCAAGAGCTGGTGGGCGACGCCGCGCAACCCATCTCGGCCTACAAGCGTGCCATCGCGCGTGCTGCCGTGATGCGCCTGCGTGAACACGCGCGCATCATCATCGACAGCGGCAGCACCACCGCCGCCATGATCCCCGAGCTGGGCCACCAGCCCGGCCTGGTGGTGATGACCAACTCCTTGCACGTGGCCAGCGCCTTGAGCGAGCTGGAACACGAACCGGTGCTGCTCATGACCGGTGGTACCTGGGACCCGCATTCGGATTCATTCCAGGGCCAGGTCGCCGAGCAAGTGCTGCGTTCCTACGACTTTGATCAGCTGTTCATCGGCGCCGACGGCATCGATCTGCAGCGCGGCACCACCACCTTCAACGAACTGCTGGGCCTGAGCCGCGTGATGGCCGAGGTCGCCCGTGAAGTGGTGGTGATGGTCGAATCCGACAAGATCGGCCGCAAGATTCCCAACCTGGAACTGCCCTGGAGCAGCGTCCATACCCTTATTACCGATGATCGCCTGCCGCTTGAGGCCCGCGACCAGATCCAAGCCCGCGGCATTACGCTGATATGCGCGGCAATCATCTAGGAGAAAAACCATGTGTGGAATTGTAGGCGCAGTCGCTGAACGCAACGTCACCGCCATCCTGCTTGAAGGCCTCAAGCGCCTGGAATACCGTGGCTACGACAGCGCCGGTGTGGCGGTCTTCACCAATGCCGGCAAGCTGGAGCGCATGCGCCGCCCGGGCAAGGTCAGCGAGCTGGAGCAAGCGTTGCTCGGTGAGCCGCTGGTCGGCCGCCTCGGCATCGCCCACACCCGTTGGGCCACCCACGGTGCGCCATGCGAGCGCAACGCGCACCCGCACTTCTCCGGTGACTTGGCAGTGGTGCACAACGGCATCATCGAAAACCACGAAGTGCTGCGCGAACAGCTCAAAGGCCTGGGCTACGTGTTCACCTCGGACACCGACACCGAAGTCATCGCCCACCTGCTGAACCACAAGCTCAAGGACCTCGGCGACCTGACCGTCGCCCTCAAGGCCACCGTCAAGGAACTGCACGGCGCCTACGGCCTGGCCGTGGTCAGCGCCAGCCAACCCGACCGCGTGGTTGCCGCACGCAGTGGCAGCCCATTGGTGATCGGCTTGGGCCTGGGGGAAAACTTCCTCGCCTCCGACCAACTGGCGCTGCGCCAGGTCACCGACCGCTTCATGTACCTGGAAGAAGGCGATATCGCCGACATCCGTCGGGAAAGCGTGGCGATCTGGGACGTTAACGGCAATTCCGTGGAACGCGAAGCCGTGCAATACCGCGACGGTGCCGAAGCCGCCGACAAAGGCGAATTCCGCCACTTCATGCTCAAGGAAATCCACGAGCAGCCATCCGTGGTGCAACGCACTCTGGAAGGCCGCCTCAGCCAGAGCCAAGTGCTGGTTAACGCCTTCGGCCCACAAGCCGCCGAGCTGTTCGCCAAAGTACGCAACGTGCAAATCGTTGCCTGCGGCACCAGCTACCACGCCGGCATGGTTGCCCGTTATTGGCTGGAAGAACTGGCCGGCATCCCGTGCCAGGTCGAAGTCGCCAGCGAATTCCGCTACCGCAAGGTGGTGGTGCAACCCGACACCCTGTTCGTGACCATCTCCCAGTCCGGCGAAACCGCCGACACCCTGGCTGCGCTGCGCAACGCCAAAGAGCTGGGCTTCCTCGCCAGCCTGGCCATCTGCAACGTCAGCATCAGCTCGCTGGTGCGCGAATCCGACCTGACCCTGCTGACCCAGGCCGGTCGTGAAATTGGCGTGGCCTCCACCAAAGCCTTCACCACCCAGCTGGTCGGCCTGTTGCTGCTGACCCTGTCCCTGGGCCAAGTGCGCGGCACCCTCGCCGAAGGCGTCGAAGCCACGCTGGTAGAAGAATTGCGCCGCCTGCCAACCCGCCTCGGCGAAGCCCTGGCCATGGACAGCACCGTGGAAAAAGTCGCCGAACTGTTCGCCGACAAAAACCACACTCTGTTCCTCGGTCGTGGCGCGCAATACCCGGTGGCGATGGAAGGCTCGCTGAAACTCAAGGAAATCTCATACATCCACGCCGAAGCCTACCCAGCCGGTGAGCTGAAACACGGCCCACTGGCCCTGGTGGATGACGACATGCCCGTGGTCACCGTCGCGCCGAACAACGAACTGCTGGAAAAGCTCAAATCCAACCTGCAGGAAGTCCGCGCCCGTGGCGGCCAACTGATCGTATTCGCCGACGAAAAAGCCGGCATGACCAACGGCGAAGGCACCCACGTCATCAACATGCCGCACATCCACGACACCTTGTCGCCGATCCTCTACACCATCCCGTTGCAGCTGCTGTCGTATTACGTGGCCGTGCTGAAAGGGACAGACGTGGACCAGCCGCGTAACCTGGCGAAGTCGGTGACGGTGGAGTAATAGGTTTGGACTCGTAAGGCATCACTAAAAAACCCTCGGCAATCGAGGGTTTTTTATGGGCGAAGAACATATAGAAAACCGCCGAAGCAACCGGTCATCGGCGTTTATCGTTTTTGTGCGCCAATACCGCATTCACCTGTCAGGTTCCCCCTAGAATGCCTCCCTGTGGATAACTCAGCCAGGGAATGCCTTCACCATGAACATAGAACTGCTAATCGCCGGCGTCGTCGTGCTGATCATTGTCGTGGGTCTGGTCGGCTGGATGGTTGGCGTCTACAACGGCCTGGTCATGCGCCGTAACGATGTGGATAAAGCCTTCGCCAACATCGACGTATTGCTCAAGCAACGGGCCGACCAGATTCCCGACCTGATGCGCGTGGTGCAGACCGCCATGAACCATGAGAACGCGCTGTTTACCCGGCTCAGTGACGCGCGCACTCAATACCTGAATGCCAGCAGCCTCAACGACAAGGTCGACGCGTCCAACCAGCTCAATGCGGCGCTGAAATCGGTGATTGCGGTGGCGGAGAGTTACCCGGCGTTGATCTCGGGGCCGAATATGGTCGAGTTGCAGCAGGCGATCTCGGCGGTGGAAGAGCGCATTGCCGACCGGCGTGAATTTTTCAACGAATCGGTCAACCTCTACAACATCGCTATCGCGGTGTTCCCCGACCTGTTCTTTGCGCGGATGCTCGGCTATCAGCGCATTCCCTTGCTGGCCATCAGCGCCGAAGAAACCCGCTATGAAGGCGTGAAGCTCGAGGTGCCGGGGGCATGAAAACCACCCAGGCCGGCGTCGTCGCGAAGAAACCCAAGTGGAAAACAGCGCTGGCGCTGGTGTTGCTCGCGGGCTTCATCAGCTTGATTGCTTACGCGCCGAACATCTTTATCGCGCTGTTTTTCCCTGTAGGCATTTTGGTTGGCTTGCTGCTCAGCTTCGGTCCCAACTTCTATAAAACCGAACAGCGGCTGGCCACCAGCCAGATTCGTTCGCTGGCGATGGGCCTGGTGGAAGTACGCGGCAAGGTGATTGCCGACAAGACCCTGTTGTCGCCGGTGAATGGCAAGCCGTGCGTGGGCTATGTCTGGGTTGTCGAGGACGGCAAGAAAGACGACGACGGGCACTGGAGCTGGAGCCGAGTGTCTGGCGAGGCGCGCTGCAATGACTTCCGTCTGCAGGACGCCACGGGCGAAATCAGCGTGATCGCCGAAGGCATTGATCTTTTCGGCAACAAAGCTCCTGACGAATACGAGCTGTTCGGCAGCTCCAGGCGCCAAGGCGAAATTCTGCTGGTGCAGGACCTGGACGTGATGCTGATTGGCGATGACTGTGAGCGCGACGGCACACCCGCGATTGCCCAGGGCAAACAGCGCAACGCGGTGTTCGGCCTGGCGCTGACCCAGGATGTAGAAAACACTCGCGTGCTGGCGCCGCTGTGGCGCGCCGGTGGTTTCTATGCCGCCGTGGTCGGGATGATAGGCGTAGGCATCATGGCCATGACGCCTGCGCATTTCGCCCAATTGCATCTACCCGGCCCCGACACCTATCAGCAAATGGAGCCACTGGGCCCCGTGTATCGGCTGCTGGCGTGGCTGTACCGCGAAGGCGGTTTCCCGATTCCCTTCATGGCGGCGTTTGGCTTTTTCCTGACGATTATCGTGGTGATGATGGCGACCCGGCTGGTGCTGCCCAAAGGCATGCGCCTGGCGGTGGGGCGAGTGCTGGGCGCGTGGATGGGACTGGGCATGGTCATCGGCGGCGTGGTGACGTTGCTGTTGTTCGTGGCTCAGGTGGATACCTTGAAGCTGTTTCTGGTGTGGATGCTGATCCTGCTTGGCACGTTAGTGTTTTCGATCTTCGAGCAACGCACGCTGGGTGCGGCCTTCAAGCATTTTTCCAAGGATGCCGGCAAAGCCAGCCTCGGCGACGAAGACGCCTGATCAGAGAGTCGCGCAGATCAAATGTGGGAGCGGGCTTGCCCGCGAAAGCGGTGGGTCAGTCAACATCACTGTTTGCTGGGCCAACGTCTTCGCGGGAAAGCCCGCTCCCACAGGGGGGATCTGCGCTTACCCAGCCAAGTACCCTGTGATCACGGCACAAACTCCACCTTCAACCCCCGGCTCGCACTGCGCCCCTGATCATCACTGACCCGCAACCGGTATTCCCCCGACTTGCCCGGTCGCCAATTCAGCGTGGTTTGCGGCGGGCCTTGGCCGATCAAGGTCTGGTCGGCGAACCAATACAGCGTCGCCGCATCACTGGCCGCGTTGGCATTCAGCGGGATACTTTCCTGCGGCTGCGACAGGCGCAATTGATAGCTCACCTGGGTCAACGGCGAGCGAATTTGCGGCGCCTCGCTCTGGTCGCTGATGCGGTTGGGCTGGCAGTTTTTCATCACGTTGGGCGGCGTGCGCCGGGGCAGGCCAGCTGCGCGATAAAGGCGCTGCACATCACTGGGCCAGAACTCGAACACTTCTTCACGGGTGTATTGCGGGTCAAACGGCGGGCACGCGGCTTTGCCGGTGCGAGTGTCTATCAACACCGGGCGGTGCAGGTTGGACACACGAATCGGCGACACACCGGGCACGTACCAGGTCTTGCGGGTTTGCGGGCACCAGCGGTTGGGCAACTCGCCGGAAGCGGCGCACACGTCGATGCGCACCAGCCCGGCAGGCGGCTTGTCCGGTTTTATCACCACAGTGGGCAGCGCCAGCGGCAGGGCGTCGGTGATGCGAAAGAACAGCGGTGCGGCGGTCTTGGCGCCGATAAACGCAGGGTTGGGTCGGCCATCGAAGTTGCCTACCCACACCACCAGCACGTACGGGCCGACCAGACCAGCACTCCACGCATCGTGAAACCCCCACGAGGTGCCGGTTTTCCACGCGGTGCGCCAATGGCGGCCCGGCAAGCCATCCGGCCGTGGGTTGCGGCGCAGCATATCGCGCACCATAAACGTGGCTTGCGGCGTGAGCAGTTGCGGGCCGGTGGTTTGCGGCTGTTCCTGCAAATACCGTAACGGCCGCAGGTGCCCATCACCGGCCAGCATCACATACAGCCGCGCCAGTTCTTCGGGCGTCATCTCGCCACCGCCCAGGGCCAAGGCCAGGCCGTAATGGCTCTCGCCGCGCAAGCCCTGGATGCCGGCGCGTTGCAGCAAGCCGTACAGCGACGGCGACTTCACCTGGCTGGCCAGCCACACCGCCGGGATGTTGCGACTACGGATCAAGGCATCCCGCGCCGTCAGTGGCCCGATAAAACTGCCGTCGAAATTTTCCGGTTGGAAGTAGCCGAAGTTACTCGGCAAATCCTTGAGGATGCTCATCGGGTGGATCACACCCTGATCCAGCGCCAGACCATACAGAAACGGCTTGAGAGTCGACCCCGGCGAGCGCCGCGCCGTTACGCCGTTGACCTGCCCGTGAATGCTTGTGGATAAGTAATCCGCCGAGCCCACCAACGCCTTGACGCTCTGGTCGCGGCTGTCGATCAGGATCGCCGTGGCGTTTTCCACACCGGTGCTGCGCCGCTCGGCGATAAAGCCGGTGATCAGGCGTTCGAGCAGTTGCTGCAAGGGCAGGTTGAGCGTGCTGTTCAACTCGTTGCCGGGCTGGGACGCCAGCAGTTGTTCACTCAAGTGCGGCGCCAGGAAGGGGATCTGCTGGCGGTTGCGCGCTTCCAGTGGCAAGTCGAGCAAACTGTCGTTTCGCGGGTCCTGTGGATAAGTCTCGCGCCAGTCGGCCATCAAGCGCAGCCGCGCATTTTGCAGCGAGGGCCCGAAGCGCGCGCGTCGCCCCGGCTGCTGGGGAATCACCGCCAGCGCCAGCGCTTCAGACAACGACAACTGCGCCGCCGACTTGCCAAAGTAAATCCGGCTGGCCGCCTCGGCGCCTTCGATATTGCCGCCCATGGGCGCCAGGTTCAGGTAGGCCTCAAGGATGTCGTGCTTGCTGTAACGCGCTTCCAGCCACAGCGCCAAGGCCATCTGCTGCAACTTGCCTGGCACCTGGCGAGTGTTCAAATTCCACAAGCGCCGCGCCAGTTGCATGCTCAAGGTCGAACCGCCCTGGCGCTGGCCGCCGCTGTAGGTGGCCATGGCCGCGCGCAGCAGCGCCGGGGGATTGATCCCCGGGTGCCAGTAGAAATTGCGGTCTTCCTTAAGCAGCAAGGCTTCGACCAATGACGGCGACATGCGCGCAAGCGGCAGCCATAAACGGTATTGGCCGTCATCCGCCAGGGTCATGCGCAGCAGCGCACCGTCGTCGGCCAACACCACCCGCGATGAGGTCACGGCCTGTTCCAGAGGGGCATGCGGCCACAGCCGCAGCCCCGCCGCCAACACCACTGCCGCTGCCAGCAGCGGCGTCAGGCGTTTAAGGCTTGGTAATTTCAAGCTGGCCTACTTTGCCGCGCCCTTGCAGGGTGGTTTCGTACATACCTTCGGCGTAGGCCGGCGGCGTGTTGAAGGTGCCGGCGTTGGTGGCGCGCACGCGGTAGACAAAAGTGCCTACATCGCGCAATGCGGTGCCGTACAACACCACACGATCATCACGCACATCCACGTAGTCCGGCTGCCAGTTACTCAGCTCGGTCTCGCCGATCGGCGCCTGCCAGGCATCCGCTTCATCCCCGTCGGCGGTTTCCACGTACTCCGAATCGTCGCCTTCACTTTCATCGGCGCTGGCGGCTTCCGGCTCCGGCGGCAAGTTATACACAGGCTCGACGCCACCGGGCAGGAGGTCGACCACGGCCACTTGCTGCACTTGGTCGCGGTCGGTGGCGCGCAGACGCAGGCGCACCAGGAACTCATCGCCCACCGCCACTTTGCTCACCGGCTCGCCTTTGAGGTCGAGGTATTCGTGGATGATTTCCAGGCCATTGTTGATCGGCTTGAGCTTGGCGCCCTTGTCGAAACCGGCTTCGCTGAGCATGTAGAACGCGGCCGGGCCGTCGGTTTTTTCCAGCACCAGCTTTTGCGTGGCGCCCGGCACGGCGGCGCGCGGCGGCTGACCGGCCATCTCCAGCAATTGCTGCTGCTTGTCGCCCAGCCACGCGGTGGCCTTGAGGGTCATGTCGCTTTGTGCGCGCTGGCCATAGTTGTCCAGGGCGCGCAGCAGCAGCGCGGCCGACAGCGAGTTGTAGCGTTGCTCGTTAAGACGCTTGCCGAGCTTATCCAGCAAGGCGGTCGGCACATCGTCCAGCAACTCGGGGAAGTGGCGCGCCAGCAGGTGCAAGTGTTCGGCGTCGTGCACCAGCGGGTCGTAATACAGGCCGTCGCTGTCCCACTTATCCACAAGGGAGCGCCACGGGATTTTGCGGAACAGCGTATCGGCTTGGCGGTCCTGTTTGAGCAGCTTGTAGCTGGCGGCCAGGTAAGCGGCGCCCAGGTCGTTCTGCCAGGTGTCTTTGAAGTAGCTCTCGTAGCGCTCGCGAATGTCGCTCAAGGCACCACTCACCAGAATTCCCTGACGGCTCAGCAGGTAACTGGCGTAGGCACGGTTGCGCAATTCCGACAGGCCTTCGCTCGGGCCGTTGGCCAGGTCTGTCAGATACGCATTGGCGCGCACCAGCACATCTTCCGGCACCGGCAGCCCGCGTTCCTTGGCTTCGATCAGGAAGTCGGTGGCATACAGGCTGGCGTACGGCGCCACGTCCGGGTTGGCGGCCCACAGACCGAAACCACCGGCCTGGTTCTGACGCTGGCGCAACATGCGCACCGCGCTGCTGAAGGCTTGCTCGGCTTCGGGTGCAGTGCCGCCCCAGATCAACGCCGGCATGGCCTTGGACACCAATTGCTCGGTGCACGCATAGCCGTAGTCATCCAGGTAATGCTTGAGGCCGTTGGCCCATACCAGCGGCGAGGCCGCCACGCCCAATTGCACGTCGCGCAGTTGGCTGAACAGCTCGCGGGTCGGCTTAAGCTCTTTGCTGGCGCTGTCGAAACGGCCCAGGCTCAAGGCCACACGGTGCTCACTCAATGGGCGGATCGAGGTGGTTTCCGCCACTTGAATGCGCTTGCCGTCCGGCAGCACGGCGATAAAACGCAGGTCCGCCGAGCCCAGGGTTTCGCCAACCTTGATCTTGAATTCGGCGGTGCCTTCTTTGCGCGGTTGCAGTGACAAGGTGCTGCCTTTGTCGCCCTGCACGTTGAGACCGTCGCTTGTTTGCAGCTCAAACTTCACGTCCGCCGCCGCATCGAGGTTGCTGAACACCCCGGCGCTCACATTGAACACATCCCCCGGCGCGACAAAGGCCGGCACGTTCGGCGTGATCACAATCGGCCCACGCACGTCGGTGTTGGCCTCGCTCACACCGACGCTGTCGGCATCCACCGCCACAGCAAACAGGTGCAGTTTGCCGTTGAAGCTGTCCGGCACCTGGTAATGCAGCACGGTTTCACCGGCCGGCAAATCCACCAAGCCAGACCACCAGGCCACGGGCGGCTGATGTTTACGCTTGAACGGGTTGAGGTGGTTGGCCAGGGCGCCTTCCGTATCGCCACCGGGCGCTGCCCCACTGAGCAGGCGGCTGAATTCCGGCAGGATCAGGTCAAGAATCTGACTGGTGCCGACTTCCAATGCGCGCTTCTGGAAGAAGAAGCCCAACGGGTCCGGCGTCTGGTAACGCGCCACTTGCAGAATGCCTTCGTCCACCGCGTAAACCACTGCGCGGCCTGGGCGGTCGGCCGTGACCTTGATGTCCAGGGTTTGCCCCGGTTCGATCTTCGCCGGGCCTTCCACCTTCAGCGCCATGCGCCGCGCATCCAGGTTGATGCTGAACGGCACCACGCCGTAGGACAGCGGGCTCATATAAACCTCGGACGAGCCCATGTCGCGCACAAACTGCACGTTGACGTAGGCATTGCCCTCAAGGCCTGCAGGCACGCGGATATGTTGCACGCTGTTGGTGCTGTCGGCCTTGAACCATTGCTGGGTGTAGACCTTGTCACGCTCGATGGTGATCAAGCCGGCGCCGGTGTACGGTGCGCGAATGCTGATCGCAATCTCGTCACCCGTGGCATAGCTGCGTTTATCCAGGCGCAATTGCAGCTCGGCATTACGCTCCAGCGAGCGCGAGGTGTTGCCACGCCCGGCCACGCTGTAGTCGATCTGGTTGAGCAGGTTGCCGTTGGCGTCTTTGAGTTGCAGGGTGTAATCGCCCGGCGTGCCGGTGTTCAGGGTCTGCTTGGCGCCGTCTTTGGTCATCGTCAGTGGCGCGGCCGGCTGGCTGATGTTTTTGATGCGCGACTCGTACTTGTAGGTGCCGTTGGACTGTTTCACCAGCACCGACACATAACGGTGCTCGACCACCTCACTGGTCAGGCCGTCCACCGCCAGTGGCGTAAGGTCCGGCGCGACGGCCAGCCATTGCACCTGGCGTGGGGCGTCCTTGGCGACGTACGACAGCGAGTCCTGACTTTTCACACCGACCAGATAGGGCGCGGACGACACCAGCAGCGCACTTTGCGCCGCCACGTTACGGCCACCTTCAGCCTCGAACACCTGGGTCATCACCTGCAGGCGATAAGTGCTGTTGGCGAAGCGTTGCAGGTTGAGGTCGAGCACGGCCTGGCCGTTGTCGTCGACGGTGGTTTCGGCGAGGTCTTCGGTGCTGGCGTCTTCCAATGAGTCGTTGAGGCGGAAGCGGTAATCCGGGTAACGGTCGAAGGCCGCGAGCGTTGGGCTCAGGGACATTTTGGCGGTAACGCGCCGCCCGGCTGCCGGGGCGCCGAACAAGTGCATGGCGGTAACTTTGGCCACCACCTGGTCCGGTGGAATCCAGCCCAACACAGGCGTGTCATGCAGGCTCAGGCTGACCTTCATGCGGTCCGGCTCGAAGTCGCGGACCTTGAAGCTGACACTGCCGAGGTCAGTGCGGGTGTTTTTCTGGCCAATCAGCTGCAAGGTCGCGGTGTAATCGCCCGCAGGGGCGACTTCACTGCTGGGGAAATCAAAGGTTTCAAAACCGCTGGTGGACAGTTTCAGCGGCTGGCGAATCACTTCCAGGCCACGTGGGTCGGTGATTTGCAGCTCCACCGGCAGGCCTTGCAAGGCGCCTTTCCAGTTGCCGCTGCGCACGATCATGCCCAAGTGCGCGGTTTCGCCCGGGCGATACAGGCCACGGTCGGTAAACAGGTACGCGCTGAGGCGATCAATCGCGCCGTCTTCTTCCAAACCGCCTACGTCGAAGCGCGACAAATCCAGCTGCTGCGACTGACGCGCAATCGGCAGGAAGGATTGGTCGTTGCCGCGAGTGACCACATACATCAGCGGCGTTTTCTCACGGCGCAGTTCATCCAGCTTGGCGAAATGCGCGTGGCCTTCGGCATCGGTGCGGCCACTGCTGACCGGCAGCCCGTTGCGGCCGATGATGTCGACTTGCGCATCGGCCACCGGCGAACCATTGCCGATGGATTGCACGTACACATCATGGCTGCCGTCGCTGGAGCGCTTGGCGATGATGCCGAGGTCGGTGACCACGATAAAACGCAAATCGCTGGTGCTGCTGCGGTCATATTCGAACGTACGCGGGGCCGGGTCATCCTGCGGGCTCAGCTTGAGCACGAAAATGCCACGACGCCCGCCGTTGGCGGTGAGGTAATGGCTCAGGTCAACGTTGTCGTACACGGTTTTTGCCGGGTCATTGGACGACAGCGGAATATCCAGCGACTGACGCTCCACCATGCGGTCGAAGTATTCATTGCCGAAGTTTGGCCGGGCAAAGCTGCCGCTGCTCTGGTCCACCAGGTGTTGCAGCTGGTTGGGCAGCAGGCGGGCGATTTCCACGTGGGCGCCGGGCACACCACGGGCCATGAAGCCCAGGCGTTTTTCGCCATTGAGGCTGAGCAGTGCGCCGTCAGACAGGAACTGCAGCGTGCGCGGATACGCCGGCATGCTGATCAAGGAGGCTGTAGGGTTTTTCGCCAGGTAGCCGCCGATGGCTTCCAGGTTCGCAGGCACGCGCACATACAGCGCGCGGCCGGCCGGGGCCTTGAACTTGAAGGCGTGCAAGGTGTTCAGCGGCTCGACGCTGGGCACGTGGGTCAGGTTGACCTTGGTGCTGCGGGCGAGCATCGCGTCGTCGATGTCGTTGCTGGTGTAGGGGCGGGTGTCGTCTTGGGCTTTTTCCGGCAGCAGCCAGGCCTGGACCTTACCGGCGATGGTGTCATCGGCTACGGCGCTGGAGCTGCTGAACATCAGCACGGGCTCCGGCTCACCGCGCTCGTTATCCACAAAACTGACTTCGGCGCTGGTGAACGTCAGGCGATAACGACCGGGCACGGTGACTTCCGCCACCAGCGGTGCGGTGCTGGCATTGCCGCCGTCGCGGGCCTTGATGCCTTCATCGAGCTTGGCGCTGACCGGCGTGCTTTCCAGCGGCGTGGCCAGGGCGGCCGAGCGCACGTAGGCGTTGAGCTTGGTGTCGTCGAAGGTGATTTCCGGGCGGTTGGGCAGCTGCGCGTCGCGGTAGGCCAGGCCTTTGCCGAGGGTTACGGACACGCGCTTGCGTAGGTTGTCTTCATCCACCGGGTGGGAAAAATGGAAGGTCGCGACCAGTTGCTTCAGCGTCGGGTTGGACGGGTCTTGATACAGCTCGTTTTGCGCCAGGGTGGCGCGGAACGGTTGGGTGGAAAACTGGCTGCTGTATTGGCTGAGCAGTACGCCCTCGGCCAGGAGATTTTTCTTCGCCAGGTCCAACGTGTAGTGGGCGTCTACCGGCCAGTCTTTTTCCGGCACAAATAATAAAGTGCGGTCATCGGACCAGCGCCAGGCGCCTGCCACGGTGGGTTTGAGGGTGATGCCTTCGGTCACCGGTTTGCCAATCGCCGCCAACGGCGCCACGGATTCGGCAAAGCGTACCTGCAAGTTATCCACAACCGGCGGTTGCTGGGTGTAATCCGTCAGGTTTGGTTTGTGCAGCGAATAACCGACGGTGTGCGGCTGCGGCAGGTTTGAATACCAGTGCCAGCCGTAAAATCCGGCAGCGGCCAGCAACACCAGGCCCAGCACGCCGGCACCGGCCTGGCGCGGGTATGCGCGAGCCTTGCGGCCCAGGTTCCCCAGGCCATGGCCGATGGCGCGCAGCCAGAAGGGCGGTTGCCATTGGCCGAACAGGGCACTCACCACAGTGGTTAACAGGCCGAGAAAACGGCGACTGATCGCTTTCAACGAATCGAACATGGTGAGCATCCCTGGCTAAGTGCGGCGTATCTTACACGCGTCTTTGATACAAAAGATGACGTGGATACACCGCACACGCTCAGGCGTGTTGCACAAAGGTGAGGCGTACCGCAAAACCGATCAAAAGACTGCCGAATAACCATTGCTGCAGACGCTGCGCCGAGCGATTGCGTGCCAGCCAGTGGCCGATGCGTGCGCCGGCCAGGGCGTAGCAACAGTCGAAGGCAAAGCCCACACCCACCAGAATCACCCCCAGCAACGCAAACTGCGCCGCCACCGGGCCGGCATGCGGGTTGATGAACTGCGGCAGCAGCACCGAGCAGAACAACAAGGCCTTGGGGTTGAGCAGATTCGTCAGCAGGCCGCGTTGAAAGGCTGCGCGCCAGGCATGTGCTGGCGGGGCGCCGGGGGTTGCCTCAAGCGAAGGCAACATATTCGCGCGCAGACACTGCACGCCCAGCCATAACAGATAGGCCGCGCCGCCCAGGCGCACCACCTCGAACGTCCATGGCGCCACCTTGAACAACGTCGCCAGGCCCATGCCTGCCAGCGCCACATGGCAGGCCCGGGCGAGCCCCAAACCGATGGCCGTGGTCAACGCCAACGCCTTGCCTTGCCGCGCGCCGGTTTGCAGCAACAGGATCATGTCCGGCCCCGGTAGTAGATACGCGACCGAAAGGGCCACCAGAAATAACCAGAGTTCCGTCATGTTCAACCCCCTAGATTGGTTAGCCAATTCTAGGATGCAAGGACAGGGCAGGTGCTTGCGTAGTCAGCCAGAAAAGCGTCTAGTCTTGGCACTCTCTGCCACAAATCAAGCCAGTGACCCTTCACTTATGCCAAATCTCAAACTTGATGCCTTTGACCGCAAGATTCTTGAAGCCCTGCAACGCGACGGTCGCCTGAGCAATGTGCAACTGGCGGATGAGATCGGCCTGTCTGCCTCACCGTGTTTGCGCCGCGTGCGCCTGCTGGAAGAAGCCGGGGTGATTCGCGGCTACCAGGCGACGCTGGACCGCGATGAAGTGGGCTTGGGCATGATGGTGTTCGTCGGCGTGAAGGTTGAGCGGCATAACGACACCGAGGCCAATGCCTTTCGCGAAGCGGTGACCGCACTGCCCGAAGTGATCTCGGCATTTCTGGTGTCGGGCGAGTCGGATTTTCTATTGCAGGTGGTGGTGCCGGATTTGCGTGGGTATGAGCGGTTTGTCACCGGCAGCCTGTTAAAGCTACCGGGGGTGAGGGACATCCGCAGCAACTTCGCGATCCAGACCGTGAAAACCCCAGGCGCCTTGCCGCTGGGGCATTTGCCGGGCTGAGCACTTCAAAACCCCACAAAACCACTGTGGGAGCTGGCTGATCGTTCCCACGCTCCGCGTGGGAATGCCGCCGAGGACGCTCTGCGTCCACTCAGAAAGCCGTGACGCGGAGCGTCACAGGATGCATTCCCACGCAGAGCGTGGGAATGATCGTACAGCGCAAAATAACTGTGGTAGCTGGCTTGCCTGCGATGGCGGTGTATCAGTCAACAGATGGGTTGCTGACCCACCGCTATCGCAGGCAAGCCAGCTCCCACATTTTGATTTTCATCAGCCCTGAACGCGTGTTACTACGGGCTCATACATTCCAGCGAGCGGTCCACCATGACTTTGGCCATTTCCATCAGGTGTGCGGCGGCTTTGGGTGAGCCGTGCAGTGCTTCGGCACAGTGAAGCAAGTCTGAGGCATAGACCAATGCGTCTTCGAAGCTGAGTTCGGGGTGGGGGATGAAGATGGGATGCGGCGGACCGGGTTTTACTTTGCTCATTACGGTAACTCCAATGTAGGTAATTGGAGCCGACAGCCATCGCTGCTAAACAATGGGTGGCAGCTGTACGCAGGTTAGCAGGCCGGAACATTGGGAACCCGGCGCACCCGAAGGTGCCCTGCGCACAGCCACCATAAAGCGTTGGCATAAAAAAACGCCATGCTTGAGATGGCGCTTGTGCGCCCAATGTTGAACGTTCGAGCTGCTAAACCCGGTCACTGAATTGGCAGTGACGAACGCAGACTAGCCACCGAAAAGGCAGGGCACAAGCGGCTGGGATTCTCTCGGAAATGTCCTGCGAAAGAAAGAGACGCGGGAAGTAGGAGCGGCGGTTTCAGACTTTGCCGCACTCTCGAAAACACCGCAAAACAACTGTGGGAGCGGGCTTGCTCGCGAAAGCGGTGTGTCAGCCAATCTATTCAGTGACTGACCGACCGCATTCGCGAGCAAGCCCGCTCCCACATTTTGATTTTCATCTGGCTTGAGTTCTGTGGCTTCAGGTCCACCAGTAGCGAACAAGGTGGAAGAAAATCGGCGCGGCAAAACACACCGAATCCAGCCGGTCCAGCATCCCGCCGTGGCCTTCGATCATGTGGCCCCAGTCCTTCACGCCCCGGTCCCGCTTGATGGCCGACATCACAATGCCGCCAGCGAACCCGAGCAGGTTGATCAGCAACGCGATCAAGAACGACTGCCACGGGTTGAACGGCGTGGTCCACCACAGCGCCGCGCCGATCAGGGATGACAGCAGGATCCCGCCAACAAAGCCTTCGACGGTTTTTGACGGCGACAGGTTGGGGGCGATCTTGTGTTTGCCGAACAGCTTGCCGCACACGTACTGCAGCACGTCCGACAGCTGCACCACGATCACCAGGTAGGCGATCAGCAACAGGTTGCGGCCTTCGTAGCCGGGGATGTCGAGGGTCAGCAGGGCCGGTACGAAGGACACGCAAAACACCGCGATCATCAGGCCCCATTGCACCTTCGACGCACGCTCCAGGAAGTGCGTGCTGTCGCCGCCCAGAGAGGCGAGGATCGGCAGCAGCAGGAACACGTACACCGGGATAAAGATCGAGAACAGCCCATACCAGTTGGAATAGATCAGCAGGTATTGCAGCGGCAGCGCCAGGTAGAACGCGGCCACCAGCGCCGGGTAGTCGCTGCGGCGGGTCGGCGTAAGGGTCAGGAATTCGCGCAGGGCGTAGAACGACACCGCGTAGAACAGCAGGATCACCGCGCCGGTGCCGAGCCAGAAGGCGATGCCGATCACCACCACCATTACCCACCAGGCGTTGATGCGCGCGTTGAGGTTGTCGATCACCGCATTCGGCGTGCCACGGGTGCGCAGCTTGAGGATCAGGCCGATCAGCGAGGCGAGCACCAGGATGGCGCCGATGCCGCCGAACAACATCAGGGTTTGGCTATCCATGTCAGACATGCTCCGGGGCAAGGGCGAGCAGGGCGTCGCGGGTGCGGGCGAGGAAGGCGGCTTTGTCTTCGCCGTCTTCCAATTGCAGCGGCGCGCCGAAGCTGGTGGTGCACAACAATGGCAGCGGCAGTACGCGACCCTTGGGCATGACCCGGTTGAGGTTGGCGATCCACACCGGGATCAGTTCGGCCTGTGGGTAACTTTTTGCCAGGTGATACAGGCCGCTTTTGAACGGCAGCAGTCCGTCTTCGAGATTGCGCGTGCCTTCGGGGAAGATGATCAGCGAGTCGCCACCTTCCAGCGCCGCGAGCATGGGCTGCAATGGGTTATCCACAGGGTCTTTGCGTTCGCGATCAATCAGCACGCCGTTGAACACGCGGTTGATGATGTAGCGACGCAGCGCACTTTTGTTCCAGTAATCGCTGCCGGCCACCGGGCGCGTGAACTTGCGCAGGTTCTGCGGCAGCGACGCCCACACCAGCACGAAGTCGCCGTGGCTGCTGTGGTTGGCGAAATAGATGCGTTGCACCGGTACCGGCGCACAACCCAGCCACAGGCTGCGGGCGCCGGTGACGGTGCGGGCCATTGAAGTGATCAGGGTGGCAACCACGGGTTCGAACATGGGGATTCCTTATCCGGCGAAAGGTAGCCAAGGGCTGGCGAGGATCACGGCCAGGGTCAGCAGCACTTGCGCGCCCAACAACCAGGCTTGCTTGCGCAGCAGTTTGAGGGCGCCGCGACGACGTTCGGTCCACGGCCGGCCGGCTCGCTTGGCCGACTGCAGGCCAAGGCTTTGCAGGGCCTGGTCAAGGTCCGGGGTGCGGTCGGTGTCGCGGGCGAGCAGGGCGAACAGGTCGGCGTCGAAGGCGACGCGCAGCGCCCAGTACTTTTGCAGCAGCCCGAGGATAATCATCCACAGGCTGAGCAGCAGGCAGATCGGCGAAATGCTCGCCATCAGCAGTTGAGCCAGGCCGAATAACACG
This sequence comes from Pseudomonas sp. D2002, assembly GCF_013385735.1. Taxonomy (NCBI): domain Bacteria; kingdom Pseudomonadati; phylum Pseudomonadota; class Gammaproteobacteria; order Pseudomonadales; family Pseudomonadaceae; genus Pseudomonas; species Pseudomonas sp. D2002. The sequence continues at coordinate 205,953 of NZ_JACAPL010000004.1, read as the reverse complement.
CCGAGCAGCGTCAGGCCTGTGGATAACTGATCCAGCGAGCGGCCGCGACGCAGCAGGCTGGCGACCACTTGGAGTTCCATATCAGCGGGCATGGGCTAAGCCCTCCAACGCTTCACGGTGAGCAGGGTGCAGGACCACATGGGCCCGCGCTGTACGAATAATAGCCAGTGCCGCATCGACCGTAGCCGCGCGCCCGCTGTGCAGCAGCCAGGCGGCGACGGCGGTAGCGCTGCGCGAGTAGCCGAGGGCGCAACACACCAGTAAAGGTCCGTTTGCGCGCAAGCGTTCAATAGCCTGCGCGGCGTGCAGGCATTCGGCGGGTGTCGGCGCGATCAGGTCCAGCACGGGGACGCATGCATACTCACGGCCCAGTGGATTAATCGGCAATTCGGCGCAGAGATCGACGATGGCCGTGAATGAACCTTGCTCACTCGTAGTGGGAATTCGCCCAAGCCAAACGTTATCCACAATCAGGTCCGGCTGTGGATGCTTGCGTGTCCACAGGCGTGAGTTGAGCCACGCCGCCGCCAGGTAGGGCGCATACAGCCAGCGCGCGGCGGGCGTCAGCGTTCCATCGGCGCGTTTCTGAAAGCCCGGCGCGCCCAGCACGAAGTAATTGGCCTTGATCAACCCCAGGGAAACCGCCGGCCACAGCAACCACAGCCACCAGCCGCCGAGAGCCAGCGCGAGAATCACCAAGGCCACCGCGCCCAGGCCGTAGCGCACGCCCAGCCGCCAGCGTTTTCGGTCCCGCGTAAGCCGCACATTCAACAGCGGGCTCGGGTGTTCCAGCGGCCACAGCCATACGCACAGCCAGCCGGCGAGCGCGCCTGTGGGTAAGTCGATAAAGTGATGTTGATAAGTGGTCAGCACCGAAATACCGATCAGCGCGAACCACCCGTGCACCACCCAGCGCCAAAAGCCTTGGGTGTGGCGCTGGTACATGACCCACAGGATCACCAGCAGCGCGATGTGCAGCGACGGCGCCTGGTTGAACGGCTTGTCGAAGCCCGCCAACACCGCAAACAGCCAGCCGAACACGCCGTCCAGCTCCGGCCGCTCGAAGGTGAAGCGCAGCGGCCAGATCAGGAAGCAGCTCACGGCAATCACTTGTGCCGTCAGCAAGCGCAGGGCGTGTTGTTTCAGTTCTTGTCGGCTGTTGGGCAGCAGCAGTGAGAAGCCGTAAAGCAGGTCGATGGACCAGTAGGGCACGATGGTCCAGGCCCAGAACGGCATATGGGTTTCCCAGCCGAACACCAGCGTGCCGACGTCGCTGCGCTGGCTGGTGACCCACGTGGCAAAGCCGTAGGTGCTGAAAAACAGCGGCGCCAACAGCAGCAGCCAGAGGACCGCTGGTTTCAATAGGCCGGGTTCGCGCATGCTCAGATCTTCTGTGCCAGAGACACAGTGAAAATGCCCCATTCGTCCACACGCTGAGTGATCTTGCGAAAGCCTGCGGCCTCGACGAGTTGATCCATTTCCGCCTGGCTGCGCCGGCGCATCACCCAGGCCTGGCCCTGGCGGTGGCTGGTCAGTGCGCGGGCGATCAGCTCCAGCTGCGGGTGCCACGGCTGGCCGGTGTAAACCAGGTAACCGCCGGGCTCCACGGCTTCGGCGAGACCGGCCAACGAGCCGCCAACCATGCCGTTGTCGGCAAACAGCTCATACAACCCGGACACCACCGCCAAGGTCGGCTTGGGCTCCAGCGCCGCCAGGTCCGCGCGATCAAACGCATCACCTTTTACGAACTGGGCGATATCCCCCAGGCCTTTTTCGCGAATCAGCGCGCCACCGTCGCGCACGTTGATGTCGCTGTAGTCGCGCAGCAGGATCGATTCCGGCAGCGGCGACACGCCCTGCAAGGCTTCCAGAATGTAGCGGCCGTGGCCCGCCGCGATGTCGACGATGCGCACTTCGCGATCATCACTGCGCAACTTGGCCATGGCCAGGCGCAGCAATTCTTCGACGTTCAGCTTGCGCTGACGAATGCCGCGCCAGCCGATAGAGTTGAGGTAGTTGGTGTCGATCATCCGCCCCAACCCGCCCTTGCCGGTAGGCTTGTTGCGGTACACGTAATCGAGGGTGCTGCCGGAGTCGAAGCCGGTGTCGAAGCCCAGTTTCACCCCGTCCGAGAGGTTCTTGCCCAGGCCCATGCTGGCGCGGGTCATGCGCCAGTACAGGTCGCGCAACGAGTTGCGCGGTAGCGGTGCAGCGAGGGATTCGGATTCGGCGCAGGTAGCGCCCAGTTTGTCGGCGTCCAGCAGCGAGGCGCGGTCCAACGGCTGGGCGAAGTTCTGCAGGATAAAGCGCTTGGCGCTGCTCACGGCCACGGCGCGGTCGCGTTCGCCGAGGGTGTCGTGGAAGAAGCCGGGCAGGATGTGCAGTTCTTTTTTCAGGCTGCCGAGGCGGTCGAAGAATTGCTGCTGGGGTTTGCGGTGCACCACGAAGTCGGAGCCGGAGATCAGCAGTTGCGTCGGCACCTGGATCGCCTGGGCATCGGCGACGACGCGGTCGGCAGCTTCGTACAGGCCGAGCAGCACATTCACCGAAATCGCCTTGGTGATCAGCGGGTCGCTGTCGTAGGACGCCACGCGCTCAGGATCATGGCTGAGGAACTTGGCCTTGACGTAACTGTTGACGAAAAAGTTGCCGCGAAACCTGCGCATCAGCGCCAGGCCCGGCCGCGCGAACGGCACGTAGAGCTTGACCTTGAACGCCGGTGAAGCGAGCACCAGCGCACGGATTTTCGGTGCGTAATCGTGCACCCACGTGGCTGCTATCACCGCGCCGACGCTCTGGGCAATCACCGCGCAGTTTTGTTCTTCGATGCCGTAGGTGTCGCCGATGTGGTCGCGGAAGGTTTGCACGTCACGGGCACTGGTGGCGAAGCTGGGGCTGTCGCCGCGCGCGCCGGGCGACTGGCCGTGGCCACGGGCGTCCCAGGCGAAGAAGTCGAACTGCGGCAGGTCGAGTTCATCGACCAAGTGGGCAATGCGCCCCGAATGCTCGTGGCCGCGATGGAACAGCAGGATCGCCTTGCGCGGCTCATCGCCAAGCGGGGCGGTGGCCGGCCAGTGCCGGTAGAAAAGCTCGACGCCATCATGGGTACTGAAGGTGTGCTCTTGCTGTTCGCGCATCGCAAATTCCTTATGCAGAAGGGGAAGTCGTTTCTTTAAGACCCTGGCGCACACGGTTGACCAAGGTGTAGGCAAGCAGGGCGGCGACCAGCCACATCACCGTGTCGACCCAGCCCGCGCCGAGCCAGCCCAGCGCCACGCCGGTGGCCAACACGCCGAGTACAAAGGCGCGATCACTCTTGCCCATCGGCCCGTCATAACGCCGCGACGCACCCACCATTGGCCCGAGCACACCGGCGTATTCGCTGAACACCGCCAGCAATGCCACCAGCAGCACCGGCGCCAGGCTCACACCAGGGATCAGTGCGAAGGGCAGGATCAGCGCGCTGTCGGCGATCACGTCGCACAGTTCATTGAGATAAGCACCCAGGCGTGACTGCTGGCCGAATTCCCGGGCGAGCATGCCGTCGATGGCATTGAGCGCCATGCGCAGGATCATCCACAGCGGGATCAGCGCAAACAGCCACAGGTATTGGGCAAAGCAGGCGATCAGCAGGCCGACCAACAGGGAAACCACGCCGGCCAGCACGGTGATCTGGTTGGCGGTGGTGCCGTTGTCGTAGAGGCGCTGCACAAGGGGGCGCAGCAGGTTTTGAAAACGCGGCTTGAGCTGATAGATCGAAATCATGGGGGATGACGCTTCCTTGTCCGTGGACCCGCGAAAAACTGTGTTGGAGTGTGCCGATTAATCCGTGCCTGCACCAGTGATGGCTCGTGTTTCTGGGGGTTTAGTCACGCTCTTGCAGGCGCCGAAGAGTAAATGTGGGAGCGGGCTTGCTCGCGAATGCGGTGGGTCAGTTACAAATGAGCTGGCTGAACCACCGCATTCGCGAGCAAGTCGAATCGTCGCACCGCCGCTCCCACAGGGGTTTTGTGTTGTTTTCGAACAAAAATTTCACGCTGCGTGTTATATCGTAACGAATTGTGTACAAGCGGGCGTTGAGCGGATGCAAGTGGATCTAGAAGCTGACGGCGCTTCGGTGGAAGGCCTGCCGCGTTTTCAGCAGGGACTGTTTCATGCCCGTCGATTGCGCCAGGCCGGCATCAGCCTGACGGCCCTGGCTGTTTGCGGTTGGGTGCTGGCGCTGTTTGTCGCCCTGTTTGCGCCGCTGTCGATCTGGCCGGTGGTGTTGATCAACTGCGCGTCGGCCTTGCTGGTGCTGGTGGCCGGGTTGCAATCGGCGTGGTGGGTCGCCGATTGGCGCGCCCAGGCGCTGGAAGCGCCGACGGCTGAAGTGATCGAACTGCCGGTTGAAGACACCGGCGGGTACACGCGCCTGCTCGGGCGTTTCGGTAGCGGCCTGCTCGCGCAGGTTGGCGCGCCGGTGCTGTGGCTGAGTGGCTGGTCGTTGCTGGCGTTGGTCAGCATCATCGAGTTCTGGAACCTGGCGTTGCCCGCCGCGCCGGTGGGGCAGTCGGCGAGTATCGGCGCTGCGCTTGGGTTGGCGTTGGCCTTTGGTTTACTGGTGTTCGAACGCCGCTTGGCGCAGGAAACGGCGGCCCAATGGCCGGAAGCCTCGCAGCTGGCGCAGTTGAGCCGGGTGGCGATTGCCTGCCTGGTGGTCAGCGCGATTTGCCTGCTGTTTGCCGGTGCGGAGTCGGTGTGGCCATTGCGCTTGGCCGTGTTGATCGGCCTGCTGCCGGGGCTGGTCGCGGTGGAGTTTTTGCTGCGGGCGCTCCTTTCACTGTTCAGCCCTCGCCAGCCACGCCTCGAACCGCGTTTGATGGCGCAGAGCTTTATCGCCGGGCTGTTGCGCTGGCCGCCCCAGCCGTTGCTGGCGTTGCAGCACGAGTTGCACAACCGCTTTGGCATCGACCTGCGCCAGATCTGGGCCTTTACCTACATGCGCCGGGCATTCCTGCCGGTGCTGCTGGTGGTGCTGGCTGTCGGTTGGGCGCTGACCGGCGTGCACGAAGTGCCCCTGCAAGGCCGTGGGATTTATGAGCGCTTCGGCAAACCGGTGGCAGTGTTCGGCCCTGGCTTGCATGCCGGGTTGCCCTGGCCGTTGGGCCGCGTCATCAACGTGGAAAACGGTGTGGTGCATGAACTGGCCACCAGCGTCAGCGAAGCTGCCGCACCGGAGCTGGCTTCTGCTGAAGGCCCGGCGCCGACGATTGCCAACCGCTTGTGGGACGCCAGCCATGTGAATGACAAGGCCCAGGTGATCGCCAGCAGCAGTGGCGACAAACAGAGCTTCCAGATCGTCAATATGGACGTGCGCTTTGTCTACCGCATCGGCCTGACGGATAAGGCCGCGCTCGCCGCCACCTATAACAGCGCCGATGTACCGACCCTGATCCGCAGCACCGCCAGCCGCATTCTGGTTCACGACTTTGCCTCGCGCACGCTGGATGAATTGCTCGGCGAGCAACGCACCCAGCTGGCCGACGAAATCGGCCGCTCGGTGCAGGCGGACCTGCAAAAACTCGACAGTGGCGTGGAAATTCTGGCCACGGTGGTGGAAGCAATTCACCCACCGGCCGGCGCCGCAAACGCTTACCACGCGGTGCAGGCGGCGCAGATTGGGGCCCAGGCGCTGATCTCCCGCGAGCGCGGCGCCGCCAGCGAACAGACCAACCAGGCCTTGCTGCAAGCCAGCACCGCCCGCGACCAGGCCTTGGCCACTGCGCGTGAAGTGCAGGCCGGCGCCCAAGCGGCCGACCTGAGGTTCAGCGCCGAACAAAAAGCCTATGCCGCTGCAGGCCAGGCCTTCGTGCTGGAACAGTACCTCGGCCAACTCAGCCAAGGCCTGGCCCACGCCAAGCTGCTTATTCTGGATCACCGCCTGGGCGCCGATGGCGCGCCGACGATCGATCTGCGTTCTTTTACTTTGCCGGCCGACCCGATGGCGCCGCGTAAAGCCGTTCAATAAGGAGTCTGTCTGTTGAGCGCTCATTCTCACGATCACGGTCATCACCACCCTCACGGCCACCACCACCATCACCACGGTGATGAACAAGCCGCTGGCCCATTTCCTTGGCGGCGCATGGCCTGGGCGGTGTTGCTGGTGCTGTTTGCCGTGGCGGCTGCCAGCCTGGTGCAGGTGCGTTCGGGCGAAGCCACGGTGATTACGCGGTTCGGCAACCCATCGCGGGTGCTGTTGGAGCCCGGCCTGGGCTGGCGCTGGCCGGCGCCGTTCGAAGCGGCGATTCCGGTGGACCTGCGTCTGCGCACCACCTCCAGCGGTTTGCAGGATGTGGGCACCCGCGACGGCCTGCGGATTATCGTGCAGGCCTATGTGGCGTGGCAGGTGCAGGGCGATGCCGACAATGTGCAGCGCTTTATGCGTGCGGTGCAGAACCAGCCGGATGAAGCGGCGCGGCAAATTCGCACCTTCGTCGGCTCGGCGCTGGAAACCACCGCGGCCAGCTTTGACCTGTCCAGTTTGATCAACACCGACGCCAGCCAAGTGCGCATCGCCGATTTCGAGGCGCAGTTGCGCCAGCAGATTGATCAACAATTGCTCACCACTTATGGCGTGCGCGTGGCGCAAGTCGGTGTCGAGCGCCTGACCTTGCCTTCGGTAACCCTCACGGCCACCGTCGACCGCATGCGCGCCGAGCGCGAAACCATCGCCACCGAACGCACCGCCGTGGGCAAGCGAGAGGCGGCGCAGATTCGCTCCGCCGCCGAACGCGATGCGCGCATCGTGCAGGCCGACGCCACGGTGAAAGCCGCCGATATCGAAGCGCAGTCGCGGGTTGAAGCGGCGCAGATTTATGGCCGCGCCTACGCCGGTAATCCGCAGCTGTACAACTTGCTGCGCTCGCTGGACACCTTGGGCACGGTGGTGACGCCGGGCACCAAAATCATCCTGCGCACCGACGCCGCGCCGTTTCGCGCGCTGGTGGACGGGCCGAAGGATGTTCAGCCATGACGATGCGTGACAGCCCGGACAGCCCGTGGATTCAGGCCGGGCGCCTGACCTTCCTGGCGCTGTACGCGGTGACCGTGTTGGCGGCGTTGGCCTGGGCATTTTCCAACGTGCGCCAGATCGACCCGCAGAACCGTGCCGTGGTGCTGCACTTCGGCGCCCTCGACCGCATTCAGAACGCCGGGCTGTTATTGGCGTGGCCGCAGCCGTTCGAGCAGGTGGTGTTGTTGCCGGCCGCCGACCGAGTGATAGAGCGTCGGGTGGAGAACCTGTTGCGCTCCGACACGGCTATCCAGGCCGACCGCGTGGCCAGTTTTGCCACGCCATTGAGCGATGCTCTGGCGGGTTCCGGTTACCTGCTGACCGGCGATGCCGGCGTGGTGCAGCTGGATGTGCGGGTGTTCTATAAGGTCACCGAGCCCTACGCGTATGTGTTGCAAGGCGAACACGTGCTGCCGGCGCTGGATCGCTTGGTGACGCGCAGCGCGGTGGCGCTGACGGCCGCGCGCGACCTGGACACGATTCTGGTGGCACGTCCTGAACTGATCGGCAGCGATAATGGCGCCGCCGAACGTCGTGAGCGGTTGCGTGGCGACTTGGTGCAAGGCATCAACAAGCGCCTGGCGGAATTGGCCTCCACCGGTTTGGGACTGGGCATTGAAGTGACCCGTGTTGACGTGCAGTCGAGCCTGCCGGGCCCGGCGGTGAATGCGTTCAATGCCGTGCTGACCGCCAGTCAGCAAGCCGATAAAGCCGTAGCGAATGCGCGTACCGACGCAGAAAAACTCACCCAGACCGCCAACCAAGAGGCTGACCGGCTGGTGCAAGTCGCCCATGCCCAGGCCAGCGAACGCCTGGCCAATGCCCAGGCGCAAACCGCCACTGTCGCCAGCTTGGCTCAGGTTAAAGACCCAGGTTTGTTGCTGCGTCTGTACCGCGAGCGGATGCCGAAGATTCTCGGCCAGGCCGGCTCCGTGACCACGGTCGATCCTAAAGACGACTCCCGCTTGATCATCCAGGGAGCCGAACAATGAGCGCGCCTATGCTGACTTCCGCCGAACAGCGCAGTGCTGCGCGGCAATTGACCTTGGCCATGTTGGCCCTGGGCTTACTGGTATTGGGCCTGGTGTGGCGCTGGCTGGCGCCGGACCAGAACGGCGTGAGCCAACTGCTGCTCGGCGTCGCGTCCTTGCTGGTCGCCGTGCCGGTGATGCGCTCGGCCTGGTACAGCCTGCGTTACCCGAGCCTGCATGGCATCACCGACCAATTGATCGCCCTGGCGATGATTGGCGCGTGGGCCACGGGCGACCTGCTGACCGCTGCGTTGCTGCCGATCATCATGATTTTCGGCCACGTGCTGGAAGAGCGCAGCGTGATTGGCTCCCAGGAAGCGATTCATGCTTTGGGCAAACTGACCCGCAGCCATGCGCGGCTGGTGCAGGCCGACGGCAGCATTGTGGAAGTGGATAACGGCACGCTGAACACCGGCGATATCGTCGAAGTGCGCGCCGGTGACCGCGTGCCCGCCGATGGCGTAGTGCTGTCGGGCCAGGCGAGCCTGGACACGGCGCCGATCACTGGCGAGTCGGTGCCGTTGGAGGCCAGCGTCGGTGTGCAGGTGTTTGGTGGCGCGATCAACCTGGATGGCTTGCTGCGCCTTGAAGTGACGCGCACGGGTCATGAATCGACCTTGGGCAAAGTCATCGCGCTGATGCAGAACGCCGAACGTTCCAAGCCGCCGATCACGCGGCTGCTGGAGCGGTATGCCGGCAGCTATATGGTGCTGGTGTTGTTGCTGGCGGCGGTGACGTGGTTTGTGACCAATGACGCCCAGGCGATGTTGGCGGTGCTGGTGGCGGCGTGCCCGTGTGCGTTGGTGCTGTCGGCACCGGCCACGGCGATTGCCGGGATTGCGGTGGCGGCGCGGCACGGGATTTTGATTCGCAGCTCGGCGTTTCTTGAGGAACTGGCCGACCTGACTTCGTTGGTGGTCGACAAGACCGGTACGCTGACGTTTGGCACGCTGCGTCTGCAATCCATCGAGACCACAGCGCCGGATCGGCAGGTGTTGCTGAACCTGGCGGCCAGCCTTGGCTCGGCCAGCAGCCACCCGGTCAGCCGCGCGTTGGCGGGCTTGGCGACGCAGGAACAGATGCTGGTGCTCACGGATATTCGCGAACGCCAGGGCTTGGGTGTTGTAGCGCGGACCGAGCAGGGCGAAGCGGCCTTGGGGCGCCCGGAGTTGTTCGAGCAATTGGGCATCGTGACCACTGAGGTGCCGAACCACGATGGTCCGATTGCCGGGCTGGCATTGAACGGGCAATTCCTCGCCTGGCTGTTGCTCGCCGACAGCGTCAAGCCGGAGGCACGCCAGGCATTGCAAGAGCTACGCGACCTGGGCCTGGGTCGCCAGTTGCTGTTGACCGGCGACCGCCAAAGCGTTGCCGACAGCCTGGCATTGGACGTGGGCATCAGCGATGTCGAAGCCCAGGCCTTACCGGAAGACAAACTCAACCGCGTGCTGGGGGAAATCGGCAGCGGTTTCCGGCCGATGGTGGTGGGCGATGGCATCAACGACTCGCTGGCGCTCAAGGCGGGCGTGGTGGGCGTGGCGATGGGCGCGGGCGGGGCGGACATCGCACTCGCGTCTGCGGACGTGGTGTTGATCGGCAGCGACCTGCGCCGCCTGGGCACCTGTGTGCGCTTGAGCCGCCAGTGCCGACACACGTTGCAGGTCAACGTGATCATCGGCTTGGGCTGGACGCTGGCCATCGTGGTGTTCGCCGCATTTGGCTGGCTGGGCGCGGCCGGCGCGATGATTGCGGCGGTATTGCATAACCTCAGCACCTTGCTGGTACTGGGCAATGCCGGGCGTTTGCTGCGCTTTCAGGAGCCGCTTTTGAAGCTCGAAGAATAATTTTCAGAAATATTTGCACACAGCTGTAACGCCGATAAGGGACCTCACTCTAGTGGTATGTCGAGACTGAACAATCCGTTTGGACCGACACCCTACCGATCATGAGGACTACAAAATGAACTTCAAATCCGCTGCTGCTGGTGCCGCTCTCGCAATGGCCGCCGCTACCATGTTTGCTGGTGTTGTGACTCAGGCTCAAGCCGCTGACACGGCCGTGCACTGCTACGGCATCAACGCCTGCAAAGGCCAGAACGACTGCAAAACCAAGGACCACGCGTGCAAAGGTCTGGGTTCTTGCAAAGGCCAGGGCTTCGTTGCCAAGCCTTCGGCTGATGCCTGCATGAAGGCTGGCGGCACCGTCGGCGAATAACCGGCAACCGAGTGCACCCGCAGCGGACGCCCCCCACCGCTGCGGACACTTTGCCCTGGAGTGAGTCATGTCCGCGTCCCTTCCAAGTCTGGGTTACGGCCTGGGTTTACGCAGTGAGTACTACCAGCAGATCCTTGAACAATCGCCGGCCGTGGATTGGTTCGAAGTGATCTCCGAGAATTATCTGGTCCAGGGCGGTAAAGCCTTGTATTACCTGGACGCGATAGCCGAGCGCTATCCCTTGGTGATGCACGGTGTGTCCCTGTCCATCGGTGGGCCGCATGCCCTCGATACCGATTACCTGAAACACATCAAACAGCTCGCCGAGCGCATTCAGCCCGCGTGGATTTCCGATCATCTGTGCTGGAGCCGCGGCAACGCACACCAGCTGCACGACTTGCTGCCGCTGCCTTACACCGAAGAAAGCCTTTACCACGTGGCCGGCCGCGTACGCCAAGTGCAGGACGTATTGCAGCGCCCGTTGGTGCTGGAAAACGTCTCCAGTTATGTGCGCTCCAAGGCCGACGAATTCACCGAGTGGGAATTTCTCAACGCCCTGGCCCACCTCACCGGGTGCCAGCTGTTGCTGGACGTTAACAACGTGTATGTCAGCTCGCGTAACCACGGGTTCGACGCCTGGACGTTTATCCGCAATCTGCCGCCCGAAAGCATCCGCCAACTGCACCTGGCCGGGCATATGGATTACGGCGACTACGTGGTCGACACCCATGACCACCCGGTATGTGACCCGGTGTGGGCGCTTTATCAACAGACGCTGGAGCTGTTGGGGCCGGTGTCGACGCTGTTGGAACGTGATGATCATTTCCCGCCGTTCGAAGAGTTGCTCACCGAGTTGAGCAAGGCCCGTGAGCTGGGCGCCAGCGCGTTGGCCAGGAGGGCGTTATGCGCCTGATCGATTGGCAGCTGGCCTTTGAACAGCATCTATTGTCCGAAAGCTCGGTGGCCAACAGTGGCTTTGCCGCCACCTTGCTGGGCGGGCCGACCCTGGACGTGGACACGGGCCTGGCGATTTATCACAACGCCTATGTCTCGCGGCTGCAGGAAGTGTTGCGCCATGACTTCAGCGCCATCTGGTATTGGTTGGGTGACGACGAATTCGCGTTACTGACAGACGCCTACGTGCGGCGCTATCCGTCGGCCCATTACAGCCTGCGTTGGTTGGGCGAGCGGTTTCCGGCATTTCTCGTTGAGCATCTGGTGGCGGAGCAGAGCACGCCGCTGGCCGAGCTGGCGCGATTGGAGTGGGCGTTTACCCTCGCCTTCGATGCGCCGCAGGGTGAGCCTTTGAGCCTCAATGACATGGCGCAACTGGCGCCTGAAGACTGGCCGGGGTTGCAGGTGAGCCTGGCGCCTTCGGTGCAGCAGGTGCTGTGCCATTTCAATAGTGTGGCGATCTGGCGCGCGAGCAAGGATGAGTCGGATTTCCCCCACAGCCACGCACTGGAACTGGCGCAGATTTGCCTGGTGTGGCGTCACCAGAATATCTGCCATTACCGCAGCCTGGAGCCTGATGAAGCCTGCGCGCTGGCAGGCATGGTCACCACCGGCTGGAACTTTTCAGAACTGTGCGCAGAGTTGGCAGTCACTACTGGAGAGGGTGCACCGCTGCAAGCGGTTACGTGGCTGAAACAGTGGATCCAAGACGGTTTGCTCGAGTTTCGAGCCCCATAGATCAGCGCTATCAAATCGATAGCCTCCTACTTTGTCTTCGGATGGTCTACCCTCACTCCAGACGTCTGAAACAAGGGGGGACTACTCATGCTCGCGCAACTTCCACCGGCCTTACAGAATCTCAAGCTACCGCTGCGTCTTCGACTCTGGGACGGCCATGAATTCAACTTGGGCCCCGAGCCCAGTGTGACCATCGTGGTGAAGGACCCCACGGTCGTCTCCAGCCTGACCCATCCAACGCTCGACTCATTGGGCGAAGCCTTCGTCGAGGGCAAATTGGAGCTGGAAGGCTCCATCACCGAAGTGATCCGGGTGTGTGACGAGCTGAGTCACGCCTTGATCGATGACGACGAGGGGAGTCGTCCGGTGCGCTCGATCCACGACAAGGCTACTGACGCAGCCGCCATTTCCTACCATTACGACCTGTCCAACGAGTTCTACCAGCTATGGCTGGATCAGGACATGGCGTACTCCTGCGGTTATTTCGAAACCGGCAGCGAATCCATCGACCAGGCTCAACAAGACAAATTCCGCCACCTGTGCCGCAAGTTGCGTTTGCAGCCGGGTGAGTATTTGCTCGACGTTGGCTGTGGTTGGGGCGGGCTGGCGCGTTTTGCCGCGCGTGAGTTCGGGGTCAAGGTGTTTGGTATCACCCTGAGCAAAGAGCAGCTCGCGCTGGCCCGCGAACGGGTCAAAGCTGAGGGCCTGGAAGGCCAGGTGGACCTGCAACTGCTCGACTACCGCGACCTGCCTCAAGACGGCCGTTTCGACAAAGTGGTGAGCGTGGGCATGTTCGAACACGTCGGCCACGCCAACCTGGCGCAGTACTGCAAAACCCTGTTTGGCGCGGTGCGTGAAGGCGGCCTGGTGATGAACCACGGCATTACCGCCAAGCACACCGACGGCCGCCCCGTGGGCCGTGGCGCCGGGGATTTTATCGAGCGGTATGTGTTCCCCAACGGCGAGCTGCCGCACCTGGCGATGATGACCGCGGAAATCAGTGAGGTCGGGCTGGAAGTGGTCGACGTCGAAAGCCTGCGCCTGCACTACGCGCGCACGCTGGACCATTGGAGCGAACGCCTGGAAGACAACCTGGAAGCGGCGGCGAAGATGGTGCCGGAGCAAGCGTTGCGCATCTGGCGGCTGTACCTGGCTGGCTGCGCGTATGCGTTTGCGCGGGGCTGGATCAACCTGCACCAGATATTGGCGGTGAAACCGCATGCCGATGGCAGTCATGAACTGCCGTGGACGCGGGAAGATATCTACCGCTGATCTTCAAAACACACTGGGGATCAAAAACTGTGGGAGCTGGCTTGCCTGCGATGGCGGTGTATCAGGACCTTATGGGTTACTGACTCACCGCTATCGCAGGCAAGCCAGCTCCCACATTTGTTTCTGTGTTGTTTGTTAGAGGATGGGTGAAATAAGCCGCGCAACCCGCATGCCCAACTGTTGCAGGCGACGCGTCTCGCGGCTTTCTTCCTGGCTGACTTCATGGGCCAACGCAAAGTCATCCAGCAGCATCTGCTCCACTTCGCTGGCGAACGCTTCATCCACCGTCAGCAACATCACTTCAAAATTCAGCCGGAACGAACGGTTGTCCATGTTCGCACTGCCGATGGCGCTGATTTCGCTGTCGACCAGCACCACTTTCTGGTGCAGGAAGCCCGGTTTATAGCGGAACACCCGCACCCCGGCGCGCACCGCTTCGATGGCGTAGAGGCTGGAGGCGGCATACACAATGCGGTGGTCGGGCCGCGACGGCAGCAGCAGGCGTACATCTACGCCACGCAGAACCGCCAGGCGCAGGGCGGAGAACACCGCCTCATCGGGCACGAAATATGGGCTGGTGATCCACACGCGTTCGGTCGCCGCGTGGATGGCCTCGACGAAAAACAGCGAGCAGGTTTCGTACGGGTCGGCCGGGCCGCTGGCGAGCAATTGGCAGAGCACGCCGTCTTCGGGGTAAGCGTCCGGCAGGATCAGCGGCGGCAGCTCGCGCGCGGCCCAGAACCAATCTTCGGCAAACGACTCCTGCAAGCACGCCACCACCGGGCCGGTAACTTGCACGTGGGTATCGCGCCACGGCGCCAGCGGTGGTTTTTTACCCAGATATTCATCGCCGACGTTATGCCCGCCGACAAACCCGGTGATGCCGTCCACCACCACGATCTTGCGGTGGTTGCGGAAGTTGACCTGGAACCGGTTAAGCCAGCCGCTGCGGGTGGCGAACGCTTTGACTTTGACCCCGGCGTCGCGCAGCGATTGCACGTAGCGGTGGGGCAGGGCGTGGCTGCCGATGCGGTCGTAGAGCACGTGAATGTCTACGCCTTCGGCAGCTTTTTCCTTCAGCAAGGCGTGCAACTGCCTCCCGAGCTCGTCGTCATGAATGATGAAAAACTGGAACAGCACCGCCGTTTTGGCGTTGCGAATCGCCTCGAAGATCGCGCTGAACGTGGCGTCGCCATTGATCAACAAGCGTACTTGATTGTTGGCCAGGCACGGCATGCGCCCCAGTTTGGGCATGGCGCGCAGCGAGCCATAGGCGCTGGAGTTGCGCGCGGCCAGGGCCTCTTCGACCCAGGGGCGCCAGTTCAGCTCGGTGATGGCGGTGTGCATTTCCTGGTTGGCCTGGCGCCGCGCCTGGATGTACGCGTCGAAGGTACTGCGGCCGAAAATCAGGTAGGGAATCAGCGTCAGGTACGGCATGAACATCAACGACAACGCCCAGGCAATCGAGCCTTGGGCCGTCCTGACCGTCAGCACCGCGTGGATCGCGGCCAGAGTCCCGAGAAAGTGCAACGTGGCAATGAAGTAGGCGAGCAGGTGCGGGCCAAAAAAATCCATGAATGACTTAACTCCAGGCAATCAAGTGCCTAACAGACCATGAACCGCAGTGAATGTCGCTATTTTATTTGCCATGCAACACTGACACCTTTGCGGCGTCTAACGCCCACAATTACCCAGGAGTTACCCGATGAATGCTCGTCTGCTCAGTTTGGCCATGGTTGTTGGATTGTCGCTGCCCGTGGCGGCTCAGGCGCAGATGCTGGCGCCGGGCTTGTGGGAATTGACCACCAGTAATATGAAAGTCGATAACCAGGACTTGCCGGACCTGTCGCTGATCCTCGGTCAGCTCAAGCAACAGATGACACCCGAACAGCGCGCCATGCTGGAAAAACAAGGCATCACCATGGCCGGCAAAGGCGTGCAGGTTTGCCTGACGCCCGCCCAAGTCGCGTCGGATTCCATTCCCCTGACCGACCCGCAGTCGGGCTGCAAACAGGAAGTGACCGACAAGACCGGCAACCAGTGGAAATTCCGTTTCAGCTGCCCGAAAGCCCAAGGCACCGGCGTTGCCACGTTCCAGAGCCAGCAGGAATTCACCACCACCGTGAACGGCACCTTCAATGCCACCGGCATCCAGCAAAAGGGCAGCCTCGACACGCACGCCCAGTGGCTGGGCAACGATTGCGGTACGGTCAAACCCCGCGCCTAACGCAAAAAGTGCAGGGGCAACCCCTGGCAGCTGTCGACCACCTGGCCGTTGTGCCACGCCAGGTGGCCGGACACCAGCGTGGTGCTGACGCTGTGGCGAAAGCTGCGCTCGGCGAAAGGCGTCCAGCCGCAGCGCGCGAGAATCGGCTGGCTGCTGACGGGTTTGCCTTCGGGCTCGGGCTTGATCAGCACCAGGTCAGCCCAATAGCCTTCGCGTAGATAGCCGCGGTCCGGGATGGCGAACAGGTCAGCGACACGGTGACTGGTTTTAGCCACCAGCGTGGTCAGCGGCAGATGCCCGTCGATCACCAACTCCAACAACGCCGGCAACGCGTGCTGCACCAGCGGCAGGCCGGAGGGCGCTTCGCGGTAGCCCAACTGTTTTTGCGCCCAGGTATGCGGCGCATGATCAGTGCCAATCACATCCAGACGGTCACTCAGCAAGGCCAGGCGCAGCGCGTCGCGGTCGGCGCAGGTCTTGATCGCCGGGTTGCATTTGATCTGGTGGCCGAGGCGGTGATAGTCGCGGTCATCGAACAGCAAGTGGTGCAGGCAGACCTCGGCGGTGATGCGTTTTTCGGCCAGGGGTTTGTCTTCGAATAAGGCCAGCTCGCGGGCGCTGGTCAGGTGCAGCACATGCAGGCGCGTGCCGTGACGCTTGGCCAGCTCCACTGCAAACGACGACGAGCGATAGCAGGCTTCGGCATCGCGAATCAGCGGATGGGCAACGGCAGGGATATTGTCGCCAAAGCGCTCACGCAGACGCTGTTCGTTGGCCAGGATGCTCGGTGTGTGTTCGCAATGAGCGAGCAGAATGGTTGGCACTTCGGCAAACAGTCGCTCCAGAATCCGTGGGTCGTCCACCAGCATGTTACCGGTTGAGGCGCCCATGAACACTTTCACCCCGGCCACTTCGCGCGGGTCGAGGGCGGCGACGGTGTCGAGGTTGTCGTTGCTCACGCCAAAGTGAAAGCCGTAGTTGGCCACCGAGTGCAACGCGGCGCGGCGCTTTTTATCGGCCAGGGCTTCCAGGTTCAAGGTGGCGGGGTGGGTATTGGGCATGTCCATGAAGCTGGTGATGCCACCGGCCACTGCCGCACGGGATTCGCTGTAGAAGCTGCCTTTGTCGGGCGCGCCGGGTTCGCGGAAATGCACCTGGTCATCGATCATGCCCGGCAGCAGCCACTGACCTTGTGCGTCAATTTCCACCGGTTCGTTGTAGCCTTCGAGGCTGGCGGCGATCTTCTCGATACGGCCATTGGCGACCAGTACATCGGCGTCAAACTCCTGGCCTTCATTCACCAGACGGGCATTGCGAATCAGCAGGCGGCTCATGGTTCAGAACTCGTTTTGCAAGGCTTTGTAGCCACGCACTAAATCGACGTTGGTGCGCGCCACGTCTTCGGAGAACTCCGAGGCGCTGATACTCACCGGCGGGAATTGCGACAGGTCAGTGTTCGGCCCGATGCGGGTGGTGGAGGGCACGTAAAAGGCGGCGGGCAGGTCGCGGCCATCCACCACCGAGTTGTGGCGCACCACGCAGCCATCGCCGACGGCGCAGTTGAACAGCACGCTGTTGAAGCCGATGAACACACGGTCGCCGACGGTGCAGGGGCCGTGGACGATGGAACGATGGGCGATGGAGGTGAACTCGCCGATGTTCACCGCCGCGCCGGATTTGGAGTGGATGACCACGCCGTCCTGAATGTTCGAGTTGGCGCCGATGGTGATCGGGTCCATGTCGCCGGTGGCATCGACTTCGTCGGCGCGGATCACGGCGTAGGGGCCGACGAATACGTTCTCGCCGATGATGACCTTGCCGCAGATGATTGCGGTTTTATCGACGTAGGCCGATTCGGCAATCACCGGCAGATCGCCGGAAGGGTTTTTGCGGATCATGCAGCAGGCTCCGTAATGACATGAACGTAGGCGCCATCGATGGCGTTGTAGAAACAGGTGGGCCGGCCGGTGTGGCAGGCCGGGCCTTGCTGGTCGACGATCAGCAGCACTGCGTCGCCGTCGCAATCGAGCCGCGCTTCGACCAACTGCTGCCAGTGGCCGGAGCTTTCACCTTTGCGCCACAACTCTTGGCGCGAGCGCGACCAGTAGCAGACTTGGCCGGTGGCCAGGGTTTCATTGAGGGCCTGGCGGTTCATCCAGGCCAGCATCAACACCTCGCCGCTGCCGTGTTGCTGGGCAATGGCGGCAATCAGGCCATCGCTGTTCCACGGCAGGGCGTCGAGCACGGGTTCGAGTGGAAAGCGGCTGCCGAGGGCAGCCCCTTCCAGGTCGAGCATGCTCAGGGTCATGGCTTGCTCAGGGCGGCGCACAGGGTGTTGAGGTTGTATTCGAACAGCCCGGTGAAGGTGCTGGCCGGGCCTTCGGCGGCGAGGGCGTCGGAGTACAAGGTGCCGCCGATTTGCGCGCCGCTTTCGTCAGCAATCTGCTTGAGCAGGCGCGAGTCCTTGATGTTTTCCATGAACACGGCTTTGACCTTGTCTTTGCGGATCTGGGTGATCAGCGCGGCGACTTCGGCGGCAGACGGTTCGCGCTCAGTCGACAGGCCTTGTGGCGCCAGGAACTGGATGCCATAGGCCTGGCCGAGGTAACCGAAGGCGTCATGGGACGTGACGATGCGACGGTTGCCCGGTGGCAGCGCGCCGAACTTGGCTTTGGCTTCGGCCAGCAAGCGGTAGATTTCTTTCAGGTAGGTTTGGCTGTTGCGTTGGTAGTCGGCTTTGTTGGCCGGGTCGGCGGCAATCAGCGCCTTGGTGATGTTGTTGACGTAGATTTCGGCGTTGGCCAGGTTATGCCAGGCGTGCGGGTCGGGGATGGTTTCGCCGTCTTCGTCCATGGTGTGGGAGATCACGCCTTTGCTGGCGGTCACCACCGTGGCCTTGGTTTCGGTGCTGGTCACCAGGCGGTCCAGCCAGGGCTCGAAGCCCAAACCGTTCTTGATGATTACCTTGGCCTTGAGCAGCGCCTTGGCGTCGTCCGGCGTGGGTTCGTAGGTGTGGGCGTCGGCGTCCGGGCCGACCATGTTGCTGATCTGGATGTGATCGCCACCGATCTGGTGGGTGATGTCATCGAGAATACTGAAGCTGGTAACCACCTGGAGTTTGTCGGCGGCCTGAGCCATCGACAACGGCAGCAGCAGGCTGAACAGCACGAGTAGAGCGCGCATCGGGAAACACCTCATTGGGATGTAAGAGAGGGCGGGCGGCGCAGCAAGCCGTGCACCGGACCGAAGACCACGGAAAGCAAATACCCGCCGCCAGCCACCAGCACGATGGCCGGGCCGCTGGGCAGTGAGTAGTAGAACGACAGCAATAAACCGAACCACACCGACAGGCATCCCAGCACCGCCGACACCGCAATCAACACCGGCAGGCGCCGGCTCCAGAACCGTGAAGCAATCGCCGGCAACATCATCAAACCCACCACCATCAACGCGCCGATGGCCTGGAAGCCGATCACCAGGTTCAGCACCACCAGCGTCAGGAACAACCCATGAGCGAGCGGGCCGAGGCGGCTGACGGTTTGCAGGAACAGCGGGTCGAGGGTGTCCAGCAACAGCGGTTTGTAGATCAGCGCCATGGCGATCAAGCTGAAGCCGGAGACCCAGAGCATGCCGGTGAGGGTGGTTTCGTCCACGGCCAGCGCAGAGCCGAACAGCAAGTGCAAAAGGTCCAGGCGCTTGCCGGCGATGCCGAGGATCAGCACACCGGCGGCGAGGGAAATGGGGTAGATGGCGGCGAGGCTGGCGTCTTCGCGCAGGCCGGTGCGGCGGGTGATCCATGCGGATAAACCGGCCATGCTCAACCCGGCGCCGAGGCCGCCGATGGTCAGCGCGGGCAGGCTGAGCCCGGCAAACCAGAAGCCCAGTGCGGCGCCGGGCAGAATGCCGTGGGCCACGGCGTCACCGATCAGGCTCATGCGCCGCAGGATCAGGAACACACCCAGCGGCGCGGTGCTGCAGGCGAGCACCAGCCCGCCGATGAGTGCGCGGCGCATGAAAACGAAGTCGAGGAAGGGCATCCACAAGTGCGCGGCGAAGTGCATCAGGCCACCTGCATGTGGGCTTGGGGACGGATCAGTTCTTTGCTGGGCCCGAACACGCAGCCGGTGCTTTTTATCTGCACCACGTTCTGGGTGTGGTGGCGCACGGACGCCAGGTCATGGCAGACGACGATCAGCGTGCGGCCTTGATCGTGCCAGGCGTGGATGTGTTTCCAGCACAGCGCCTGGCCTTCTTCGTCGAGGGCGGCGTGGGGCTCGTCGAGCAACAACACCGGCGCTTCGGCCAGGCTCATGCGCGCGAGCAGGGCGCGTTGCAGTTCGCCGCCGGACAAGGCCATCAGCGGGCGATGTTCCAGGCCGCTGAGGCACCAATCTTCAAGCACGGCTTGCAGGCGTTCGCTGCGTTGTGGCGGGGTGAGCTGGGTGCCCCAGAAACCGGCGGCGACCAACGCTTGCAGGCTGATCGGAAACTGTCTGTCGAGGTGTTGTTGCTGGGGCAGGAACGACAGGCCGCCACGGCGTGGAACATCCACACTGACCTTGCCCGCCAGCGGCTTTTGCAAGCCGGCGATCACTTTGAGCAGGCTGCTTTTGCCGGTGCCGTTGGCGCCGATAATGCCGGTGAGGCTGCCTTTTTCCAGGGTCAAATCCAGCGCCGGGGTGAGCGGTTGCCCCGGTGCACCCCAGCGCAGAGCGTTACAGGTGATCATGCAGAGTCTCTCGTCCAGCGGCTTTCAGCCACGGCATCGTGCGCGTGCAGGCTTTCGGCGTGGATCACTTTCAGGTGGAAGGCTTTGACGGCATCCGAGCGTTTCAAGGCGAGGTTGAGGCGGCGGGCGGCGTCTTCGCAGAACATCAGGTTCTGCCCGTTGGCCAGGGCGAAGGCTTGTTCGTCCGCACGTTTCACAGCGGTTTGCACGGCGGTGCCGAGGGCGGCTTCTACGTCGTCGATCAGGTTGGTGATCGGCAAAGTGGACTGGTTGGCGTCCAGCTGGATGCAGAGCTGAGCACTGCTGCGTTGGCTGTGGGGCGTGGCGACGATGCCGTTGGCGCTGCCGAGCCAGGTCAGCACGTCTTCATGCTGCAACGGCGTGTTGGTGAAATCTTCGAGAAACTGCTGCTGAATCAATTGCCTGGCGAGCGCAGCGGAGCAGGGGCAGGTTGAGGAATACGTAACGTCAATTTTTAGTTCCACGTGGAACATCTGGTTTTCCAGACGCGCTTCGATGCACACCGGGTAGCCCTTCCAGCCGGCCAATGGGCTGACCAACGCCGGGCGTTTTAGCAGCAAATCAGTGTGGATTCGCAAGTAGGCGTTCTTAGATAAACCTTCATGACTCTCAAGAAAGCGCTCAAGTAGAGTACGCAGAAGCGCAGGCGTCAGCGGCTGTTGGTCGAGCATTTCCAGGGTCAGGTACAGGCGTGACATATGAATGCCACGCGCCTCGCCGTCGTCCAGGCTGACGCCCGCATCGGCGGTGGCGGTCAGGCGTTGGCCGTCGATGAGGATCGGCAAGGCGATACCGCACATGCCTACCCAGTCGAGGGGCAAGGCTTGGCGTGAAGCCTGCGCGGCGATATCCGGCAGAGTCAGCGCATTCATGAGCAGGTCCATCGTTGGAAATAAAAAGACATGTTATATTATAACTATTGAGTCGACGATGATTTTTCTGCTCCAGCCTTTCTTCAGTCATGTCGAGCAGGGACGCTCCTCTATTTGCGGTATATGTCATGCACAGACGTCAGCTACTCAACCTGCTGCTGGTCAGCCCTCTGTTCACCTTTCCATTGGGGGCGTTCGCCACACAAATTCGCAATGCGCGCCTGTGGCGCTCCGACGACAAACTGCGGCTGGTGTTCGATCTCAGCGGCCCGGTGCAGTACAAGACCTTTTCCCTGACCTCGCCGGATCGCTTGATCATCGACTTGAGCGGCGCAGGGCTCACGGGTGACTTTTCCCAATTGGCGTTGAAGAACAGCGGCATTACCTCGATTCGCTCCGGGCATTTCGGTAAAAGTGATACGCGTATCGTGCTGGACCTGATTGCGCCGATGCAGCTCAACAGCTTCTTGTTGCCGCCGCAGGATGGCCAGGGCCATCGCTTGGTACTCGACCTGAGCAGCGCCACCCGCGCCCCGCGCCAAATCGCCGCTGAGCCGCCGCCCTTGGTGGCGCCGGTGGACAAGGCGCATCCCAAGCGCGACATCATTGTGGTGGTCGACCCCGGCCACGGCGGCAAAGACCCGGGCGCTATCGGCTCCAAGGGCCAGCGCGAGAAAGACGTGGTGTTGTCCATCGCCCAACTGTTGGCCAAACGTTTGAAGCGCGAGAAGGGCTTCGACGTGAAACTGGTGCGCAACGACGATTTCTTCGTGCCGCTGCGCAAGCGCGTGGACATTGCCCGTCAGCACAAGGCCGACATGTTCATCTCGGTGCACGCCGATGCCGCGCCCCGGCTCACGGCGTCGGGCGCCTCGGTATACGCGCTGTCGGAAGGCGGCGCGACGTCCGCCACCGCGCGTTTCATGGCGCAGCGCGAAAACGGCGCCGACCTGCTGGGCGCCACCACCTTGCTCAATCTCAAGGACAAGGACCCGATGTTGGCCGGGGTAATTCTCGACATGTCGATGAACGCCACCATCGCCTCCAGCCTGCAGCTGGGCAGCTCGGTGCTGGGCAGCCTGCAAAGCATCACCACGCTGCACCAGAAGCGTGTAGAGCAAGCGGGTTTTGCGGTACTCAAGTCACCGGACGTGCCGTCGATCCTGGTCGAGACCGGGTTTATCTCCAACACCCAGGACGCCCAGCGGCTGGTGACGGCACGGCATCAGCAGGCGGTGGCGGATGGCCTGTTCGACGGTCTGAAAAAATACTTCGAGAAGAACCCGCCGATGAACAGCTACATGGCCTGGGTTCAAGAGCAGAAGAGCGGCCAGGTTTAACAGCCGGTAACACGGCTGCACGTGAACTTGGCGCTGGCGCCACCGGAACTGGAAAACCGGTTGATGGTGGTCCAGCCCACGCGGCGCGTGTAGCCGACCCACGCCTCACCATCGGACGCCAACCCGGTAAAGAACGTCAGCTGCCCATAGCGGCTGTTGGTCTGTGCCCAGTAGCGTTTGCCGATCACCTCAAAACCGCGCAAGTAGGTGGTACTTCCCACCGTCGCCACGCTGTAGGCATTGCCCAACGGGTCTACGCAGGCCAGCAGGTTGGCGCTGCGCGTGCAGTTCGCCAACAGGCTCGGCGTTTGCGCGCAGGCCGGTCCTGCCGCTGCCAATAACAGGGCGCACACCAGGTATTTCATAGTGCTTCTCGGGATAGGGACGTGTTGAAGCATTGCGCCCTTCGTCGTGGCGAGCAAGGGGGATTGGCTTATTTGCATTGTTATACTATAACATAAAAACACAGCCTGACCCGTGAACTGCTCTCCATGACTGAACAAGACCTCCTGGCCCAACCGCCCGCCGATTACATGAATGAAGCCCAGCAAGGTTTCTTCCGCGCGCTGTTGCTGACCCAGCGCTATGAACTGCAGGGGCGCATTGATGCCGAGTTCCTGGTGTTGCGTGAGCAAGAAACCAACAGCGACCCCGCCGATGTCGGCAGTGCCGAAGAACAGCGCCAATGGCAACTGCGTCTGCTGGAGCGCGAAAAGAAGCTGCTGGACAAGATCGACGACGCGCTTGAACTGCTGGCCCGCGGCGAATACGGCTGGTGCCGTGAAACCGGCGACCCAATTGGCCTGAAACGCCTGCTGCTGCGCCCCACCGCGACCCTGAGTATCGAAGCCAAAGAACGTGAAGAGCTGCGCGAACGCCATAAACGGGCGATTTGACCGGCCACCCCTGATGAGGAATACCTGATGCCCAATCGTCTCCCCGTTACCGTGTTGTCCGGCTTTCTCGGCGCCGGCAAAAGTACGCTGCTCAACTACGTCCTGCGCAACCGCGAAAACTTGCGGGTGGCGGTGATCGTCAATGACATGAGCGAAATCAACATCGACGGCAGCGAGGTACAGCGCGACGTCACCCTCAACCGCTCCGAAGAAAAATTGGTGGAGATGAGCAACGGCTGCATCTGCTGCACCTTGCGTGAAGACTTGCTGGAAGAAGTCGGAAAGCTCGCCAAGGAAGGTCGGTTCGATTACCTGTTGATCGAATCCACCGGCATTTCCGAGCCATTGCCCGTGGCCGAAACCTTCACTTTTCGCGATGAAAACGAGCAAAGCCTGGCGGACATTGCGCGCCTGGACACCATGGTCACCGTGGTCGACGGCATGAACTTCCTGCTCGACTACCAGGCCGCCGAAAGCCTGGCCTCACGCGGCGAAACCCTGGGCGAAGAGGACGAACGCTCGATCACCGACTTGCTGATCGAGCAGATCGAGTTTGCCGACGTAATCCTGATCAGCAAAATCGACCTGATCAGCAGCCGCGAGCGCGAAGAACTGATGGCGATCCTCGAACGCCTCAACGCCCAGGCAGAAATCATCCCGATGGTCATGGGCGAAGTGCCGCTGAACAAGATCCTCAACACTGGGCGCTTCGACTTCGAACGCGCCGCCCAGGCGCCGGGCTGGTTGCAGGAACTGCGCGGAGAACATGTGCCGGAAACCGAAGAATACGGTATCGCCTCCACGGCTTACCGTGCGCGCCGCCCGTTTCATCCACAGCGTTTTTTCGACTTCATCGACCGCCCGTGGGTAAACGGCAAACTGCTGCGCTCCAAAGGCTTTTTCTGGCTGGCCAGCAAGCACCAGGATGCGGGCAGTTGGTCCCAGGCGGGCGGGCTGATGCGCCATGGTTTTGCCGGGCGCTGGTGGCGTTTTGTGCCGAAAAGCCAGTGGCCGCAGGATGAAGAAAGCGTGGCGGCGATCATGGGCAACTGGCAGCTGAGCACCGGTGACTGCCGCCAGGAACTGGTGTTTATCGGGCAAAATATCGACTTCAGCCAGATGCGCGCCGAGCTGGACGCCTGCTTGCTCACCGACGAAGAAATGGCCCTGGGCGTCGAAGGTTGGCGCCAGTTGGCTGACCCGTTTGGCCCTTGGTTCGAGCAGGTAGCCTGATGCTGGCCCCGGTTATCCCGTTGCTTCCCGTGATTCGCCAGACTCGCGGTGAAACCCCGCTGGCGCTGGCTGACATCCTTGAGGACGGTGTGAATTTGGCGGTCTGGCAGCGCCAACTGCCGCTGCACATCGCCGAATTTGGTGCCTTGCTGGTGGCGCTTGACGAGCCGCTGGCCGACTCCATGGTGATTGAACTCAACGACGAGGACGCAACACCGAACTTGCAGGGTTTGGCATCCAGTTGCCGCGATCTTGAAGGCTACGACGGCTTTGTCGCCGATGTGTCGTGGCTGGTCAGCGCGTTTGCCTGTTTGCTCGGTGCGAAGCGCATTGGTGTGCGCTTGCGGCTGCTGGACAAGGCCATGTGCCCGCGTTTTCACGTCGACCACGTGCCGGTTCGGCTGATCACCACCTACGCCGGCATCGGCAGCCAGTGGTTGCGCGAAGGCGTGATGGACCGCCGCACGCTCGGCCAGCCGGACGCCGAGCCAACCGAGCGCATCGAGCAAATCCTCTGCGGCGAAGTGGCCATGCTCAAGGGCACCAAATGGCATGGCAACGAAGCTCACGGCCTGATTCACCGCTCGCCCGCGCTCAAGACTGATGAGCGGCGCTTGATCCTGACGCTGGATTGGCTGGCATAACCGAGTAGGATCTAGCGCTCTACACGGTCTGAATGATGCCCCCGATGCTGCAGAACATTCCCACTCACGTGATTGCCGGGCCTTTGGGCGCCGGCAAGACCAGCCTGATCAAACAGCTGCTCGCCCAACGCCCGGCCAACGAGCGTTGGGCGGTGTTGATCAACGAGTTCGGGCAGATCGGCCTGGACGCGGCCTTACTCACCCAGGATGACGACGGCATTGCCCTGGGCGAGGTGGCCGGCGGCTGTTTGTGCTGTGTGAATGGCGCACCCTTCCAGGTAGGCCTGGGCCGCTTGTTGCGTAAGGCCAAGCCGGACCGGCTGTTTATCGAGCCCTCCGGCCTGGGCCACCCGGCGCAATTGCTCAAGCAACTGCGGCAGGCGCCGTGGCAAGACGTGCTGGCGGTTCAGCCGTGCGTGCTGGTGCTCGACGCCCAGGCGCTGGCAGCGGGTAAACCCTTGCCAGAGGCGCAACGTGAAACCCTGGCCAGCGCCGGGCTGCTGGTATTGAACAAGGATGAGACGCTGGATGCCGCGCAACGCCAGGCTATCGAACAGCAGTTACCCGACTGCCCGCTCTACTGGACGCGCCAGGCGAAGCTGCCGCTCGACCGGTTGCCCGGCCTGAATGCGCGAGGCCGTGCTGCTGTGGATAACTTCGATGTGCCGAAAGGCGTGGCGCAGATGCCGGCAATCTGGACCGATCCGGCCGTGCCAATCTGCCTCAGCCAGGCTCAAGAAGGTGGCTGGAGCATCGGCTGGCGCTGGCACCCAAGCCAGCAATTCGATACACCGCGCCTGCAAAACTGGCTGACACGCCTTGAGTGGCGCCGCGCCAAGCTGGTTATCCACAGCACCGCAGGCTGGGTCAGCGCCAACGCTGTGGATAACAGCCCGCTCGCCTGGCAACCCAGCGAATGGCGCCGCGATTCACGTATTGAATTGATCTTCAGCCAGCCACAGGACGTGGCTGAATTGCAAAGCGCACTCGCCGCCTGCCGTCAGTGACGGTTCTTGCTCGCGTGGTCCTGGCGCCACTGGCTTAGCTCGATCACCTCAGCGCTGGGCAGCGGCGTCTTGATCTCGAACGGGTAGGGCGCCAGCTCGATTTGCGCGCTGTGGGCGCCAAACTGGGTGATGGTCCCCGGATGGCGGGCTTCGCCGGTCACGGTGAACTCAAAGTTGTAGATGCGCGCCAGGCGCCGCCGGCCATTGGCATCCTTCACGAAACCGATGCGCTTCAACGCCACCGCGCCATCGAGCAGTTCGATATCAAGCTTGGCGCAATGCTGCTTGACCCGCTCCAGCGCCCGCTCGCGCAGGCCGTGGTTGTGCCACACCCAGGCGGCGCCGGTCGCCAGCAGCATCAACACGAAGATGTTTCCCAGGGTCAGCATGCGATGAACTCCAACAAAGTGAGAGCAGCTTAACTGTGTCGCCGGTCTGTCGTATAGGCTGTGTTTAGTCGCATACTGCGCGGCCAGAATTTCAACGGCTTTACGGAAATCTCCTGCATGAAACGCACACCTCATCTGCTTGCGATCCAGTCTCATGTGGTCTTTGGCCACGCCGGAAACAGCGCCGCTGTGTTCCCCATGCAGCGGGTCGGGGTGAACGTCTGGCCGCTGAATACGGTGCAGTTTTCCAACCACACTCAGTATGGCCAGTGGGCGGGCGAAGTGTTGGCGCCGCAGCAAATTCCGGCGCTGGTGGAAGGCATTGCCGCGATTGGTGAGCTGGGCAACTGCGATGCGGTGCTGTCCGGCTACCTCGGCAGTGCCGACCAGGGCCGTGCGATTCTGACCGGCGTGGCGCGGATCAAGGCGATCAACCCCAAGGCCCTGTACCTGTGCGACCCGGTGATGGGCCACCCGGAAAAAGGCTGCATCGTGCCGCAGGAAGTCAGCGATTTCCTGCTGGATGAGGCGGCGGCGATGGCGGATTTCCTCTGCCCCAACCAACTGGAGCTGGACAGCTTTGCCGGGCGCAAGCCGCAGTCGCTGTTCGATTGCCTGGGCATGGCCAAGGCGCTGCTGGCCCGTGGGCCGAAGGCGGTTTTGGTCAAGCACCTGGATTATCCGGGCAAGCTGCCGGATGGCTTTGAGATGTTGCTGGTCACCGCTGAAGGCAGCTGGCACCTGCGCCGCCCGCTGCTGGCGTTCCCGCGTCAGCCGGTGGGCGTGGGCGACCTGACATCGGGGCTGTTCCTGGCGCGGGTGCTGTTGGGCGACAGCCTGGTGGCGGCGTTCGAATTTACGGCGGCGGCGGTGCATGAAGTGCTGCTGGAGACCCAGGCCTGCGCCAGTTACGAGCTGGAGCTGGTGCGGGCTCAGGATCGTATCGCCCATCCGCGCGTACGCTTTGAAGCCACGCCGATCGGTCTGTAGCGACCCCGATCAAAATGTGGGAGCGGGCTTGCTCGCGAAAGCGGAGTGTCAGTCAATGCATATGTAGCTGACCCACCGTATTCGCGAGCAAGCCCGCTCCCACATTTGTTCTGTTTACAATTCGAAATTTACGGCCCGTCTGCCTTGATTTCCTGGTAGCGCTTTTCCAGCTCCTGGCGAATCTGCCGACGCTGCTGCGCCTGTACAAACCGGCGCTTGTCTTCGCTGTTCTGCGGCTGCAGCGGCGGTACGGCGGCGGGTTTGCGCTGGTCATCCACGGCCACCATGGTGAAGAAGCAGCTGTTGGTATGGCGCACCGAGCGTTCGCGGATGTTCTCGGTCACCACCTTGATGCCCACTTCCATCGAGGTGTTGCCGGTGTAGTTGACCGAAGCGAGGAAGGTCACCAGCTCGCCGACATGGATCGGCTCGCGGAAAATCACCTGGTCGACCGACAGCGTCACCACATAGCGACCGGCATAACGGCTCGCACAGGCGTAGGCCACTTCGTCGAGGTACTTAAGCAGGGTGCCGCCATGCACATTGCCTGAGAAGTTGGCCATGTCAGGGGTCATCAATACCGTCATCGACAGCTGGGCGTTTCCGGGTTCCATAGCACACTCACGGGTTGTAGGCATCGGTTGGGGAGGCACCTCTGCGGGTGCTGGAATCTTTACAGCGCTCTCCCTAACGGGACGCCGGTGGGCGGCTTGCCGTCACGCCTGCACCGATCTGTTTCCATATATTGCACCGGCTTTCTGCCGGAAGTCGCGGTGTTAACCTTCAAAAGCCCATCTCAGGGCATTTCTTACGATCAAGGCCGACTTTTCCTTCCGCTTATTGCGACCGTTCAAGGGTGCGAGTGGAAGTGGGAAAAGCGCCAGTACCCTCAAGGAGCCCCTCGCCATGCACGCCATCAGCTTTATCCAGGACTTGGCCGTGATCATGTTGGTGGCAGGGGTTGTCACCATCCTGTTTCACCGCCTCAAGCAGCCGGTGGTGCTGGGGTACATCGTCGCCGGCTTCATCATCGGCCCCCACACCCCACCGTTCGGTTTGATTCACGACGAAGACACCATCAAAACCCTCGCCGAGCTGGGGGTGATCTTCCTGATGTTCTGCCTGGGCCTGGAATTCAGCCTGCGTAAGCTGTTCAAGGTCGGCGCCACAGCGTTTATCGCAGCGTTCCTGGAAATCATCCTGATGATCTGGATCGGCTACGAAATCGGCCGCTGGTTCGACTGGAATACCATGGACTCGCTGTTCCTCGGTGCAATCCTGGCGATCTCCTCGACCACCATCATCGTCAAGGCGCTCAACGACCTGAAGATGAAAAACCAGCGCTTCGCCCAGCTGATCTTTGGCGTGCTGATCGTCGAGGACATCCTCGGTATCGGCATCATCGCCTTGCTGTCGAGCATTGCCGTCAGCGGCACGGTCAGCTCCGGCGAGGTGTTCTCCACCGTTGGCAAGCTCTCGCTGTTCATGATCGTCGCGCTGGTCATCGGCATTTTGCTGGTGCCGCGCCTGCTGGCCTATGTGGCCAAGTTCGAAAGCAATGAAATGCTGCTGATCACCGTGTTGGGCCTGTGTTTCGGCTTCTGCCTGCTGGTGGTCAAGCTGGAGTACAGCATGGTGCTGGGCGCGTTCCTGATCGGCGCGATCATGGCCGAATCCCGTCAGTTGATTAAGATCGAGCGCCTGATCGAACCCGTTCGCGATATGTTCAGCGCAATCTTCTTTGTGGCGATTGGCCTGATGATCGACCCACAAATCCTGCTGCAGTACGCCTGGCCGATTGCGGTGATTACCGTGGCGGTGGTGCTGGGCAAGATGTTGTCCTGCGGCCTGGGGGCATTCATTGCCGGCAACGATGGCCGCACCTCGCTGCGCGTGGGCATGGGGCTGTCACAGATTGGCGAATTTTCCTTCATCATCGCCGCATTGGGCATGACTTTGCAGGTGACCAGCGACTTCCTCTACCCGGTGGCCGTGGCGGTGTCGGCGATCACCACGTTGCTCACGCCGTACCTGATTCGTGGCGCTGACCCGTTGTCGTTGAAGATTGCGGCAGTGATGCCCAAGCGCATGAGCCGGGTGTTCGGCATGTATGGCGAGTGGCTACGCAGTATTCAGCCGCAAGGTGAGGGCGCAATGCTGGCGTCGATGATTCGCAAGATCATCCTGCAAGTGGGCGTAAACCTGGCGTTGGTGGTGGCGATTTTCTTTGCCGGCAGCTTCTTTGCGGCACGCATCGGCGGGTATCTGGAAGGTTGGATCAGTGACCCAAGCTGGCAGAAGGCGTTGATCTGGGGCGGGGCGTTGCTGTTGTCGCTGCCGTTTCTGATTGCGGCGTACCGCAAGCTCAAGGCGCTGTCGATGTTGCTGGCGGAGATGAGCGTGAAGCCGGAAATGGCAGGGCGGCATACCCAGCGCGTGCGGCGCGTGATTGCGGAGTTGATCCCCATTCTTTCGCTGCTGGTGATCTTCCTGCTACTGGCAGCCTTGTCGGCCAGTATTCTGCCGACCAACAAGTTGCTGGTATTGATTGCCGTGGTGGCAGCGGCTGTAGCGGCCGTGCTCTGGCGGTGGTTCATCCGCGTGCATACGCGGATGCAGGTCGCCTTGCTGGAGACCCTGGATAACCATAAAGACACGCCGGAGCATTAAGGACAACTATGGCAGGCGAGCTTGTTGTGGCGAGCGAGCTTGCTCGCGTTGGGCTGCGCAGCAGCCCTGAAGATCTCAAGATCGCCCCATCCGAAAGAACGCGTTGCCTGGATAGGGGCCGCTTCGCAGCCCAGCGGGAGCAAGCTCCCTCGCCACTAAAAGCCCTTGCAATCAGCTTTCCAGCCAGACGTCCCGCGCCCAGTGCCACACCGATTCCCAGGTTTCTTCGGTGACCAGTTCTTCTTCGCCGGACCACAGCACCACGGTGCCGTCTTCTTCGACGCAGTAGTAGTCGTCGCCGTCCTGGCAGATCGGGATCATGCTGCGGTCAACACCGGCGTCCCAGGCGTTGGCGGCCACATCCGGCAGGTAGGTGTGGGACTGCGGGTCGGTGACGGTCACCGGCTCCAGGCTGCCATACACCACGTCGCTGACGGTCAGCAGGAATTCGCGGAAGACAAACGGAATGTCGATGAACAGTTGTTCCTCGATTTCCACGATCTGGTCTTCGTCAGGCAGTTCCAGAGGAACCGGGACCGGTTCGTTGGCTTCACGCAATTGTTCGATGATTTCTTCCACGGCCGGGATCCTCTTGCTAGTTGGCGCGGTTAATAGGGCGTTTTATACAGTAGCTCGCTATAAGTGCAACCGCGAAATAGAAAACCCCGGAACATGTCCGGGGTTTTTATTACCAAGTGCTCAAGCGTGCGGTTATCAGCCGTTCTGGCGGATACCGGCGACCAGCCAAGGCTGGTTGTCGCCCTGGGCGCGCTCCATGTTCCAGCTTTCGCTGAACACTTCGCCCTGGTCGAAACGCGAGGTCTTCGACACGCCGCTGAAGGTCAGGGTGGCGATGGTCTTGTCGGCGCGATCATCCACACCTTCCAGCTGTACGCGCAGGTCGTCGATGTAGGTCGACTGGAAGCCGTCGCCCAGATCGGCGCGTTCGCGCTTGAGGAAGTCCAGCAGTTGCGGGGTCACGAACTCGGCGATCTTGTCCATTTCGTTGGCGTCCCAGTGCTGCTGCAGGGACTGGAAGTGGCTGCGGGCGGCTTCGACGAAACGCTCTTCGTTGAACCAGGCCGGTGCGTTGATCACCGGACGAGCGGCGGCAGGTGCAGCCGAACCCCCAAAGATCGAACCCATGGCTGGTTTTTGCTCGAACACTTCACGCTGCATCGGCGCGCCGGCTGGAGCCATGTGCTCCTGCTGCTTGCGGCGACGGGCGGCGATAAAGCGGAAGATCAAGAAGGCGATGACCGCCATG
Organism: Pseudomonas sp. D2002; assembly: GCF_013385735.1. Classification (NCBI taxonomy): domain Bacteria; kingdom Pseudomonadati; phylum Pseudomonadota; class Gammaproteobacteria; order Pseudomonadales; family Pseudomonadaceae; genus Pseudomonas; species Pseudomonas sp. D2002. Next base: position 174,405 of record NZ_JACAPL010000004.1, on the reverse strand, counting down.
ATCAGGATGTCGAAGATCTGCATGCCCTGGAAGCCGCCGCCCATGAACATGGAAGCGAGCAGGCCACCGGCGGCGATACCGGCCAGAGGGCCCAACCAGCGCGAAGCACCGCCAGCTTTGGCAGCAGCGCCAGCCGCACCGGCTGCGCCTGCGGTAGCCGCAGCACCGCCGGCACCGGCGGATGGAGCCATTTGGCTGGTCTGGTGAGTCGGTGCCGAGCCCATGCTTTTGCCGCCACCAAAGCGCTTGGCGTTGGCGTCGAGGCTCATCGTCAGGCCGATGCACAACGCCATGGCGATGCTAAGAAAACGTTTCATAAAGGGAATTCCCATTTGTGGATTGCACGCGCGCCATGTTGCACAGGTGTCGTGACACTGGCTAGCGGCAGAGTGTTTCGGGCTTTTGCGTAAGACCGATTCCGAATGGTCTGTAGGACTAATTACAGATATTGGCCCGCACTCGGTGAAATACAAGGGCGTGAGCATCGAAAAAGCGGGACGCAGAGCGTCCTGGGCGGCGTTCCCACGCGGAGCGTGGGAACGATCAGATCAGATAGCTTCGAGCTTCGCGTAACCCATCATCAGCCACTTGCTGCCTTCGGCGAAATTCACCTGTACCCGCGCCTGGGCACCGGCACCTTCGAAGTTGAGGATCACGCCTTCGCCGAACACCGAATGCCGGACCTGCTGGCCAAGGCTGAACTGGGTTTCCGGAATCTCGGAACCGGCAAACAGGTTGCTGGCGCTCTGCTGCTGGCCGCCGCCGAACGGGCGGCTGACGCTGTTGGACAGGCGCACTTCCTGGATCAGCCCCTTCGGCACTTCACGTACGAAGCGCGACACCTTGTTGTAGGTCTCGCTGCCGTACAGGCGTCGGGTCTCGGCGTAGGTCATCACCAGGTTCTGCATGGCGCGGGTGATGCCCACGTAGGCCAGGCGGCGTTCTTCTTCAAGGCGGCCGGGTTCTTCCAGGCTCATCTTGTGCGGGAACAGGCCTTCTTCCATGCCCACCAGGAAAACATACGGAAACTCCAGGCCCTTGGCGCTGTGCAAGGTCATCAGCTGGATGCTGTCTTCATGCTCATCGGCCTGGGTATCGCCGGCTTCCAGCGAGGCGTGGCCCAGAAAGGCGGCGAGCGGCGTCAGCTCTTCATCTTCTTCGGTGTTTTCGAACGCACGGGCGGCGCTGACCAGTTCCTCAAGGTTTTCTACCCGGGCCTGGCCTTTCTCGCCTTTTTCCGCTTCGTGATAGGCAATCAGGCCGGACTGTTCGATCACGGTCTGGGTCATCAAGTGCAGAGGCATTTCCGCGCACTTGGCCGCGAGGTTCTCGATCAGCTCGACAAACACACCCAGCGCACCGGCCGCGCGACCGGTCAGGCCTTTATTGGCGATCAGCAAGCGCATGGCTTCCCACATCGACACATCGGCGTGACGCGCATGGTCGCGGATGGCCTCGACGGTTTTCTCGCCGATGCCGCGCGCCGGAATATTGATCACCCGTTCCAGCGCTGCGTCGTTGCCTCGGCCTTCCAGCAAGCGCAGATAAGCCATGGCGTTCTTGATTTCGGCACGCTCGAAGAAGCGCTGGCCGCCATAAATGCGGTACGGAATGCGCTCGCGCAGCAAGGCTTCTTCCAGCACCCGCGATTGGGCGTTTGAACGGTACAGAATCGCGATATCGCTGCGAGCCAGGCCGGTTTTCAGCGCGCTTTCGATGGTTTCCACCACGTAGCGCGCTTCATCGTGCTCGTTGAACGCGGCGTACAGGTTGATCGCTTCGCCTTCGCCGCCATCGGTCCACAGCTCTTTGCCCATGCGCCCGGTGTTGTTGGCGATCAAGGCGTTGGCGGCCTTGAGGATGCCGGCGGTGGAGCGGTAGTTCTGCTCCAGGCGGATGGTGATCGCGTCCGGGAAGTCGTCGGAGTACTGGTAAATGTTCTCGATTTTCGCGCCACGCCAGCCGTAGATCGACTGGTCGTCGTCGCCCACCACCATCAGGCTGTCGCCACCCTTGGCCAGCAAACGCAGCCAGGCGTACTGCACGGCATTGGTGTCCTGGAACTCGTCCACCAGGATGTGCCGGAAGCGCTTCTGGTAATGGGCCAGCAAGCCTGGGTTGTCACGCCACAGGTCGAGGGCACGCAGCAGCAGCTCGGAGAAGTCGATGACCCCGGCGCGCACGCACGCGGCCTCGTAGGCTTCATAGATGCTGCGCATGGTGGCCAGGAACAAATCGCCACTGGCCTGGATATGTTGCGGGCGCAGGCCTTCGTCTTTCTGGCCGTTGATAAACCATTGCGCCTGGCGGGCGGGCCAGCGCTGTTCATCCAGGCCCAGCTCGCGAATCACCCGCTTGACCAGGCGTTGCTGGTCATCGCTGTCGAGGATCTGGAAAGTCTGGCTCAGCCCCGCTTCCTGCCAGTGCGCCCGCAACAGGCGGTGCGCCAGGCCGTGGAAGGTGCCCACCCACATGCCGGCCGGGCTGATGCCCATCAACTGCTCGATGCGGTGGCGCATCTCGGCAGCGGCCTTGTTGGTGAAGGTCACCGACAGGATGGAATGCGGGGACGCGTTTTCAACCTGGATCAACCAGGCGATACGGTGCACCAGCACTCGGGTTTTACCGGAGCCAGCACCGGCCAGGACCAACTGACGGCCAACGGGGGCTGCTACGGCCTGGCGTTGGGCATCGTTGAGGGAGTTCAGCAAAAGGGAGAGATCATCGCGCATCGGCGCATTCTAGGGTGCGCGGCAGAGTGGGGCAAATCCCAATGCCGGGTGGTCGCCGCAAAACAGTGACTGCGCTTCGGGCCTTGGAAACATTCTGTTGTGAGTGATGACCGGTTGGTCATGCCTCGCAGCCCGCGCAGCGTCTCACTCAAGCTGTCTGGCCCCGAGGTTTGCGGCTGATTTTCGCGCGGTTTTTATGACGTGGAGCAGTTTGGCCCAAGCGCTTGCTTGTGTATGCTCCGTCCACGTTTCGGGCTCACCATTATAAGAACACTGCCTATGACCCTCAGTCCCGACCTGTTCGGCCCCTCGGCGGCGCCCGCACAAGTCATTCGTAAATATTACGCAACCGAGATGGCGGTCGAACGCACGCGTCTGCTGTATCAAGGTTCATTGCTGCCGACCTTATTGATGCTGGTTAACGGCCTGGTCTGCGCCTGGTTGTTGTGGAACCCCAAGCAATATGTGTTGGACAGCATCTGGCTGGTCTGGCTGCTGGCCCTGGTGGCGCTGCGTGTGATCCAAGTGGCGGCCTTTGATTCGGCCATGCCCAGCCGCCAGGCCCAGCCGATCTGGCGGCGCATGTTCATGCTCGGTTCGGCGGTCAGCGGCCTGACCCTGGCCACCGCCGCCATCGCCTTGGTGCCGGCAGACAGCTTCATGCAGCAAGCCTGGGTGTTCGGCCTGATCGGCGCCGCAACGCTGTCGGCCAGCGTCGCCTACGCGGTGAGCCTGCCCGCGTTCCTGTCCTTTGCCGTGCCCTGCCTGGTGCCGGCCATCCTTTATCTGTTTTGGAATGGCACCGCGCAGCAACAAGGCTGGGGCGTGCTTGGCGTGATCCTGCTGGCCTCGTTGAGCCTGGTGGCGTGGCAGGTCAACCGCCTGATCCAGCGCGGGCTCTTGCGGCGCTTTCAGAACCAGGCGCTGATCGAGCATCTGCAGCAGGCGCAACAGCGCAGCGAACAGCTGAATCAGGAGTTGGTCCGCGAAGTCGAGCAGCGCCGCCAGATCGAGCAGGAACTGCGCGAAGCCCAGATCGGCTTGCAGGATCGCGTGGCGCAACGCAGCCAGGAACTGGACGCTGCCAGCCTGGCCCTGAATAAAAGCGAAGCGCGCCTGGCCATGGCCCTGCAAGCCAGCGAATTGGGGTTGTGGGACTGGAACCTGCAAACCGATGAAGTCCACCACACCCAGCTTAAAGAACTGTTCGGCCTCGAGCCCGAATACGTCACGGCGATGCTCAGCCACCTCAAGCCGCGCCTGCACCCCGACGACTTGCCGCTGCTCAAGCGCGCGCTGGTGGAGCACCTCAAAGGCCGCAGCGAGGACTACCAGGTTGAATACCGCGTGCGCCACGGCGACGGCCATTGGGTCTGGATCGAAGACCGTGGCCGCGCCGTGGAACGTACGCCCAACGGTCGCGTCACGCGCATGCTCGGCACCCGCCGCGATATCAGCGCCAGCAAGGCCCTGGAAGAACAACAGCGCCTGGCGTCGACCGTATTTGAGGCCGCCAGTGAAGGCATCGTCATTCTTGATCCGAACTACGCGCTGATCGCCGTCAACCAGGCCTTCAGCCGCGTCACCGGCTTTGAAATCGACGACATGCTCGGCCGCAATGTCGTCGAACTGCCCAGCAGCCGCGACGCCCGCCGCCATTTCCCGGTGATCCGCCAAGCGCTGCTGACCCACGGCACCTGGCAGGGTGAGTTAGTGGAGACGCGCAAGAACGGCGAGCTGTACCCGCAATGGCTGCAACTGAACGTAGTACGTGATGCTCGGGGAAATGTCAGTCATATCGTCGGCTTCTTCGCCGATCTGTCGGCCCGGCGTGAATCCGAAGAGCGCATGCGCTACCTCACGCACTATGACGAGCTGACCGGCCTTGCCAACCGTTCACTGTTCCGCGAACGCCTGCGCGAAGCCCATGCACGCGTGCGCCAGGGCGGGCGCAGCCTGGCGCTGCTGCATATCAACCTGGACCGCTTCAAATTGCTCAATGACAGCCTGGGCCATGAAGTGGCCGACCAGCTGTTGCAGAAAATGTCGCGCCGGCTGATCAACGCGTTGCCCGAGGCCGATACGATTGCGCGCTTGTCCGGGGATGAGTTCGCCGTGCTGTTCGACGCCTACGGCAACCTGTCGAGCCTGGCGCGTGTGGCCACGCGGCTGCTCGCCAAGCTGCGCGTGCCGGTGACGGTGGAAGGGCATGAACTGGTGGTCAGCGCCTCAATGGGTGTCAGCCTGCTGCCGGACAATGCGCGGGAAATTTCCGCGCTGGTCAGTCAATCGAACATGGCCATGCAACACGCCAAGCACTTGGGCGGCAATAACTTCCAGTTCTACACCGACAGCCTGCAAGCCAGCACGCTTGAGCGGTTGCAGTTGGAGAACCACCTGCGCAAAGCCATCGACGAGCGCCAGCTGGCGGTGTTCTACCAACCGAAACTGTGCCTGGCCACCGGCAAGCTGAACGCCGCCGAGGCACTGATTCGCTGGGAGCACCCGCAGTGGGGCATGGTGCCGCCGGGCGACTTTATCGGCCTAGCCGAAGAAACCGGCTTGATCGTGCCGTTGGGTGAATTTGTGCTGCGCCAAGCCTGCTGGCAAGCGTGCGAATGGCAGCGCCAAGGGTTGGCGCCGATTCGGGTGTCGGTGAACCTGTCGGTGCATCAGCTGCGCCAGGGCAAGCTGGTCAGCCTGGTGCGCCAGGTGCTCGAAGAAACCGGCCTGGACCCGCAATACCTCGAACTGGAACTGACGGAAAGCCAATTGCTCGACAGCGTCGAGCACATCATCGCCACCTTCCAGCAACTGCGCGACCTGGGCGTGAAGCTGGCCATCGACGACTTTGGCACGGGCTACTCGTCGCTGAGCTACCTCAAGCGCATTCCCGTGGACTACGTAAAAATCGATCAGACGTTTATTCGCGGCCTGGGCCAGGGTCGCGAGGACGCAGCCATTACCCGGGCCATTATCGCCATGGCCCATGGGCTGGCGCTCAAGGTGGTGGCCGAAGGCGTGGAAGATCAGCAGCAACTGGATTTCCTGCGCGCCGAACGCTGCGATGAGGTGCAGGGCTACCTGATCAGCCGGCCGATGGAGGCCGAAGGGCTGGCAGAATTGTTACGCAAAAATGCAGACTTTCCTTAAAGACAGCCAGGCCGCCCGTGTGGCTACATGGCGGCCGCCCGCTGATTCAAAGGGCATCAGGGCGATTTAGTGATGCATCGGACGGGCAAAACGGCAATTCTTGTAGTATAACTACAAACTTGCTACATCTCTGGCACCTGCCAATAACAAGAGTCCTGCCCTTTGAACCTGTTGCAACATATCGCCCAGTCGCGCCACCTGTTACGCAAATCGGAACTCAAGGTTGCCGATCACGTGCTGCTTGACCCTGCGGCCGTGATGCACAGTTCCATGGCCGACCTGGCCCACAGCGTGGGCATCAGTGAGCCGACCATCGTGCGCTTCTGCCGCGCCATTGGTTGCTCCGGGTTCCAGGACTTGAAACTCAAGCTGGCCCAGAGCCTGGCTGCGGGTGCGAGCTTCGGCCAGTTTGCGATTCACGAAGACGACTCCGTCGCCGACTACAGCCTGAAAATCTTCGATACCACCTTGCACACCCTCATGGAAGTGCGCGAGAAACTCGACCCGGTCGAGTTGCAAAAGGCCGTGACCGCCATGTCCCAGGCCCAGCGTGTGGAGTTTTACGGCTTCGGTGCTTCGGGCGCCGTTGCCGCCGACGCCCAGCACAAGTTCTTCCGCCTGCTGCTCACCGCAGCGGCCTACAGCGACCCGCACATGCAGGCGATGTCGGCGGTGACGTTGAAGCCGACTGACGTGGCGATCTGCATTTCCCAGTCCGGCCGCTCCAAAGACCTGCTGATCACCGCCAACCTGGTGCGTGAAAGCGGCGCGACGCTGATTACCCTGTGCCCAAGCCAGACGCCGTTGGCGGAACTGTCCACGGTCAACCTGGCGATCGACGTGCACGAAGACACCGAAATCTACACGCCGCTGACCTCACGTATCGCCCACCTGGTGGTGATCGACGTGCTGGCGATGGGCGTGGCCATGGCGCGCGGCCCGAGCCTGGTCAACCACCTCAAGAGCGTGAAGCGCAGCTTGCGCAGCCTGCGTCTCTCGCCAAAATCGGTCAAAGCCCTCGACGACTGATTCAAGGTCGCACTTGATCGCTCCCACGCTCCGCGTGGGAGTGTCTCTTGCGACGCTCTGCGTCGCGGGACGCAGAGCGTCCTAAGCTGCATTCCCACGCAGAGCGTGGGAACGGTCATCCCGCAATATTCATCGTCCTGTAACCCTCGCGCCGCCAAACCGTCATGCCCCGCACCCATCCTGAACTCCCCGTACTCGCATTGGGAGACTCAACATGGCCCGGCAATACGAAGACAGCAGCAGCGTCAAAACCCGTCGTCAGCAAGAAGACCAGCGCCGCATGGCGTTCCGTCGCGCAATCGAAGATCGCTGTGAGGAGCGCCAATTGCTCCAGAGCATCACGGACTACCCGGAACTCCACTGGCAGGCACCCTTGGCTGCCCAGCGAAACGCTCAGCCAACGCGCTGATCTGCACCCGCTCGCTGCGGATAAAGCCCAGGAACGCATGGGCCACCGGTGACAGGCGCTTGGCCTTGGCCTGCACCAGGCACCAACTGCGGTACAGCGGCAGCTCGTCCACCGGCAGCTCCTTGAGCCCGCCGGTGGCCAGTTCCAGGTTGACCGCGTGGCGCGTCAGCAAGGCCACGCCCAACCCCGCGCTCACACACTCGCGCTGCGCCTCGGCCGATGCCACTTCCACCGTCTGGGTGAAGTGCACGCGCTTCTCCTTGAAGTACTCCTCGCAGGCCAGCCGCGTGCCGGAACCCGGCTCGCGCAGCAGCAATGTGTAAGGTTCCAGGTCCTGCAGGCGCAGCGGCCCCTGCAGGCTCAGCGGATGCTCGGGCGGCGCCACCGCAACAATCGGGTTATTCAGAAACGGCAGGAATTCCAGGCCCATGTCCTGCGGCACCATCGACATGATCACCAAGTCATCACGGTTGTCCGAAAGCCTTCGAATCACCTGGGCGCGGTTGACCACTGTCAGGTGCAACTGCACTTCGGGGTGCTGGCGCTTGAACGCGGCGAACAGGTGCGGCACGAAGTACTTGGCGCTGGATTCGATGGCCAGCTTCAACTGGCCCTGCAGCGAGCCCTGCATGTCCGACAGCTGCATATCGAGGTTTTCCAGGCGCCCGAAAATATCCCGACTGGCCCGTTGCAAGGCTTCGGCCGCTTCGGTCATGTAGAGCTTTTTGCCGACGTAATCGAACAGCGGCTGGCCGATCAGCTCTTCCAACTGACGAATTTGTAGGCTGACCGCTGGTTGCGTGAGGGACATTTCCTCGGCGGCGCGGCTGTAGGAACGCAAATCACAGACTTCATTGAAAATCTGCAACTGACGCAATGTCATACGCATCAATGACTTACGCATTGTTTAAAGCCTTATTCCCGCCACCGTGACGCCAACTATAAGTCTTTACTTATACACAACCCAATAATTATTGATTTTTGTTAATCCTTCGGTGCGCATAGTGTGTGTCTCGCGACTGTCATGAAACATTTGGTCACGCGCCGACCCAGCTCCAATGGGTCGTAGAACGCAGCAATCGGCTCAAGGGAATTTCCAAGTGATAAAAAAGATCCTGATCGCCAACCGTGGTGAAATTGCCGTACGAATCGTGCGTGCCTGCGCCGAGATGGGCATTCGCTCGGTCGCGGTGTACTCGGACGCCGACCGCCACGCGTTGCACGTCAAACGTGCCGACGAAGCCCATAGCATTGGCGCCGAGCCCCTGGCCGGCTACCTGAACCCGCGCAAGCTGGTGAACCTGGCCGTGGAAACCGGCTGTGATGCGCTGCACCCCGGTTACGGTTTCCTGTCGGAAAACGCCGAGCTGGCAGACATCTGCGCTGAACGTGGGATCAAATTCATCGGCCCCTCGGCAGAAGTCATTCGCCGCATGGGCGACAAGACCGAAGCGCGCCGCAGCATGATCAAGGCCGGTGTGCCGGTCACGCCGGGCACCGAAGGCAACGTCGCCGACATCCATGAAGCCCTCACCGAAGGCGACCGCATTGGTTACCCGGTGATGCTCAAGGCCACCTCCGGTGGTGGCGGTCGCGGTATCCGCCGTTGCAACAGCCGTGAAGAACTCGAACAAGCCTTCCCCCGTGTGATTTCCGAGGCCACCAAGGCCTTCGGTTCGGCGGAAGTGTTCCTGGAAAAATGCATCGTCAATCCCAAGCACATCGAGGCGCAGATCCTCGGTGACAGCTTCGGCAACGTGGTGCACCTGTTCGAGCGTGATTGCTCGATCCAGCGGCGTAACCAGAAGCTCATCGAAATCGCGCCAAGCCCGCAACTGACGCCTGAACAGCGCGCCTACATCGGCGACCTGTCGGTGCGCGCGGCCAAGGCCGTAGGCTACGAGAACGCCGGCACCGTGGAGTTCCTGCTCGCCGAGGGCGAGGTGTACTTCATGGAAATGAACACCCGGGTGCAGGTGGAACACACCATCACCGAAGAAATCACCGGCATCGACATCGTGCGTGAGCAGATCCGCATCGCGTCGGGCCTGCCGCTGTCGGTGAAACAGGAAGACATTCAGCACCGTGGTTTCGCGTTGCAGTTCCGTATCAACGCCGAAGACCCGAAAAACAACTTCCTGCCAAGTTTCGGCAAGATTACCCGTTACTACGCGCCCGGCGGCCCCGGCGTGCGCACCGACACGGCGATCTACACCGGCTACACCATCCCGCCGTTCTACGACTCCATGTGCCTGAAGCTGGTGGTGTGGGCGTTGACCTGGGAAGAAGCCATGGACCGCGGCCTGCGTGCCCTGGACGACATGCGCCTGCAAGGCGTGAAGACCACCGCCGCCTACTACCAGGAAATCCTGCGCAACCCGGAATTCCGCAGCGGCCAGTTCAACACCAGTTTTGTGGAAAGCCACCCTGAGCTGACCAACTACTCGATCAAGCGCAAACCCGAAGAGCTGGCCCTGGCCATCGCCGCCGCCATCGCCGCCCACGCAGGCCTGTGAGGAACATTCCAATGACTAAAAAGATCTTCGTAACCGACACCATCCTGCGCGACGCCCACCAATCGTTGCTGGCGACCCGCATGCGCACCGACGACATGCTGCCGATCTGCGACAAGCTCGACAAAGTCGGCTACTGGTCGCTGGAAGTCTGGGGCGGCGCGACCTTCGACGCCTGCGTACGCTTCCTCAAAGAAGACCCGTGGGAGCGCCTGCGCAAACTGCGCGCCGCGTTGCCTAACACGCGCCTGCAAATGCTGCTGCGCGGCCAGAACCTGCTGGGCTACCGCCACTACAGCGACGACGTGGTCAAAGCCTTCGTCGCCAAGGCTGCCGTGAATGGCATCGACGTGTTCCGCATCTTCGACGCCATGAACGACGTGCGTAACCTGCGCGTGGCCATCGAAGCGGTGAAAGCGGCCGGCAAACATGCCCAGGGCACCATCGCCTACACCACCAGCCCGGTGCACACCATCGAGGCATTCGTGGCCCAGGCCAAGCAAATGGAAGCCATGGGTTGCGACTCGGTCGCCATCAAAGACATGGCCGGCCTGCTGACGCCGTACGCCACCGGCGAACTGGTCAAGGCGCTCAAAGCCGAGCAAAGCCTGCCGATCTTTATTCACTCGCATGACACCGCCGGCTTGGCCGCCATGTGCCAACTCAAAGCCATCGAAAACGGTGCCGACCACATCGACACCGCGATCTCCAGCTTCGCCTGGGGCACCAGCCACCCAGGCACCGAGTCGATGGTCGCGGCCCTTAAAGGCAGCGAATTCGACACTGGCCTCAGCCTGGAACTGCTGCAGGAAATCGGCCTGTACTTCTACGCCGTGCGCAAGAAGTACCACCAGTTCGAAAGCGAATTCACCGCCGTCGACACCCGCGTACAAGTCAACCAGGTGCCGGGCGGGATGATTTCCAACCTGGCCAACCAGTTGAAAGAGCAGGGCGCACTCAACCGCATGGGCGAAGTGCTGGCAGAGATCCCACGGGTGCGTGAAGACCTCGGCTTCCCGCCGCTGGTTACCCCGACTTCGCAAATCGTCGGCACCCAGGCGTTCTTCAACGTGCTGGCCGGCGAGCGCTACAAAACCATCACCAACGAAGTGAAGCTCTACCTGCAAGGCGGCTACGGCAAGGCACCGGGCACGGTGAACGAGAAACTGCGCCGCCAGGCCATCGGCAGTGAAGAGGTGATCGACCATCGCCCAGCCGACCTGCTCAAGCCGGAAATGACCAAGCTGCGCGGCGAAATCGGCGCGCTGGCCAAGTCCGAAGAAGACGTGCTGACTTACGCCATGTTCCCGGACATCGGCCGCAAGTTCCTCGAAGAACGTGACGCCGGCACCCTGGCGCCGGAAGTGCTGTTGCCAATCCCTGAAGCAGGCGGCGTGGCGCGTGCCGGTGGTGAAGGCGTGCCGACCGAGTTCGTCATCGACGTGCACGGCGAAAGCTACCGCGTGGATATCACCGGTGTTGGCGTCAAGGCCGAAGGCAAGCGTCACTTCTACCTGTCCATCGATGGCATGCCGGAAGAAGTGGTGTTCGAACCGCTCAACGAGTTTGTCAGCAGCGGCGGCAGCAAGCGCAAGCATGCGACCGAGCCGGGCCATGTCAGCACGGCGATGCCGGGCAATATCGTCGACGTGCTGGTCAAGGAAGGCGACGTGGTCAAGGCCGGCCAAGCCGTGCTGATTACCGAAGCGATGAAGATGGAAACCGAAGTGCAGGCGTCCATTGCCGGCAAGGTAACCGCTGTTCATGTGGCCAAGGGCGACCGGGTCAACCCTGGCGAAATCCTGATTGAAATCGAAGGCTGATACAGCCTTCGACACTACCGCTTAATCCTCGGGGGGGCAGGTGCCCCCCTTTTTTTTCGCCTGCGTTTTTCCATTTGGCCGGGTTAAAAACTCATCCGCCACTGGCCCATCAAGCCCTGGTTGCGGCTATGCGTGCCGACTTGGGCACTGTAGGTCAGGCCGAGGGTATGCTCAGTAGACAAGGCGAGGTCCAGACCGCCTTGCACGTCCAGACTATTACGGTCCAGCGAAGTGCCGGTGATGGTGAAGCCTTCAATGTACCCCGGCGCCGCGCGATAGGATTGGCGGACTTGGCTGCCGACCTCACCGTAGAGGTGTTTCCAGCTTGTGCTCACGTGGGGTGTGAGGCTCATTCGGTTGTCGAACCGGTACACAGAGGCCAGGCGCAGGCCAACGGTGCTGCTCAGGTTTTGTTGGGTTTGTGAACCGACGTTCAACGCGGCCACGCCACCTGTTTCCTTGAAACTGTCGCGGTGGTAACGCTGAAAGCCGAGGCCGGCAAAGGGTTCTACCTGCACATCCTCGCTACCCAATTGATAACCCAGCTCGGAAAACACGGTTTGGCTTTGAGCGTTGTAACTGCCCTTGAGCTGCTCCGTGTACTCAAGCAGGTTGACGCCGCGCTTGTTCTGCCCGGCATGGCTGCTGTAAATCGCCCCCATACGCAGGGCCAGCGGGCCGTCCTGGCGCACGGCGTAACCGCCCAGGTGCCAGCTGTCGAGTTCGGCTGAGAAGCGTTGGGCATCAAATTGGCTGGTGGATTTTGCGCCCATCACACCGATGCGCCAGGCGTGATCCAGTGACCAGTCGGCGCCCAGCATCAGGCCTTTGGTGCCATATTTCAGCCCGTCGCTGCCGCCTTGCTTGTCGAGCTTGCCGTTGTCGCCCAGGCCCTGCACCCAGAAGTGGCCATCGCTATCGGTCGGCAGTGTGCGCAGGGTTGAGAGCAGTTGCTGGCTGACTTTCCCGGCGGCGGCGGAGGTTGCACTCGCCAAGTTGGCATTTTGACTCCCGGCCAATTGTTCGAGTGCTGCGCCTATCCCTCCGGGCCGGTCGGCCAGGTCTTCACCGAATTTTTCCAGCTCCGTGGTCTCGCCTGCGGTCAATGCACCGGTTTCCAGCAGGCGATTCAGCGCGGGTTCAAGCACGTGGGCGACCTGCCGCCCATTGTGCGTGGTGGCCTGCCGGATGAGGTAACCGTCAAGGCTGGGAGCGCGCTCTGGGGGGGTGTAAAACCAGTCATCGTTAAGTTCGGGAAGGGGGTCGAATACAAAGGGTGTGATAGGAATATCACCTCGCGCCTGCGCGCATTCAATGCTGAAGGCGCTCATCGCAAGGGCCATGACAAGTGCAAGTCTGTGATGTGTAAAGGGCATGTAATCCCAACCTCTGGTGAATGAGGCCGGGAATTTAGCGAGATGGCGGGGTGATAACTGTCAGGTCATCGACCCCTGGTTTGCGGGAGTTGTCTCTAGTACGGCGCGATTAAAAACTCATCTGCCATTGCCCTGTCAGCGCGTGGTTGCGGCTGTTACTGCCCAGTTCACCGGTGTAGCCCAGGCCCAGGGTGTGGCGGGCCGACAAGCCTACCTCCAGCCCGGCTTCGAGTAGCAGGCTGTTGCGGTCCAGTGCGCTGCCTTCGACGTTGAAGGCCGTGCCGCCCGCCAGGAAAGCCTGGCGCGTGTTGCTGTCGACATCGCCGTAGGTGTGCTTCCAGCCTGCGCTCACGCGTGGCGTGAGGCTGATGCCGTTGTCCAGTTGGCTCAGGTGCGCCAGGCGCAAACCGAAGGTGCTGCTGAAGTTGTCTTGGGTCTGGCCGTCGACATGCAGCGCGGCGGCGCCGCCTTTTTCGTTGTAGCTGTCACGCTGATAGCGCTGGTAGCCCAGGTTGGCGAACGGCTCGGCACTCAAGCGACCACTGCCCATGGCGTAGCCCAGTTCGGCGAAGGCTTGTTGGCTGTTGGCGTCATAGTCGCCTTTGGGGCGGTCGCTGAAACCGTTGAAGGCCACCGTGCGTTTGCTCTCGCCCTGGTGCCCGCTGTAGGCCGCACCCAGGCGTACGGCCAGTGGCCCGCTCTGGCGCATCGCATACACGCCAGCGTGCCAGCTGTCGACGCTGCCGTCGACGCCGGTGGTGTCCAGGTCGGTCTTCGAGTAGCCGCCCAGCACGCCCACGCGCCAGTCGCTGTCGAGTGCCCAATCGGCGCCCAGCACGCTGCCCTTGGTGCGTTGGGTCAGGCCATTGCTGCCGTGCTCGCCATCGAGCTTGCCGTAGCTGCCAATGCCTTGCAGCCACAGACGGCCACGGGCGTTCGGGTCGTTGAGGTTGCGCGCTTGCGACGGCACGCCGGTGGCGGCGAGTACCGGCGTGTCTTGTTGATCAAGCCCGACCAGCAAGCCCGCACCGCCACCGAGTTGATGCATCGCCGCGAGCATGCTGCTGCCCACCTGGGCACTGGCACCCAGCGTGGCGCCGGTGAGGTTGGCGGTGCTGCTGCCGGCCAGTTGCTCGATGGCCGCGCCCGCGCTGGCGTTGGTGGTGTTGAGCAAAGCGTTATACAGCGGATTGTTTGTGCCCAGGCCCGCCAGGCTGTTGGCCGCACTGACGCCGTTGCCGGTGCTGGCGAACTGGTTGAAGGCAATGTCATTGCGGGTGTACGTCAGGCCGACTTGGGTGGGGCTGTAATCCAGGGTCGGGGTCAGGAATGCATAGTCGCTGGTGACCTTGCCGAAGGTGCCGTTGATGCTGGCGGCTTGCAGCACGGTGTAATGGCTTTGCCACGGGTACGTGCCTTCGCCGGGGTTGATCGCCAGGGTGGCGCCATTCAGGTTGGCGGTGCCGCCGACTTTAATCGGAGCGCTGCTGCCATCGGCGTTGACGCCGTAGGCCAGGGTCGAGCCGCTGCCCATGGTCAGGTCGCGCGTGATGGTCGCAGTGCCCAAGGCCGTATTGGTCTGCAGGGTGCCGTTGACCACCAGGCTGCCTACCGAGCCGCCACCGGCGTAAATGCCACCGGCATCGACGGTCAGGTTACCGGCGATACCGCCCTGGTTGATCAGCTTGGCGCCGCTGAAAATCTCGCCGCCATCGCTGAAATCACCGTTGCCGGTGAGGGTCCAGGTGCCTTGCTTCACGTCCAGCCATTCGAAGTTGCGGCTGTCACCGAAACTGCCGCCGGCGGCATCGTCCATGCTCAGCCGGTCATAGCCGGCGCCGCCGTCCACCACGCCGACAAAGCGGCTGCCGCCCAGCAGTACCAGCGTGTCATCGCCGCCGCCCAAGTCCAGGGCCAAGCCGTTGCTGCCGCTGATGGTGCCGCCGTTGATAACGGTGTCGGCGAAGTTGCCGACGAACTTCACCCCAAAGCCGTTCAGGCCCTGGAGGGTGCCGTGGTTTTCCAGGGTGGTGGCCGCGAGGCCAGGGCCGTCACTGCCGTCGTCCACCAGGATCGCATTGTTGGCACCGCTGACCAGCGCGCCGTGGGCGTTGTACACATAGCCGCCGCCCAAGGCGATGCCTTCGCTGCCGTTGGCAAAGCCATTCTTGTCGACGCCACCGGCGCCGATGCCCTGGATAATCCCGTAGTTTTCGATATGCGCGATTTTGTCGATGTCCACGCCGTCGCCGTCGCCATCCGGCTGCAGCCCGGAGAAGGCGCCGGTGATGGTGCCGTGGTTGATCACCGTGCCGTCGCCGTCAGAGCCAAAGCCCGAACCGTTGCGGCCTATCACCGTGCCGTAGTTGGTCAGCGTGGCGCCCAGGTCGGTGGTGATGCCGTGGCGCCCGCCGGAAATAAGGCCGTAGTTGGTCACTGTCACGCCGGTGGCGGAGTCGATATCGACGCCGTCGAATTTGTCATCGCGCGAGAAGGTGTCGCCGGTCGAGATCTCTCCATAGTTGGTGATGCTGGCGTTGGCGCCGGTCTTCATGCCGTCGCTGGCGTCGCCGCGAATCAACCCACCGGCGCGGTTGATGATCGTGGTGGTGACGTTGTTGCTGCGGATTGCATCCAGGTCCAAGCCTTGGCCGGTGGCCGAGCGAATGGTGCCGCTGTTGTCGATCAACAAGCTGCCGCTGGCAAAGTTGCTGTTGATGCGCAGCGCGTCGTTGGCGCCCTGAATCACGCCGCCGGCGAGGTTGTAGATGCTGTAATTGCGCGCCCCGGTGATCGTCCCCGAGCTGTCGATACCGCGCCCGCCGCTGGAGACCAGCTTACCCGCGTTAGTAATCACCACACCCGCGCCGCTGGTGCCGTCCTTGAGCGTCACCGCCACGCCGGGCGTGGTAATGCTGCCTGGCGCCGAGGTGGTCAACGAATCACTGCCGGTCAGGGTTTGCCCGGTGGTGGTCGGTGTGTCGATCTGCACGGTTTGGGTGGGCGCAGGCGCCGCTTCAGCGAGACCGCTGGCCAATAAAGTGATGGCGAGGGCGAGGCGTTGGGGCGACGGGGGCATGGCGGACGACCTTGTTATGAAAACGAGTCGACCTGTATAGCGGAGGGGGATTGCAGGAATGTGTCGGGAGTGTGACATGTACTGTATCTGCATTTTATTGCGTAAACAGTTCTAGAATTTTTCATTATATGCATTTTATTGCAGTTTTAATGGATGCGTGGTGGCTGTATCTGCACTATATTGCAATCAGTTAGCACTTTTTAGCTGGATGGACGCATTAAATTGCAGGTAGAAGCCATGGTCAGCCTGACGCTGCAAATCTACACCCAAGGGAAGTGGCAGGACGCCATGCTCCTGACTTTTGATAAGCCGCAACTGGGGTTCGAAAGCCAGTGCAGTTTTGGTTATGACCAGCGCTATCTGGTGGATCACCTAGATGAGTTGGCGACTCCCTTCGCCACCTCCGTGAGCACCCGGTTTCCTCTGCAATGGGAGGGCGGCAGAACCCAGAATGCTCCCGCTTTTGTGCTCGACATCGCACCGGCCGGTGCCGCTAAACGTTTTTTGATGGCGCGTATTGGCCGGGAAAAACCGGATGACCTCGGTGCAGACCTTTTTCTGCTGATGCGAAGTACGCCCGCCCCGATTGGCCATATGCGGATCAAAGAGTCGATTGAGGCCTTGGACAGTCAGCCCGCCATCGGGTTTGAGCGTTATGAAGTCATCCAGCGAGATAATCGTTTCCTCGAATATGCCTATGAACAAGGCGCGGCTATCGGCGGGGCCACGGGCGCGGGCGGGGAGGCGCCGAAGCTGTTGCTGACGGAAAATCAGGACGGGTTGTTGTTCCCGGATGCGGTGCTCGATGACGAGCAGGTCAAGCAGCATTGGTTTGTGAAGTTTGCGCGCAATAAGGGCACGCAGATGGATCAGGACATTCTGCGCAGCGAATACCACTACTACAAAGCCTTGCAGACCTTGGGTATTGATACGGTGGCTGAGTCAGGGCTGTCCCTGGAGGAGGCGAGAAAGCCCAGTGTGTGGATGCAGCGTTTTGATCGATGCGTCACTGCGCAGGGGGTCGAGCGCTATGCCGTAGAGTCGATTTACTCGCTGGCAGGTGTCACTAAGCCCGGCAGTGCCATGGCGCATCGCGAGGTGGTGGAACTGCTGGTCGGCTTGTGGCGAGAGGCGGGTCAATCCAAAGAAGTGCCAGCATTGGTCGCTGAGTACCTGAAGCGCGATCTGTTGAACAAAATTCTCGGTAACTCAGACAACCATGGTCGTAACACTTCGATCATTCGCGAAGCGAACGCCTTGCGTCTTGCCCCCATTTACGATTTGGCGCCGATGGTGATGGACGACGAAGGCATCACGCGCACCACCAAATGGCCAAGGGAACTGGAACGGGCAGGCGAGGTGGACTGGCGGGGTGTGTGTGACTTGCTGGGTGATTTTGTCGACAGCCAACAACTGTTCGACGGCCTGAGAGCTGCAGCGCAACAGTTATCTGCGTTGCCAGACATCCTCAGTGCCAGCGGTCTGCCCGCCGTGACGATGAACCATCCAGGCATTGCCTTGAAAAATCTGCCGCAGCGCCTGAAAGAGTGGGGGTTGAAATGAGCCTGACCGTTGAAGAACGAACCCTGCTGATTGAAAGCATTCAGGATGCCTTGGCCGATGGCACGCTGGACATCGCCGAAGCAGTACGCCGCTTACGCACTGAAGTCACAGGCCTGCATCAAAGCCAGTTTGCCAAGATGTGCAAAATCTCTGTGCGCACCTTGGTGCATATTGAACATGGCGAGGGGAATCAGACGCTGAAATCGCTGAATGCGGTGTTCAAGCCGTTTGGGTTGAAAATGGGCGTGGTGAAGGTTCGCAGAAGTTTGTAGGAAAAGGAGTTATCTGCGTTTATCGTCTCCTTGGGCGTTTGTATCCCTTCATGGCTCACCTATAGTTCAGCCGTCGCCGAATTATCGGTGACCGACTTTAGCCGGTCGGGAAAAAATGATGCACAAGCGCCCGTTCAGACGTGGCGCTTTTTGTTGCCTGGCAGTTTTGTCTATGGCGGCTGTGCGCGGGACACCTTCGGGTGTGCCGGGTTTTTCATTTTTCCCGGTCGGCTAACCCTCGTACAGCTGCCACCCAATTTGTTTAGCCGCAATGGGTGGTCGTTTTCATTTAAATAAATGAGATAGAGCCATGCCTACCTACACCCCGCTAGACAGCAATATCAGCTGCAATCCCGTTTTCTTCATCAATGACGACGTCGAAGCCTGTGAGTTGTTCGAAACCGCCACTCAGCGCATTCAGGCTGCCCGCGATCTGCTCAATAGCGTCACCTGTTTAAGTACCGAATTGGCCGAAGGCGCTGACTTGCAACATGTCGCCTCGGCAGCGCATCTGTTGTTGCAGGATGGGTGCGATGCCTTAAAGGCGTTGGGCTGGAAGGTGGGTAAAGGCGGCTGAGTACACAGCTTGGAATCGCCGAAAATCTAATGTGGGAGCGGGCTTGCTCGCGAATGCGGTAGTTCAGTCAACACATGCTGTGACTGATACACCGCTTTCGCGAGCAAGCCCGCTCCCACATTTGTTTTGTGTTGCGAGTAAGCGTCAGCCTCGGCACTCGGCCAGTGTTTTCAGCTGACCGGAACCACTCTGGTTCGACTCCGACAGCCACGCTTCAAACCCTGCCCCAACCGTAGGCCATTCCGAGTCCAGGATTGAGTACCACGCGGTATCGCGGTTCTGCCCCTTGACCACCATGTGCTGGCGGAACACGCCTTCAAAGCTGAAGCCCAAACGCTCCGCCGCGTACTTGGAGCGGGCGTTGCCGTTGTTGCACTTCCATTCCAGGCGGCGGTAGCCCTGCTCAAACGCGTACTTGGCCAGCAGGTACACGGCCTCGGTGCTTTTCGGCGAGCGCTGCATCGGTGCGCCGAAGGTGACGTGGCCGATTTCGATACGGCCCTGGGCCGGGACGATGGACATCAGGCTGAGGATGCCCTGCACGTCGCCGCTTTGGCGGTCGATCACGCTGAAGAAATACGGGTCGCTGTGCTGGGCATGGTTGTTGAGCCAGGCATCAAACGCGGCGCGTTCGGCAAACGGGCCGTAGGGCAAATAGTCCCAGAGCTTCGGGTCGGCGCCGGGGCCTTCGAGGGCTTGCCACAGGCCGTCGCCATGGCGCGCCGGGTCGAGTTTTTCCAGGCGGATAAAGCGCCCTTCGAGCCGTTCAACGGTGGGCGCCGGGACGCCTTTCCAGTCGGCGAGTGAGATAGGCATGCTGCGCTCCTTAAAGACCTTTGCGAAATTGAATGAAACCAGGGCGTTCGGCGATACGTTCATAGAGTTGAATCGCGGTGGCGTTGGTCTCGTGGGTCAACCAATGCACCTTGCAGCAGCCGTCGGCCTTGGCGGTGGCGTAGACGAATTCGATCAGCTTGCGGCCCACACCGGTGCCGCGTTGGGCCGGGTCCACCAGCAGGTCCTGCAAGTAGCAGGAGTTTTCGATGCTCCAGTTGGAGCGGTGGTAGATGAAGTTGACCATGCCCACGGCTTTGCCGTCCTGCCAGGCCAGTGCCGAGTGGGTCGGCTCGTTGGCGTCGATCAGGCGTTGCCAGGTGCTCTGGCTCACGGCGTCCGGCAACTCGGTGTTGTAGAACGCCAAGTACGCCTGCCACAGCGGCAGCCAGGCGGCGTGGTCGGCGGCGGTGACGGGGCGGATGTCGATCGGGCTCATTCTGAAGCTCCTTGGGGAATAAAGCGCGCGAGGGTCTGGTCGCGCACATCGATGCTGGCGGCCAGGCCTTCGCGCACGCCGGCAATGTCGGCTTGGCTGCGGTTCTGGCTGAGTTTGCGTTTGCCGATCATTCGATCAATGGGCAAGGCGAAGCCGACGATGGCCTTGAGCATGCCGTCAATGTAGTCGGCTGGGGCGTCGCTGACTTTCCACGGCTGGGCACGGTTGCCTTCGTGGCGGTCGGTGAGTGCCGTGACCACAGCAAGCAGGCGCTCGGCGTCGGTAAATACCTCGGCGTTGCCGTAGGCATGCACCGCGATATAGTTCCAGGTCGGCACCACTTTGCCGTGCTCGGCTTTTGCCGGGTAAAACGCCGGGCTGATGTAGGCCTCGGCACCGGCAAAAATCACCATCGCGTCGCTGCCATTTTGGAGGTCGTGCCACTGTGGGTTGGCTTTGGCCAGGTGCCCGTAAAGCGTGCCGTTCGGGCCTTCGTCGGGGTTGAGCAACAGGGGCAAGTGGCTGGCTTGCAGGCCTTGCTCACCAAAGGTCACCAACTGCGCCAGGCGAGTGTGCTGGATCAGTTGCTGCAGTTCGGGCAAATCGTCGAGGGCAAAGGCGCGAGGTGTGTACATGGAAATATTCCTTGGCGAATGCCTGCATCCTAGGCAGGCTAATGGTTCGTTGTAAGAGCCATCTGGCACCAATTTCATAGGTCCAATATGCCGCCGATTTCGCCGCCGCTGTCATTTAACCCTGCTGGTATTGAGCTGGATCGCCGCCAGGGGCTGACACGCCAACTGTACGAGGCTCTGCGCCAGCGGGTACTGGACGGGCGACTGGTCAGCGGCACGCGATTGCCCGCAACCCGTGACTTGGCGGCGGCGTTGTCGATCTCCCGTAACAGTGTGGTGCGCGCCTACGATCAGCTGTACGCGGAGGGGTTTATCGAGAGCCGGGTCGGCGATGGCACTTATGTAGCCCAATTGCCTACACCGAAAAAACTATCCACAAAAGTATCCACAGGGTTTTCAACAGGCTTATCCCCAGCCTTATCCACAAAATGGCAGAAACTGCCGGAAGATCTGGACAGTGAAGTTATCCACAGCGCGGGCGTGGAGCGGGTAAAAAACAACCACCTGTCTCTGCCGCCATCGGGGCCGCCACGGGCGTTTCGTGTGGGTGTGCCGGCGTTCGATCTCTTTCCCTTTGAGGTGTGGGCCAAGCTGAATGGGGCATTCTGGCGCAAGCCGGACCTCGAGCAGCTGTGTTACGGCGACCCGGCAGGCGATGCTCGCCTGCGCGGTTTGATTGCCGCTTACCTGCGCAGCTCGCGGGGCATGCAGTGCACGGCTGAACAAATAGTGATCACCAGTGGTGCGCAACAGGCAATCAGCCTTTGTGCACAGTTGCTGGTGGAGCCCGGCGACGCAGTGGCGGTGGAGAATCCCGGCTATCGCGCGGCGGGCCATGCGTTTGCCCTGGCCGGCGGGCGCTTGCAGGGCGTGCCGGTGGATGCCGAAGGCATTGATTGCCAGGTACTCAATACCCTTGGTGATTGCCGGGTAGCGTACGTCACGCCTTCTCACCAGTACCCGCTCGGTGTGGTGATGAGCCTGGCGCGGCGTCTGGAATTACTGGCCTGGGCCGAGCGCACAGGCGGCTGGATCATCGAGGACGACTACGACGGCGAATACCGCTACAGCGGCGCGCCCCTGTCGCCCTTGGCGGCGCTGGACCGCAGCGGGCGAGTGCTGTACGTCGGCACCTTCGGCAAGGTGGCGTTCCCGGCGTTGCGCCTGGGTTACCTGGTATTGCCACCGGGCTTGGTGGACGCCTTTACCCGGCGCCGCGCCGTGGACATGCGCCACTCCGAAGTCAGCACCCAGGCGGTGATGGCCGAGTTTATGGCGGCCGGGCATTTCCAGCGCCACATCCGACGCATGCGCCGCGCCGCCTTGAGCCGACGTAACGCCCTGCTGGCGGATTGGCCTGACGACTTGCCTGGCGTTGGCGCCCTGCCCAGCGTGGCGGCCGGGTTGCACCTGACCGTGCGCGTGGAAAACCTGGCCCGCGAGCAACAGTTGCTGGCGCAGGCGCACGCGGCCGGCGTCGAGGTGAACGGCTTGAGCAGCTATTGGCTGCCTGGCTCTGCAACCCCCGCCGACCAACGCGCCGGCCTGGTACTGGGCTTCGCCGCTGTGCCGGAAGCGGCCATCGCCCAGGCGCTGGCGCGGCTACGCCAGGCATGGGGCGCTGGCCATGCGTGAAGGCGCCTGCCGGGTTAAGTCCCCGACTTGATCTTGGTCCACGCTCGCGTCCGCGCCCGCTCGGCATCACGTCCCAGTGGCTTGAGGGTGTAGAGCGTGTTCATGGCGGCTTCGGTCGGGTACAGGTTGGGGTTATTGCGAATCGCCGGGTCGACCTGTTCGGTGGCGTCCTTGTTTGGGTTGGGGTAGCCGACAAAGTCACTGATTGGCGCAATCACCTGGGGTTGCAGCAGGTAGTTGATGAAGGTGTAGGCGTCCTGCGGGTTTTGCGCGCCTTTGGGAATGGCGAGCATGTCGAACCAGATCGGCGCGCCTTCTTTGGGCAGGCGCATGTCCACGGTCACACCGTTTTTTGCCTCTTTGGCGCGGTTGGCGGCCTGGGAGAAACTGCCGGAATAACCCACGGCCACGCAGATGTCACCGTTGGCAATATCGGCCATGTATTTGGACGAGTGGAAGTAGGTGATGTACGGGCGGATCTTCATCAGCAACGCTTCGGCTTTTTCATAATCCTTGGGGTTGCTGCTGTTGGGGTCCAGGCCCAGGTGTTGCAAGGCCAGCGGCAGGATCTCCGAGGGTGAATCCAGCAGGGCCACGCCGCATTGCTTGAGCTTGCTGATGTTCTCTTCCTTGAAGATCAGGTCCCAACTGTCCACTGGCGCGTTATCGCCCAGCGCCGCCTTGACCTTGGCCGGGTTGAAGCCGATGAGAATGGTGCCGTACATGTAGGGCACGGCGAATTTATTGCCGGGGTCGTTGGCTTCGATCAGCTTCATCAGCTTGGGGTCGAGGTGGTTCCAGTTCGGCAACTGGCTGCGGTCCAGCGGCTGGAATACCCCGGCTTCGATCTGCTTGGCCAGGAACACATTGGAGGGCACCACCACGTCATAGCCGGAGTTGCCGGTGAGCAGCTTGGCTTCCAGGGCCTCGTTGGTGTCGAAGATGTCGTACACCAATTTGATCTTCGGGTTCTGGGCCTTGAAGTCTTCAAGCGCCTTGGGCGTGATGTAGTCGAACCAGTTGTAGACCTTCAATGGTTTCTCTTCGGCATGGGCCGCGCCGCTGAGAACGGCTGCACAGAGGACGAGTGACTTGAGCATGTTCATTGGGCGGACTCCTCAAAACCTTCGAGCACGTTGACGGCGTTGATGCCGATTTCTTCCACGGCGTAGCCGCCTTCCATCACGAACAACGTGGGCTTGCCCAGGCGGGCGATGCGCGCGCCCATCGCCAGGTAGTCGGGGCTGTCGAGTTTGAACTGTGAAATAGGGTCGTCCTTGAACGTGTCCACGCCCAACGACACTACGATGACCTCGGCGTCGTAGCGCTCGATCTCTCGGCAGGCTTGCTCCAGTGCTGCGCTCCAACGTTCCCAGCCGGAACCGGCCGGCAGTGGATAATTGAAGTTAAAACCTGTTCCTGCGCCTTCTCCCAGCTCATCGGCGTAGCCCAGGAAGAACGGAAACTCCGCCTCCGGGTGGCCATGGATCGAGGTGAAAAGCACGTCGCTGCGCGCATAAAAAATCGACTGCGTGCCGTTGCCGTGGTGGTAATCCACATCGAGGATCGCGACCTTTTTACGGCCTTGGTCGAGAAACGCCTGGGCGGCAATCGCGGCGTTGTTGAGGTAGCAATAACCGCCCATCAAATCGCTGGCGGCGTGATGCCCCGGCGGGCGACACAGGGCAAAGGCGGCGTTGGCACCTTGCGCGATGGCCTGCTGTGCGGTGAGCGCCACTTGTGCTGCGCTGTACGCTGCTTGCCAAGTGCCGGCGGTAATCGGTGCGCCGCCGTCAAAGCTGTAGTAACCCAACTGGCCGTGCAGGCTGGTGGGGATGACCCGGCGCAGGGTTCGGGCGGGCCAGGTGTAAGGCAGCAGGTCGCCGTCCTGGCCGAACTCGGTCCAGCGCTCCCAGGCACCTTTGAAGAAATCGAGGTAGTCGTGGCTGTGGATGCGTTGCAGCGGCGCCAGGCCAAAGTCCTGCGGCGCCTGCACCGGGCCCAGTTCGCGGTCTTTGACGCGTTGCAGCACATGATCGGCGCGCGACGGCATTTCGAAGCAGGGCATCAATTGCCCGTCCATCAATTCGCAACGGCCGTGATGCAGGTGGTGATCGTCCGAGTAGATCGTCAGCATTTGTTGTTCTCCGCAGGCTGTATCAGTGGATGCAGTCTTGCGGCGGGCCGTGTTTATGAGAACGGCAGGAGCGGCCAAAAGGGGATAAATACGGCCAAATTGTCTGTCCGAAATTCGCCCCTCAATGGGGCATCACGGGCGAAATTGGCTCGGTGCCACGCCACTCCAGCGCACAAACGCGTGCCTGAAACTGGCGGTTTCGCTGAACCCCAGCGCCTCGGCTATCTGGTAAATCGGCCACTGCCCTTGTGTCAGCAGTTGCTTGGCACGCTCGAAGCGCAGCTCGTCCAGCAGCTCCTGATAGCTGCTGCCCAGGTCATGCAGGTGGCGGCGCAGGGTGCGCGCCGAGCAGTTCATCTGCTCAGCCAAGCCGTCCAGGCCGGGCGCGGCATTGAGTTGGGTGGTGAGCAGTTGGCGAATCCGGCCCAGCCAGGCCTGGCGCCCGGTGAACTCCAGGTTCTGTTTGCGGCAGCGTTCGGCCATGGCCTGGTGCGTAATGGCGTCTGCCAGGGGCAAAGGCTGGTCGAGCCAGCGCTTGTCGAAGGCGAAGGCATTGGCGGTGGCCTGAAACTGCAACGGGCAGGGGAAGCGTTCCGTGTAGCGCGCGAGGTAATCCGGTGCGTCATGTTCAAAGCGCGCCGCGAGCAGCGGCAGGGGCTGGCCGAGCAGGTCATCGCAGATCACTTTCAGCGATGCCAGGCACAGTTCGACGTTGAATACTTCCAGGCTCGCATTTTCCCGGTAGTCGCTCGCGGTGAACCAGATGCGCTCGCCGTCCGCCTCAAGGCTCAGCTCGAAGAGTGTTCCCAATAGCGCCGGATACCGCAGCGCCAGGCGCAAAGCGTCACCGAAGGTGGCACTGGTGAGCAGGGCGTAACCGAGCATGCCGTAGGCCGAGACGTGCATCTGGCGGCCCAGTTCCAGGCCGACATCCCGGCGCAGGGCCACCGCGTTGGCGCACACGCGCATTTCCTGATTGGTGGTGATGCGCGTGTCGGCGCGGTTCAGGTCTGCCGCACAGATACCGCTGCCGGCCAGCAGCGCCTCAAATGGCAACCCCTCGGCCTTGAAGGTGCTGAGCACCAGGGAGACCGCGTTGAGGGTGGTCAGGTGTGAATGCAGCATGGTCGCTCCAGCCTGGGTTTGTCAGGCTGGAGCAAGTTATGTGCCGCTGCCGGGCACGCCCGTCAATCGCGCTCTGGGCGGAAAAACAAGCGCTTGGCCTGCGTCAGGCTGATGGTACTGCGATAGAACGCCACCCGTTGCTGTGCAGTGAGCCCTCGCACACTGTCCGCTGCTTTGCCGCGCGCGTGCTCCTGCGGGGTTTTCAAGCGCGCGGATAGAAATCTATCGGCCGGTGCGTCTGCGGTTGAGTAATGGAAGTGGGCATACCAGAGCGGCGTTTGCGTGGCCACATCGGTAAGGGTGTACTCGTCCAGATAGTCCTTGATCTCGCTTTTAAGGCGGCGTCGCTTGACGGTTTTTTTGAAGGTGATGAGTTTGTGATTCTTGAGCCATTCAACACCGGAAATGATCGGTGGCTGTTGCTTGATGATCTTCTGCACCTGCTGG
This sequence comes from Pseudomonas sp. D2002, assembly GCF_013385735.1. Taxonomy (NCBI): domain Bacteria; kingdom Pseudomonadati; phylum Pseudomonadota; class Gammaproteobacteria; order Pseudomonadales; family Pseudomonadaceae; genus Pseudomonas; species Pseudomonas sp. D2002. Next base: position 148,627 of record NZ_JACAPL010000004.1, on the reverse strand, counting down.
TTGGACTGCAGGTAAAGCGCTTGCGCGGCGTCGTAGAGTTGTTTGCCGAGCGCCACCGCAGAGGGTTGCCGGCTTTCCGTGGCGTTGTCTTGGGTCAGTGCTTCTTCGATGGCCCTGTTGGCCTGCTCCAGCAGCTGGGCATGTTGGTGAAGCATGTACTCGATGCCGATGGCGGTACGCGAGGCTTTGTTGATTTGCTCATCGGCGCGCGTCTGGAAGGCAGGCAGTTGGTCCAGTAACGTTTGGCCGTTGAGCATGCTGTTGGCGACCGTGGGAACAACCGGTGAGGGCGGCGTACTGGCAGGCTTTATGTGTTCGGCCCAGACGCCTGGGGATTTTTGATGAAAGGTGGCGATGACTTTGTGGGTCAGCGGTGACTTGATGTCGACAAACTCGGTTTCGAGCCCCACAGGGGTCAAGCGTGGCTCGCCAATCAGTACACCGTTGAAGCGCGTATGGATGAACTTCTTCACCGGCCGTGGTGGGGACGGCGGCGGTGTGGGCCGGATGCGGCGGCGTTCTTGCTCATTGTGCAACGGCGCCAGTTCAGCGCTGGCCCGATCGGCGAACTCACGGAGCAATGCACGCAGGCGCTCAATGGGTGGGGTGAGCGAGTGTTCGGTGTAGTCCTGAGGGAAATCCTGCAGGCGCTCATCAATGAACTGAAACTGCTCGACCAGGCTGCTCAAGGTTTCAATGCGTTCATCCAAGCGTGATTCGCTGCGCTCCTGAAGGGTATCGCGCAGGGTCTGCACGGCAATGTCTGCACGGTCGACAATCTCGCTGATCAGGGTCCAGGCGCCAGGCTCGGTCGCGAAGGATTGCGGCGCCAGGCATAGATGTCGCGCCAGCGTCACTTGCAAGGCCCGCAGGTCGTCGCTGGAATAGCCGGGCAGCCGAGGCTGGTTGAGCTGGATCATGCGCAAGCCCTCCCGGGCAAGGTCGCGTAACTCGGTGAAGCGCGATTGTGCGTAATCCAGGCGCATGATCATGGCGTTGCTCATGTCAGTCACTGACTGCGCGTCTGTGGCACGGGTCGCCGGGGTTGAGGTCGCGGGAGATTCGAGCTGTTCGAGCACGGTTTTGAGTGCGGGGTTGAACGTGGTTTGCAGCTCCCTGATACCGGCCTCATTGAGTTCCAGTTGCGCCTTCAAATAGCTCAGCGCTTTTTGCTGGAAGTCCGTTACGGGGGTGAAAACGTTCAGGGTCATCAGCTGTTGCCGGGCCTCTTCGTAGTCCGAGCTGTGGCTGTCGAGTTTGTTCATGTAAGCCTGGCGTTTGAACTTGGCCTGGGTCGAAGTGCCGGGCGTTGCGGTCATGGCCTGGTGGGCCTGTCGCAGGTCGCTTTGTACATTTTTCTTGGCGTTTTCGAAGGCCGCCAATTTCTCGCGCAGTTCGGATGACTTCAGCGTCGCCTGCTCCAGGGCGCTTTTCTGTTTGCCCTTGCGGCCGCCGCCGTGCAGGCGCAGCCGGGTGTCGATAAACCAGTTGCCCCTGGCGTTGTGAAGCAGGGGCGGGCCCTTACGGTCGGGTTGTTTGGCGTCGACAATGACGAACGTCTCGTCGCCTTCCAGCGTCACTTCAAACCAGCGTGCGCCCACTTGGGCGTAGTAATTCTGCTCGCGCTTGTACAGGTGTTGGTAGACGCCTTCCTCGGTGATGACCGCGGGAAGGTCAGTGGGCTTTTCGATGGCGAAACTGTCCAGCAGGGTCGCCAGGCTGCCGGAGGTGCGCGTGATCGCGCCGCTGGTGTTCAGTGGCAAGTCGTGCCCGGTGGGCGCGTAGTCTGTGGTGCGCGTCGGCAATTGCTCTACAGTCACCGCCGTTTTCGCGGGAAGGCGTGGGGCTTCAGGCTCGACCTTTGAAGGGGATGTGCCGGGGTGAGCGCGCGTGGCGACATGCAAGGTGATGGCCATGCCCAGGTTGAGCAGCACGTCGGTGAGCGCCGACCATTGCGCCTGTTGCTCGCCGTGCTCATGTGCCTCGACCCATGTTTGTACTTGATCGACGATCTGCCAGATCCAGGCCCCGGTGCCGGCGATACGGCCCATAAAGGGCAGGGCGGCATTGAAGATCAGCCAGCCGGCTTGCTTGAGTGTGGCCCAGCGGTTTTCGGCGTTGGAGACCGATTGGCGGTCTGCCAGCTCGACCAGCGCCTTGGCGTTGGCTTCAAACAACGTGGAAAACAGGTTGCCGTTGAGCGCTTGCTGGCCAAGGCTCATGGGGCCGCTGTAGGTCCAGAGTTTGTCAGGTTCCACCAGAAAGTCGGCCACGGTCCAGGGTGAGGGCAGGTCACTGGGGAAAACGTAGTTGGTGTAGTCGCCGCGCACCGAGTCGGGCAGCCAGGCGACCACCGAATCACGCAATGCGTGGGACTGCGCGATGGCATATAACAGGTTCGCCTGTGACGGGTACTGAAGCAGCACCGGGTCGAACAGCGGGCGATACAACAGGCAAGGGCCGGCGTCGGCATTTTGCGGGCCGATGATGTACATGTTGCTTACCACGTCCTGGCCGTTGGACTGCCGGCGCTTGGGCACGAAAGCCAGATGCCTCATGACAATGGCTTGGCCGTCGACAAAACGGTCACTGATTTCGGCTTGCATCACGGCCGCCACATAGCGGTAGCCGCGTTCGTCGATCCCGGCCTCGTTACGCACCTTGCACTGCAACGCCAGCAACGGCAGTTGGATACGCAAGTGTTGGGTGTACAAGGTTCTGCGCCGCAACGACTCGTCCGGGTCGTCGATCAACTTGCTGCGAATGAGCGCCGGGTAAGTGGTGCCGATATCGACGTGCGTGATGAGCGTTTTCACGTAGTCCACAGTCAGCCACGCGGGCAGGGCCTTGCGCGCCTGCAACTGCAGGGTCTGGTTGCCGACAGGCAGCGCGATCAGGTTTTGCAGGGCCAGGTCGGCCAGGCTGAAGGTGCTGCTTTCGACCTGACCCGGCAACGGGAACGTGCCCCAGACAACCTGTTTTTGCACCGTGATGGTCAGGGTCTCCAACGCCAGCTCTGCGGCGTCGGGATGGTCCTTGATGATCTGCGTCTTGAGCCTGTCCTGGGCGTACTGCCGGATCGAGGGGATATCGTCCTGGTAGGTTTTGCCCGCGTTGCGGCTGTTCAGTGCGGCCAGGTCCTTGAGGTGCCGTACATAAAACGCCCGGTCCGCGGTAGACGCCTGGTCGAGCCAGTCCGGCAATGCTTGCTGATACCACACAAGATCAGGACCCTTGGGGGACACCAGTCCGGCCTGCTCCGCCAATGCGCTCAAGGGCGTCTCGCTCGGCGCGGTGGGCGTGCCAGGGGCGAGGCGGGTGAGGGCGTCGATTTGCAGCGTGACCAGGGTGCAGGCCAGGTTCTGGAAAAAATCCCCGGCCGGCTCATACAGGCGCCATTGCAAGCGTTCATAGGGCGGTGGTCGGTACAACAAGGTCGTCAGGTACTCACCCAGCTGTTCCTGGGTGGTGAACTTTTTATAGCCGTCGAACGAGTGGCTGAGGATGACGGTTTTGCCTTTGGACTGCCCGAGCAGCACGGCGATAAATATCTGGTGGGTGTGGCTGACCTTGCCGTCGCTGAGCAGATCAACGTCAACCAGGCACGCCTGGCGCTGGCGTGTGTCGCCGCTCTGGCGATCTGCCGGGTCGGGCGAGTGATACAGGCTGCGGGCCAACTTACAGTCGTCCTCGGTCCAGCCGTCCACCTCTTGCACGTTCCAGGCGTTGCGCAGGGTATTGGCCAGTTCGTGCCATTGCGGGCCGCCACCTTTGCTGCTGTTCCAGAAATCCACCACCTGTTCCTTGAATGCCTGGAACAGCACTGGCGCCAGGATATTGATGGTGTTGGCGATTTGCACAATACGCACCGGCAGGTGAACCGCAGGCTCAGCCAAGGGGAGCTGGGTGAGAAAGTGCTCGCCCTCTATGCACAAGGTCGGCACTTTCAGGATGGCCTGCCTGGCCAAGAGGGTGCTGAGGGTCCAATAGCGTGCGGGGTTTGACGTGATCGTGTTGTCGACGAGCTCCCAGGTCGGCCTGCCCATCATTGTGGTATGAGGGTCGATATGCAGGTCGGGATACTGTTCGTTTAGCGCTTCGCGCAGCAGTTCGCAGGCAGCCTCGGTTATCGACGGGCCGACGCACAGTTGGGTGATCAGTTTAAGCGTGAGCGCTTCGGATGTTGCAGCCTGCGGGGTAGCGCTTGGAGTAGTCATGGTGCATCCCTGTCTTGCCGATGGATGGGAACAACCCGAGGCATACGCTCGGGGTTCCCATGCTAGAAACCGGCAAGTCAGGAAGGGGGGTACTTATCTAGGACGTGGTTCCGTACCCAGGTCCAGCTCCACCAGGCGGCGGATTTCGTCAGTGGCAAGGCCTGCTCCGATCAAGGCGTGGAGTTTGCCGAACGCCGCCTCGCGGGTCATGCCGCCACCGGACAGCACGCCCACGCCGCGCAAACGGCTGCCGGCTTCGTACACATCCAGTTCGACGCCGCCTTCATGGCATTGGGTGATCGCCACCACCACTACCCCGCTATCCCGTGCGCGCTGCAAGCCTTCGAGAAACGCCGGGTTGTCGCTGGGGCCCGTGCCACTGCCAAAGCATTCGAGGATCAGCGCCTGGATGCCGCTGTCGATCAACGCGTCCAGTTGCCCGGCTGCGATGCCCGGCACCAGCGGCAACACGCCGACGTTGGCCAGCGCTTTGGGCTGGCGGTAATCCAGGGCGGCAGGCAGTGTCCCGGCCTTGGCCATGTCGGCGTTGCGTTGCAGTGCGGCGAAAGGATGGCGGCCAAAGCTGCGAATTTTCGCGCAACGGGTCGGCGCCATCAGCGCGCCGTGGAAGAACAACTGCACGCCCGGTGCCAGGCCTTCGCCCAACGCCGCCAGGGCGCCGCTGACGTTTTCCCAGGCATCGCTGTCGGGCACGCCGGCAGGCAACATCGAACCGGTAAACAGCACCGGCGCCCGCAGGCCCAGCAGTTGGAAGCTCATCGCCGCCGCGCTGTAGGCCAGGGTGTCGGTGCCATGCAGGATCAGCACGGCATCGCAGCCTTCATCCACCGCCTCGATCACCGCGACGCGCAGGCGCTGCCAGTAGGCCGGGGTCATGTTGGCGCTGTCGATCAGCGGCGCCATTTCCCGGAAGCGCCAAGCGGGGACTGGCTGGTTGGCAAGCTGTTCGCGCATGCGCGCTTCGAAACCTGAAGCGGGCGCCAGGCCGTTAGCGCTGGCCTGCATGCCGATAGTGCCGCCGGTGTAGAGCACCATTACGTTATTAGCGGTTTGCATAAAATCTCCTGAACGAAAAACGCCGCCGGGCCCAGAGCATGCCCAAGGCCGGGCGGCGTGTCATCTATCTAGGCTGCCTACGCTTAGCGTTGCGCTTGAGCGTTCAGATCAGCCGTGGCTTGAGCGGTTGGCTCAGGCTTCACGGGGTTCGCAGGCCAAGCCTTGCGATCCAGGTCCAGGTCAGGGAACTGGCTGGAGTCGAACACCGGCGTCTTGATGCCCGCCGCGCGCTGGTTGTCGTAGTCGTTCAGGATGCGCATGGCGATCTTGAACAGGAACGCCAGGGCGAACAGGTTGACGAACGCGAGCAGGGTCATGGTGATGTCGGCGAAGGCGAACACGGTGCTCAGGTTCTCGATGGAACCCCAGAAAATCAGCACCAGCACCAGCGCGCGGTAGCCCATCAGCACCTTGCGATTGTCGCCCACGATGAAGCGCAGGTTGCTCTCGCCGAGGTAGTAGTTGTACATGATCGAGGTGAACACGAACAACGCCAGCGCCACCGAGATGAACATCCGGCCCCAGTCGCCGACTACCGCCGCCAGGGAGTTCTGGGTCAGGGCAATGCCGTCGCCTTCAAAGCCTGGGGTGTAGAAACCGGAGAGCAGGATCAGCAACGCGGTGCAGGTGCAGATCACGAAGGTGTCGAGGAACACGCTGAACGCCTGAACCACGCCTTGGGCGATCGGGTGTTCTACCGAGGCCACGGCTGCCACGTTAGGCGCACTGCCCAAACCGGCTTCGTTGGCGAACACGCCGCGCTTCACACCCATGATGATCGCGCTGCCCACCAGGCCACCGAAGGCTTGGTCGAGGCCGAAGGCGCTCTTGACGATGGTCGCGAGCATGGCCGGCACGTGGTCGAATTGCAGCACGATCACGTAGAGGGTCACGGCGATGTAGACCAGCGTCTTGACCGGCACCAGCAGGTCGGCAATCGAGGCGATCCGCTTGATCCCGCCGATAAATACCAGGCCCAGCAATACCGCCAGCGCCAGGCCGGTGTAGGTGGTGTCCAGGCCGAACGCGTTGTTCAGCGAGTGGGTCACAGCGTGGGCTTGCAGGCCGTTGAAGGCGAAACCGAAGGTCACCAGCAACAGGAACGCCATGACCATACCCAGCCAGCGTTTTTGCAGGCCGTGCTGAATGTAGTAGGCCGGGCCGCCGCGGTAGGTGCCCTCAGCGTCGGTGCGCTTGTACAGCTGGCCGAGAGAACACTCGATAAAGCTCGAAGACATGCCCACCAGCGCGGTGACCCACATCCAGAACACGGCACCGGGGCCACCCAGGGTCACAGCAATGCCGACACCGGCGATGTTACCGGCACCCACGCGGCCGGCCAGGCTGAGCATCAGCGCCTGGAACGAGCTGAGCTGGCCGGAGCTGCTCTTCAGGCTGTCTTTAAACACCGAGAACATGTGGAAAAAGTGACGCAGTTGAACGAAACGCGAGCGGATCGTGAAATAACCGCCGAGCCCGACAATGAGCACGATCAGTACTTTCCCTGAGAGGAAGTCGTTGATGACTTCGAGCATGGAGTGTTCCTCGCTGATTTTTCTAATGGCAAACGCAGGACGGTCCGACGCATCGTCTAGCACCAGGCAGTGCACGACGCTTCGACCCCAATCCTTTTGCGGGTGTTGTTATTCATGCGCTTTCGCGTTGTATCCGGGCCTCGTTACCGACGGCCGCAGACGCGAAGAGGGGCGGCACTATACCTAGGCGAGCGTGATCCGTCTGCACGGGGCGATTAAAGGTTTCAGCCAAGCTGTTGCAGGCAAGGAGGGTTTGTGGGGCGATATTGGAGTTTTTATGGGCTTCATTTCACAACCTTGAGGCAAAAAAAAGGGCCTGAAGAACGAGCCTTCAGGCCCTCAAAAGGTGAGAGGTGTCTAGTCCCTCAACCTGGTGAGCGGTGCAACAAACGTTAGGCCTTCAACGGGACCAAACGTGGGGCAATCATGTTTTCGGGGCGCAGGATGTCGTCGAGCATGGCGTCGTCGAGCAAGCCTTCTTCGCGCACCAGTTCCAGCACGCCGCGGCCGCTTTCAAGGGCGATACGCGCAATGCGGGTGGCGTTTTCATAGCCGATGTACGGGTTCAGCGCGGTCACCAGGCCGATGGAATGCTCCACCAGTTCGCGGCAACGCGCTTCGTTGGCGGTGATGCCGACGATGCAATGCTCGCGCAGCATGTCCATGGCGCGTTGCAGCAGGCGGATCGAGTCGAAGATCTTGAACGCGATCAGCGGCTCCATCACGTTCAGCTGCAGTTGGCCGCCTTCGGCTGCCATGGTCAGGGCCAAATCGTTGCCGATAACCTGGAATGCAACCTGGTTGACGGCTTCCGGGATCACCGGGTTGACCTTGCCGGGCATGATCGAGCTGCCTGGCTGGCGTGCCGGCAGGTTGATCTCGTTGATGCCGGTGCGTGGGCCGCTGGACAGCAGGCGCAGGTCGTTGCAGATCTTCGACAGCTTCACCGCGGTACGCTTGAGCATGCCGGAGAACAGCACGAAGGCGCCCATGTCGGAAGTCGCTTCGATCAGGTCAGCGGCCGGCACCAGCGGCTGACCGCTGATCAGCGCCAGGCGCTGTACGGCCAGGGCCTGGTAGCGCGGGTCGGCGTTGATGCCGGTGCCGATGGCGGTGCCGCCCAGGTTCACTTCGGTCAGCAGCTCTGGCGCCAGGGTTTTCAGGCGGGCCAGGTCTTCACCGAGGGTGGTGGCGAAAGCGCGGAATTCCTGGCCGAGGGTCATCGGCACAGCGTCTTGCAACTGGGTGCGGCCCATTTTCAGCACGTGGCTGAATTCGACGCCTTTGGCGGCGAATGCCTGAATCAGGCTGTCGAGGCTGGCCAGCAGCGCGTCATGGCCCAGCAGCAGACCCAGGCGGATCGCGGTTGGGTAGGCGTCGTTGGTCGACTGCGCCATGTTCACGTCGTTGTTAGGGTGCAGGTACTGATACTCGCCCTTGTTGTGGCCCATGGCCTCCAACGCGATGTTGGCGATGACTTCGTTGGCATTCATGTTGGTTGAAGTGCCGGCGCCGCCTTGAATCATGTCCACCACGAACTCTTCGTGGAAATCGCCGCGGATCAGACGGGCACAGGCTTCGCTGATGGCAGCGTGCTTGGCTTCGCTGAGCTGGCCCAACTCGCGGTTGGCGTCAGCGGCCGCTTGCTTGACCATTGCCAGGCCGACCACCAATTTCGGGTAATGCGAAATCGGAACGCCCGAGAGGCGGAAGTTATTCACCGCTCGCAGGGTCTGGATGCCGTAATACGCTTGAGCAGGTACTTCGAGTACGCCAAGCAGGTCTTTTTCTGTGCGGAATGATGCAGCGGAGGACATGACGGAAATCATCTCGATATGGACCCGGAACTGGCCGGAACGCTGCGAATGCTAGGCTTGTAGGAGTTTTTGGGCCAATGCTGTTAAACACTGGCCTATGCACAAACGGCATAATGTAGGTGTGACCCGGTTATCATGGCGGGCGTGTGTGCCAAAATGGTGCGTACCCGTGGGAGGAAGTGATGAACCTAGAGAGCAAATGGCTGGAAGACTTCAGCGCCTTGGCGGCAACTCGCAGTTTTTCCCAGGCGGCGGAGCGACGCTTTGTCACCCAGCCGGCGTTCAGTCGTCGTATCCGCAGCCTGGAAGCCGCGCTCGGCCTGACGCTGGTCAATCGCTCGCGCACGCCGGTTGAGTTGACGGCGGCGGGGCAGTTGTTCCTGGTGACTGCGCGCACGGTGGTCGAGCAACTCGGTGAAGTCTTGCGCCATTTGCATCACCTGGAAGGCGGTCAGGGCGAAGTCATGCAAGTGGCGGCGGCGCACTCGCTGGCATTGGGCTTCTTCCCACGCTGGATCGCGCAACTGCGCAATGAGGGCCTGAACATCGCCACGCGGCTGGTTGCCACCAACGTCGGTGACGCCGTGCACGCTTTGCGCGAAGGCGGTTGCGATCTGATGCTGGCGTTCTACGACCCGGACGCGGCGATGCAGATGGACCCGGAGATCTTCCCGTCGCTGCACCTGGGCAATACCGAAATGCTCCCGGTGTGCGCAGCCGATGCCGAAGGCAAGCCACTGTTTGGCCTGGAGGGTGAGGGCAGCGTGCCTTTGCTGGCCTACAGCGCCGGTGCATTTCTCGGACGCTCGGTGAACCTGCTGCTGCGTCAGCGCGCCCTGCGTTTCACCACCATTTATGAAACAGCCATGGCTGACAGCCTCAAGAGCATGGCCCTGGAAGGCCTGGGCATTGCCTGGGTGCCGCATTTGAGCGTGCGGGCGGAGTTGGCGCGGGGTGAGCTGGTGGTGTGCGGCGGCCCGCAGTGGCATGTGCCGCTGGAGATTCGCCTGTACCGCTGCGCCCTGGTGCGCAAGGCCAACGTACGGTTGTTGTGGCGCAAGCTGGAAGGCGGGGCGGCGCAGAATACCTGAGCCCACACAGATCAAATGTGGGAGCGGGCTTGCTCGCGAAAGCGTCGTGTCAGGCAACCCATATGTGGCTGATACACCGCCTTCGCGAGCAAGCCCGCTCCCACATTAGTTTCGCGGTGTTTTCGCTGACCTGAAAGTCAATAAAACCGCTGGTTTGCGCCACTGGACAGATGGTCATTCCAGGGGCTGTTTATCTCAATTATTACGGTATACTGCGCGGCCTTCGGCCGGTCCAAACCGGCCTAATTTCGTACAACAAGCCACGCCGGATTTCCCGCGTGGCTTGTTGTTTTTTGACGCGCCTGCGGGCGCCCAGAGAGAAGAGGCACGACGATGAGTGCATTGGTTGGCGTGATCATGGGCTCCAAGTCCGATTGGTCCACCCTTAGCCACACCGCCGATATGCTGGAAAAACTCGGCATTCCCTACGAAGTGAAAGTGGTCTCCGCCCACCGCACTCCGGATTTGCTGTTCCAGTATGCCGATGAAGCAGAATCCCGTGGCATCGAGGTGATCATCGCCGGTGCCGGCGGTGCGGCGCACCTGCCAGGCATGTGTGCAGCCAAGACTCACCTGCCAGTGCTTGGCGTACCGGTGCAGTCGTCGATGCTCTCGGGCGTGGATTCGCTGTTGTCCATCGTGCAGATGCCGGCCGGTATTCCGGTGGCTACCCTGGCGATTGGCAAGGCCGGCGCGATCAACGCTGCCTTGCTGTCCGCCAGCATCCTGGGCGCCAAGCACCCGCAGTTTCACGCGGTGCTGAAAAAATTCCGTGCTGAGCAGACAGACAGCGTGCTGGACAATCCAGACCCACGTATCGCCTGAGGTTGTTGATTGATGAAAATCGGTGTAATCGGTGGCGGCCAGCTGGGCCGCATGCTGGCCCTGGCGGGAACCCCGCTGGGGATGAACTTCGCTTTCCTGGACCCGGCGCCGGACGCTTGCGCGGCAGCCCTGGGTGAGCATCTGCGCGCTGACTACAGCGACCCGGATCATCTGCGCCAACTGGCCGATGAAGTCGACCTGGTGACCTTCGAATTCGAAAGCGTCCCGGCCGAAACCGTGGCCTTCCTGTCGCAGTTCGTGCCGGTGTACCCGAGCGCCGAAGCCTTGCGCATCGCTCGCGACCGCTGGTTCGAAAAGAGCATGTTCAAAGACCTGGGCATCCCGACGCCGGCTTTCGCCGACATCCAGTCCCAGGCGGATCTGGACGCCGCCGTTGCCAGCATCGGCCTGCCGGCTGTGCTGAAAACCCGCACCCTGGGTTACGACGGCAAGGGCCAGAAAGTCCTGCGCACCGCTGCTGACGTAGTCGGCACCTTCGCCGAGCTGGGCAGCGTCGCCTGCTTGCTGGAAGGCTTCGTGCCGTTCACCGGTGAAGTGTCGTTGATCGCCGTGCGTGCCCGCGATGGCGAAACCCGCTTCTACCCGTTGGTGCACAACACCCACGACAGCGGCATTCTCAAGCTGTCCGTGGCCAGCACCGACCACCCGCTGCAGGCCCTGGCCGAAGACTATTCCAGCCGTGTGCTCAAGCAGCTGGATTACGTCGGCGTGATGGCGTTCGAGTTCTTTGAAGTCGACGGTGGCCTCAAGGCCAACGAAATCGCGCCGCGTGTGCACAACTCCGGGCACTGGACCACCGAAGGCGCCGAGTGCAGCCAGTTCGAAAACCACCTGCGGGCGGTGGCGGGCTTGCCGTTGGGCTCCACGGCCAAGGTCGGCGAGAGCGCCATGCTTAACTTCATCGGTGTGGTGCCGCCGGTTGAGCGCGTGATCGCGATTGATGATTGCCACCTGCATCACTACGGCAAGGCCTTCAAGGCCGGGCGCAAGGTGGGTCACGCCAACCTGCGCTGCAAAGACCGTGCGACGCTGCAAGCGCAGATCCTCAAGGTCGAAGCGCTGATCGCCGAGCAATAACCCTGGAGTCGGCGGGAACCATCTGTTGCCGCCGTCTCTCTGATTGCAGGATGGCAAAGCCTGACTAGGCTTTGTCATGACTCACATTCAATCAGAGGGAAATGCCATGGGTATCATCGGAACCATTTTTATCGGCTTGATCGTCGGCCTGCTGGCGCGTTTCCTCAAGCCTGGCGACGACAGCATGGGCTGGATCATGACCATCCTGCTGGGTATCGCAGGTTCCCTGGTCGCCACCTACGGTGGTCAGGCCCTGGGCATCTACCAGGCGGGTCAGGGCGCGGGCTTTATCGGTGCGCTGATCGGCGCCATCGTGCTGTTGGTGATCTACGGCCTGCTGCGTAAAAAGTAATTAAGCGACAAAGCCCTCTGCGCTGCGCAGGCGCAGAGGGCTAGAATGCTCGCCACCTGTACTTGCCGAGCCTCACCATGCGCCGTCTTCTGTTGACTCTCCTCTTGCTGGGCTCTGGCCTGGCGCACGCCGGCGAACTGCCGGAAACCGACTGGCTCGACCTGATGCCGCTGTCGGACCAGAAAGCCCTCGAAGCCATGCCCGAGATCGACCACAACTCCCCCGAAGCCCAAGGCACGTTCACCGACAAAGGTGGCCTGAAGCAAAGCAAAGGCTTGCCGGCGGTGATGTATTCGACCAAGACCGTGGCCGCCATGAACGGCAAGAACATCCGTATCGGCGGCTACCCGGTGCCGCTGGAAACCGACGCCAAGGGCCGCAGTACGCTGTTCTTCCTGGTGCCGTACCCAGGCGCCTGCATCCACGTGCCGCCACCGCCGCCGAACCAGTTGGTGCTGGTACGTTATCCCAAGGGGCTGAAGCTGGACGATATCTACACGCCGCTGTGGGTCACGGGCACTTTGAAGGTGGAGAAGGTTAATAACGATTTGGCGGATGCGGCGTACGCGCTGGATGCGGGGAAAGTGCGGGCGGTCAAAGAGTCCGATCTTTAATTTGCCGCAGAACCCAATGTGGGAGCGGGCTTGCTCGCGAATGCAGGGTGTCAGTCAGCGCATATGTGGCTGACACACCGTATTCGCGAGCAAGCCCGCTCCCACATTTTTGATTGGGTTTACAAGGCGAGAGGGGTGATGCTTACGCCAAGCGTATGGCTTTCACCGGGCGCCAAGCTCACCACATCATCCAGCACATTCGCCGTCTCGATACACAGCATGCCCTGCCAGCCATCATCGGCCATGTCGTCGAGCGCCTTGGCGCGTTCGGTCCACGGGTTCCAGATCACCGTGGAGTTCGAGCCTTGGCTGGTGAGCTGGAGGCGGCGCTGCCAGTCTTTGTCGACAATGCTCAGCTGCGACGGCGTATCCAGGTAAATACGGTCGGTCTCGGCAATAAAATGCAGCAGCCCGGCTTGCTGCTTGCTGTTCCAGCCATCGGCCGTGTCGACATACGCCAGCCCGTCCAGGCCTTCGACCTGAACGTTGCGCACATCGCTCACGGCGAAATAAGTGTGCAGCGCCTGGCTCAGGGTCACGGTATGGTCGCCACGGTTATGGCTGGTCAGGCGGATATGCAGTTGATCGTCCAACAGCAGGCTCAGCTTCAGGTCGACCTGATGCGGCCAGCCGGGAAAACCGCCCGCCGGCACTGGCAGTACCAGGTCGACGCGCAATGCATCGCCTTCAAGTTCGGTCCCGGCCAGTTCCCACAGTGCGGTGCGCACAAAACCATGGGCACCGGCAGGCTGATCGCTCTGGCGCATGGCCTTGACGCTCTGCGGGTTGCGGTCGAACACGCCAAACCACGGCCAGCACACCGGCACGCCGGTCCGAATGCCTTTGCCCTGTTTGAATAAGGCCTCAGGGTTCTGCCAGATCACCGGCTGCTCGCCCTGGCGCTGGTAACTGAAAATGTGCGCGCCCTGTTGGGCCACCAGCACTTGCGCGCCGTTGTGGCGAATGCGCCAGCAGTCCAGCTCGTCGATTTTCATGCTTTCAACGTGGGGCGTAGGCATAGCAGTGCTCTCAAATGGCAGGCAATGGGGCAATTGACCGTCAAAACCCGGCGATGTTTAACGCGCGCGCGATGGAACCGAGCGCGTACGGCCGCTGCCATCGATGGCCACGAACACAAATACTGCCTCGGTTACCTTGCGCCATTCGCTGGACAGCGGGTCGTCGCTCCACACTTCGACCATCATCTGAATCGAGCTGCGGCCGATTTCCAGGGCCTGGGTGTAGAAGGACAACTGTGCGCCGACCGCGACCGGCACCAGGAACGCCATGCGATCGATGGCCACGGTGGCGACACGCCCACCCGCGACTTTGCTCGCCATGGCCGTGCCGGCCAGGTCCATCTGCGCGACCAGCCAGCCGCCGAAAATATCGCCAAAACCGTTGGTTTCGCGCGGGAGTGCGGTAATTTGCAGGGCGAGATCGCCTTGCGGGATAGGATCTTCTTGTTCGAGTTCGATCATGCCGAGGGTGCCTCTGACCCGTGACGCTTCATGGGTATTTCAAGTGGATAGCCGTCTTCTGGAAAAACGTTTCAGCACCAACATACACCGCTCGATGCGTTTCTCGTAAGGCGAACTAAAGGGAAACTCTGCCAAATCGGCTGGATGGCACCCAACGACGGTTTGGCACAGCAGCCCCTCAAGACAGCGGGTTTGGCGCTTGCACGGGCCGAGTATATCGAGACGCTGGCGCCGCGACGACCTCCCGGCGCTCATTTGGTCGGCAAATCACGGCTGTAATGCGGCTTTTTCCTGCAACTGTGCTTCTGATGGCTAATAAAGGGAAAAAACGGGGAATAACGCGCGCCTGCAAAGTGTTATTCGGTGGACGCTGTGCTTTTTCAAGCGATTTGCTATCTTGCCAGACCCGCCGCAAGTCCCGGGCTTGCCGTCATTACTATAAGAGAAGCCTTGCCATGTCCTCCGTGCCCGCAAGCAGTGCGCAACCGTCGCGCCCGCTGACCCGCAACGACTACAAAACCCTGTCGCTGTCTGCCTTGGGCGGGGCGCTGGAGTTCTACGACTTCATCATCTTCGTGTTTTTCGCCACCGTGGTCGGGAAACTGTTCTTCCCCGTCGACATGCCGGAATGGCTGCGCATGATGCAGACCTTCGGCATCTTCGCCGCCGGCTACCTGGCACGCCCGCTGGGCGGCATCATCATGGCGCACTTCGGTGACCTGCTGGGCCGCAAGAAGATGTTCACCTTGAGCATCTTCATGATGGCCGTGCCGACCTTGATCATGGGCTTGCTGCCGACTTACGCGCAGATCGGCCTGTGGGCGCCGCTCCTGCTGCTGTTGATGCGCGTGATTCAGGGCGCGGCGATTGGCGGCGAAGTACCGGGCGCCTGGGTGTTTGTCTCCGAACACGTGCCGCCGCGCCACATCGGCTACGCCTGCGGCACCCTGACCAGCGGCCTCACCGCCGGCATCCTGCTCGGCTCGCTGGTGGCCACCGCCATCAACACTCTTTACAGCCCGGAGCAGGTGTCGGATTACGCCTGGCGAATCCCGTTCCTGCTGGGCGGCGTGTTCGGTCTGCTCTCGGTGTACCTGCGCCGCTGGCTGCATGAAACGCCGATCTTCGCCGAAATGCAGCAGCGCAAAACCTTGGCCGCCGAGCTGCCATTGCGCGCGGTATTGCGCGACCACCGTGGCGCCATCGTGCTGTCGATGCTGCTGACCTGGCTGCTGTCGGCCGGTGTCGTGGTGGTCATCCTGATGACCCCGACCGTGCTGCAAACCGTCTACCACTTCAGCCCGACCGTGGCGCTGCAGGCCAACAGCCTGGCGATTGTCACGCTGAGCCTAGGCTGCATCGCCTCCGGCGCCTTGGCCGACCGTTTTGGCGCAGGCCGCGTGTTGGTCATCGGTTGCTTGCTGCTGTTGGCGACGTCGTGGACGCTGTATCACAGCCTGCTTGATCACCCGAACTGGCTCTTTCCGCTGTACACCCTGACCGGCCTGTTCGTCGGTGTGATCGGTGTGGTGCCGTACGTGATGGTGAAGGCTTTCCCGCCGGTGGTGCGTTTCAGCGGGTTGTCGTTCTCGTATAACGTCGCCTACGCCGTGTTTGGTGGTTTGACGCCGCTGGCGGTGTCGCTGCTGATGAAGGAAAGCCCGATGGGCCCTGCTTACTATGTCGCCGTGCTGTGCGTAATGGGGACGTTGGTGGGTGGGTACCTGTGGAAGCGCGGTCGCTAAGAGATTGTTCCCACGCTCTGCGTGGGAACGCCGCCTGGGACGCTCCGCGTCCCTGCGCTCAGTCCTACACAACGATGTAGGAATGGTCATAGATTACAGAGTATTTCTGAAACACCGCTTCAAGCGCCTCAACCTCCTCGCAAGCCCCGTATTTATTGATCTTTCCCCTACCTGTCAGGTTTTTCACAAATACTGGCCTTTCATCTAATTGTCATATTCCAGACATAGAGTGTTCACACGGCCTACCGATACTTGGCCCCGATCCAACTATCCCTATCTGCTAGGAGCAAGGCATGAAACTGAAACGTTTGATGGCGGCAATGACTTTTGTCGCTGCTGGCGTTGCCACCGCTAACGCGGTAGCCGCTGGTGTTGACCCGGCAATTCCGGCTTACGCCAAGACCACCGGTGTATCGGGCAACCTGTCCAGCGTTGGTTCCGACACCCTGGCTAACCTGATGACCCTGTGGGCTGAGTCCTATAAAAAGGAATACCCGAACGTCAACATCCAGATTCAGGCTGCCGGCTCCGCTACTGCACCGCCTGCGCTGACTGAAGGCACCTCCAACCTGGGCCCGATGAGCCGCAAAATGAAGGACACCGAACTGGCGGCCTTCGAGCAGAAGTACGGCTACAAGCCAACCGCAATCCCGGTTGCCGTGGATGCCCTGGCGGTGTTCGTGCACAAGGACAACCCGATCCAGCACCTGACCATGGAACAAGTCGACGCGATCTTCTCCTCGACTCGCCTGTGCGGTGCTAAAGCCGACGTTAAAACCTGGGGCGACCTGGGTGTGACCGGTGACCTGGCCAACAAGCCGGTGCAACTGTTCGGTCGTAACTCGGTATCCGGCACCTACGGCTACTTCAAAGAAGAAGCCCTGTGCAAAGGCGACTACAAACCAAACGTGAACGAACAACCTGGCTCGGCTTCGGTCGTGCAGTCGATCAGCTCTTCGCTGAACGGCATCGGTTACTCGGGCATCGGCTACAAAACCGCTAGCGTGAAGACCGTGGCCCTGGCCAAGAAAGGCAGCACTGACTTCATCGAAGACAGCGAAGAAAACGCCCTGAACGGCAAATACCCGCTGTCGCGCTTCCTCTACGTGTACGTCAACAAGGCCCCGAACAAGCCTCTGGCTCCGCTGGAAGCTGAGTTCGTGAAGCTGGTTCTGTCCAAACAGGGCCAGGAAGTGGTCGTCAAAGACGGCTACATCCCACTGCCAGCCAAAGTCGCCGCCAAGGCCCTGGCTGACCTGGGTCTGAAAGAAGGCAACTAAGCCTGTAATACCGGGTGTAGATGCATGCTTTTCTGTGGGAGCGGGCTTGCCCGCGATGCTGGCGACGCGGTTTAGTGTTGAGACCGTATTGATGCCATCGCGGGCAAGCCCGCTCCCACACTAACCCTCTACACCCCTAATTTTTTAATCCGCTGCCAGCTCTGCTCCGCGGCGGATTTCTTGCGTCACTGCATTGTCATCTTTCTGTCATACAGGATCGCTAGGGTGTGCGCATGAATGATCTGGCCAATTCCACCATGACGACGACTTCTCCCCCCAAGCGCATTGATTTCAATACGCCTGAGCTGCAACGCAAGCGCCGCATCCGCGCGCTCAAAGATCGCCTGACCCGTTGGTACGTGCTGGTCGGCGGCCTCGCCGTCCTCGGCGCCATCACCCTGATTTTCTTCTTTCTTGCCTACGTCGTCGCGCCTTTGTTCCAAGGTGCCTCGCTGACCAAGGAAGACGCGCTGACGCCCGCCTGGATCCAGGATGCCGGCAAGCCGTTGATGATCTCCCTCGAAGAACAGAACCAGGTTGCCATGCGGGTTTCCGACAAGGGCCAGGCGCTGTTCTTCAATGTGGACACCGGTGCCGAGCTCAAGCGTGTCGACTTGCCGCTGCCGGCCGGTGCCAGCGTTGCCTCCATCGGTGAAGATCAACCGGGCAGCCCGCTGGTGGTGCTCGGTCTGTCGAATGGCCAGTCCCTGGTGTTCCGCCACACCTATAAGGTGTCCTACCCGGACGGCAAGAAAACCATCACCCCTGCGGTTGAATACCCTTACGGCGAAACGCCCATCGTGCTCGATGACGCCGGTCGCCCGCTGGAGCACGTAGCGCTCAACGCTACCGACTCCTCGCTGGTGTTGGCCGGCTCCAGTGGTTCGCACCTGAACGTGCTGTCGATCAGCCGTGAAGAAAACATGATGACCGAGGAAGTCACCACCGAGCAGAAGCGTATTGAACTGCCGCAAATGACCGAACCGGTAAAAGCGATTTTCGTTGATCCGCGCCAGCAGTGGCTGTACGTGATCAGCGGTCGCGCCCAAGCCGATGTTTTCAGCCTGCGCGACAACAGCCTTAACGGTCGCTACAAACTGCTTGAAGACGGCAACGCCGAAATCACTGCCAGCACCCAGCTGGTCGGCGGTATCTCGTTGATCGTCGGTAACTCCAAGGGCGGCCTGGCCCAGTGGTTCATGGCCCGTGACCCGGATGGCGAGCAGCGCCTGAAACAGATCCGCACCTTCCAGATGGGCACCACGCCGATCGTGGAAATCACTGCTGAAGAGCGTCGTAAAGGCTTTACCGCGCTCGACGCTTCCGGCAAGTTCGGCGTGTTCCACAGCACCGCCCACCGCACGCTGCTGGTGGACCCGGTGGTTGATGGCACGGGCATTTTCGGCATGTCGCCACGCGCCAACCGTGTGATCGTCGAAGCTGGCGGCAAGCTGCAACCGCTGCTGCTCGACAACCCGCACCCGGAAGTTTCGTGGAGCGCGTTGTGGAGCAAGGTCTGGTACGAAAACTACGACGAGCCTAAATACGTCTGGCAATCGACCGCCGCCAACACCGACTTCGAGCCCAAGATGAGCCTGGCGCCGCTGACCTTCGGTACATTGAAGGCTGCGTTCTACGCCATGCTGCTGGCCGCACCGCTGGCAGTTGCCGCCGCGATCTACACCGCTTACTTCATGGCCCCGAGCCTGCGCCGCAAGGTCAAGCCGGTGATCGAGTTGATGGAAGCGATGCCGACGGTGATCCTCGGTTTCTTCGCCGGCCTGTTCCTGGCGCCGTATGTAGAAGGGCATTTGCCGGGGATTTTCAGCCTGCTGATGCTGCTGCCGATTGGCATTCTGGTGGCCGGTTTTGTCTTCAGCCGCCTGCCTGAGTCGATCCGCCTGCGCGTTCCCGATGGCTGGGAAAGCGCGATCCTGATCCCGGTGATCCTGTTTGTGGGCTGGCTCTCGCTGTACATGAGCCCGTACCTGGAAACCTGGTTCTTCGGCGGCGACATGCGCATGTGGATCTCCCACGACCTGGGCATCACCTACGACCAGCGCAACGCTCTGGTAGTCGGCCTGGCCATGGGTTTCGCGGTGATCCCGAACATCTACTCCATCGCCGAAGACGCCGTGTTCAGCGTGCCGCGCGGCCTGACCCTGGGCTCCCTGGCCCTGGGCGCCACGCCGTGGCAGACCATGACCCGCGTGGTGATCCTGACCGCCAGCCCGGGGATTTTCTCGGCGCTGATGATCGGCATGGGCCGCGCGGTCGGCGAAACCATGATCGTGCTGATGGCCACCGGTAACACCCCGGTGATGGAGATGAACCTGTTCGAAGGCCTGCGCACCCTGGCAGCCAACGTCGCGGTGGAAATGCCCGAGTCGGAAGTCGGCGGCAGCCACTACCGCGTGCTGTTCCTCTCGGCGCTGGTGCTGCTGCTGTTCACCTTCATCATGAACACCCTCGCCGAGCTGATTCGTCAGCGTCTGCGCAAGAAATACTCGTCGCTTTAAGAAAGGTAGAAGTCTGTGAAACAGAACTCCCTGAATGGATGGTTCAAGAGCGGCGCCCCCGGCGTCTGGATCAGCGGTGGCGCGGTGTCCATCGCGGTCATCATGACCATTGGTTTGCTGGCCGTGATTGCCGTGCGTGGTCTGGGCCACTTCTGGCCGGCCGACCTGATCCAGGCCAACTACAACGTGCCGGGCCAGGAAAACCATATCGTCATCGGCGAAGTGGTGCAGAAGGAAGAAGTACCGCGCGAGCGCCTGAAAAGCGCCGGCTTGCCGGTGCCCGACCAGGGCCCGGAATTCATGACCCGCGAGCTGATCAAGGTCGGCAACCGCGACCTGAACGGCAACGACTTCACCTGGATCGTCGGCGAGTGGCTCAAGGACCAGACCAAGCCTGCGAACCTGATGGCCATCGAGCGGCGTGAGTGGGGCAATTTCTACGGCACCCTGGTCAACGTCAAGCAGGACGGCAAGGTCATCGCCGAAGGCGAGGCCGCGTGGCCGGAGCTGCAAGCCCGCGTCGACCGCGTGAACAAGCTGGCTGCCCAGCTCAAGAGCCTGGAAAAAACCGACATCGGCGCGATCAACGCCGGCCTCGAACGCATCCGCCTGCACGGTCGCAAGCTGGAGCTGGAAGGCAAGCTCGACGCCACTGCTCAAGCTGATATGGACAGTGGCCGCGCCGAACTGAATGCCCGTTACCAGGACATCGAAGCGCGCCTGGCCGACTTGCACGCCCAGTTCAACCGTGACGCCCTGACCGCCCGCGACGCCAACGGCAAGGAAGTCGAAATCGGCATCGGCAAAGTGGTGCACGCCTACCAGCCGAACGCCATGGGCACGCTGACCAAGGTCGGTTTCTACTTCAGCAAGGTTTGGGAATTCCTTAGCGACGACCCGCGTGAAGCCAACACTGAAGGCGGGATTTTCCCGGCGATCTTCGGCACCGTGATGATGACCCTGATCATGGCGATGATCGTGACGCCGTTCGGCGTGCTGGCGGCGGTGTACCTGCGTGAATACGCCAAGCAGAACGCCCTGACGCGCATCATCCGCATCGCGGTGAACAACCTGGCGGGCGTACCGGCCATTGTCTACGGCGTGTTCGGCCTGGGCTTCTTCGTGTATGTACTGGGTGGTTCGGTTGACCGCCTGTTCTTCGCCGAAGCCCTGCCGGCACCGACGTTCGGCACGCCGGGCCTGCTGTGGGCCTCGCTGACCCTGGCGCTGCTGGCGGTGCCGGTGGTGATTGTGGCGACCGAAGAAGGCCTGGCGCGGATTCCTCGCACCGTGCGCGAAGGTTCCCTGGCACTCGGCGCGACCAAGGCGGAAACGCTGTGGAAGATCGTGTTGCCGATGGCCAGCCCGGCGATGATGACCGGCATGATCCTCGCCGTGGCCCGCGCCGCCGGTGAAGTGGCGCCGCTGATGCTGGTAGGTGTGGTGAAGCTGGCGCCGTCGCTGCCGCTGGATGGCAACTACCCGTACTTGCACCTGGACCAGAAGATCATGCACTTGGGCTTCCATATTTATGACGTCGGCTTCCAGAGCCCCAACGTCGAAGCTGCACGGCCATTGGTGTACGCCACTGCCTTGCTGCTGGTGCTGGTGATCGCCACGCTGAACTTGTCAGCGGTATGGATTCGTAACCACCTGCGCGAGAAATACAAGGCGCTGGACAGCTAATTGAAGTGAACGCGGACTAAATGTGGGAGCGGGCTTGCTCGCGAATGCGGTGTATCAGAAACACTTGGGCTGGCTGACACACCGCATTCGCGAGCAAGCCCGCTCCCACACTAACCGCGCCAGACACAGATTTGAGGTAAACCGCCAGGCCCAATCATGGGGCCATCGGTTCAATGAAACGAATTGGTAGCACAGGGAGCATCCCATGCAGCACGAAACCCACACCCACGGCATCAACATGTCGGCCCTGGGGCGCGACAAGCAGAGCCTGAGCCTGGCCCAGGAAACCGTGGCCATCGAAGTGCCGGGCCTTAGCCTGTACTACGGTGAAAAGCAGGCGCTGTTCGACGTCAGCATGAACATCCCGAAACAGCGCGTGACCGCCTTCATCGGCCCGTCCGGCTGCGGTAAGTCCACGTTGCTGCGCACCTTCAACCGCATGAACGACCTGGTCGACGGTTGCCGCGTAGAAGGTGCGATCAACCTCTACGGCACCAATATCTACCGCAAGGGCGAAGACGTGGCCGAGCTGCGTCGCCGTGTAGGCATGGTGTTCCAGAAGCCCAACCCGTTCCCCAAGACCATCTACGAAAACGTGGTCTACGGCCTGCGCATCCAGGGCATCAACAAAAAACGCATCCTCGACGAAGCCGTTGAGTGGGCCCTCAAAGGCGCGGCACTGTGGGATGAGGTCAAAGACCGCCTGCATGACTCGGCACTCGGCCTGTCCGGCGGCCAGCAGCAACGTCTGGTGATCGCCCGTACCATCGCCGTGGAGCCGGAAGTGCTGCTGCTCGACGAACCGTGCTCGGCTCTCGACCCGATCTCGACGCTGAAAGTCGAAGAGCTGATCTACGAGCTCAAATCCAAGTTCACCATCGTCATCGTGACCCACAACATGCAACAGGCGGCTCGGGTTTCCGACTACACCGCGTTCATGTACATGGGCAAACTGGTGGAATTCGGCGACACCGATACCCTGTTCACCAATCCGGCGAAGAAGCAGACCGAAGACTACATCACCGGTCGTTACGGCTAGAACGCGGTGGTTCTGATTGCACTGAATGCTGCGGTTCTCCGCACCTTACCGGACGTTCCAAGGACGCCAACATGATTAGCAAAGAAGGCCTTACCCATCACATCTCCGCGCAGTTCAACGCCGAGCTTGAGGAAGTGCGCAGCCACCTCCTGGCGATGGGCGGGCTGGTGGAGAAGCAAGTCAACGACGCCGTCACCGCGCTGATCGAGGCCGACTCGGGCCTGGCCCAGCAAGTGCGTGAAATCGATGACCAGATCAACCAGATGGAACGCAACATCGACGAAGAATGCCTGCGCATTCTGGCACGTCGCCAGCCGGCGGCCTCCGACTTGCGTTTGATCATCAGCATTTCCAAGTCGGTGATCGACCTGGAGCGCATTGGCGACGAAGCCACCAAGATCGCGCGCCGCGCCATCCAGCTGTGCGAAGAAGGCGAAGCGCCGCGTGGTTATGTGGAAGTGCGCCACATCGGCGACCAGGTGCGCAACATGGTGCGCGATGCGCTGGACGCCTTTGCCCGCTTCGACGCTGAGTTGGCGCTGTCGGTGGCGCAGTACGACAAGACCATCGACCGCGAATACAAAACCGCGCTGCGCGAGCTGGCCACCTACATGATGGAAGACCCACGCTCTATCTCGCGGGTCTTGAACATTATCTGGGTTCTGCGTTCGCTGGAGCGTATCGGCGACCACGCGCGCAATATCTCCGAGCTGGTCATTTACCTGGTGCGCGGCACCGACGTACGGCACATGGGCCTCAAGCGCATGAAAGCCGAAGTTGAAGGCACAGCCGATCAAATCCCTAATGTTCCGGGCGTACCTGACGATAAGTAAGTTGCCCGAGAAATTAACGCCCGGCCATTGGTCGGGCGTTTTCGTTTGCGGCATCTGAATTTTTTGCGCAGCAGGAGCAATAAAGTCCTTCTGTGACCAGCGAGTTTTGGCAAAATGCCATCAGTCAGGCGTTTTGCGTGCCGAAGTTTTTATAGGATGAAGGGTCGATGAGTAAAGTCAGTGTGTTGGTGGTGGATGACGCCTCGTTTATCCGCGACCTGGTGAAGAAGTGCCTGCGTAACTACTTCCCCGGGATCAAGATTGAAGATGCGGTGAACGGCAAAAAGGCGCAATCCATCCTGATGCGCGAGACCTTCGACCTGGTGCTGTGTGACTGGGAAATGCCCGAAATGTCAGGCCTGGAACTGCTGACCTGGTGCCGTGAACAGCCGCACCTGAAGGCCATGCCGTTCGTGATGGTGACCAGCCGTGGCGACAAGGAAAACGTGGTCCAGGCGATCCAGGCCGGGGTTTCCGGCTACGTCAGCAAGCCATTCACCAACGAGCAGTTGCTGAACAAGGTCAAGCAGGCCCTGCACAAGATTGGCCGCCTTGACGCCCTGATCGCCAGCGCACCGACAAAAATGAACTCAGCCTTCGGCAACGATTCCCTGAGCGCCCTGACCGGCGGCAAGCCTGAAGCCGTCAAACCGGCACCAGTGGCGGCCGCGCCAAGCAAAGGCTTGCTCAACAGCCCGCCCGTGCAGGCAGCGCCGGCCGCCTCGCCGGCGGGTGGTCGTGGCCAGGGCCAACTGCGCCTGTCCAGCGGCACCCAGCAGTGCGTGATCAAGGCGCTGAGCATCAAGGAGGCGCTGCTGGTAGTGCGTCGCGGTGAAGTCCTGCCCCAAGTGCTGGAAAGCGCGGTGCTGGACCTTGAGCAAGGCGACAACGCCGAAGTCGCGCGCCTCAACGGCTACCTGCACGCCATCGTCGCCTACGAGCCCAAGCCCGACAGCGACTGGCTGCAATTGACCTTCCGGTTCATCGACCAGGACGCTCAGAAGCTCGACTACATCTCCCGCCTGATCGCACGCGGCACGGCGCAAAAGCACTTTGTGCCGGGTGCGTGATCTACACAGCGCCCCATAACCAATGTGGGAGCGGGCTTGCTCGCGAAGGCGGTGTATCAGTCAACATCTTCGGTGACTGACACTCTGCTTTCGCGAGCAAGCCCGCTCCCACATTTTGATCTTCTTTGTTTAGCCGAAGGCTTTGTTGATCAATCCAGCAACAACACCTTGGCCAACACGATCTTCGGCCCTTTCATCTTCTTGATGATGATGCGCAAGCCTTCAACTTCCAGCACTTCTTCCTCTTCCGGCACGCGTTTGAGGGTGTCGTAGATCAGCCCGGCCAGGGTTTCGGCTTCGATGTGGTCCAGGTCGACGCCCAGCAGGCGTTCCACCTTGAACAGCGGCGTGTCGCCACGCACCAGCAGTTTGCCCGGCTGGTAGGCGAGGATGCCGCGTTCGGCCTTGCGGTGTTCGTCCTGGATATCGCCGACCAGCACTTCCAGCACGTCTTCCATGGTCAGGTAGCCGATGATCTTGCCATCGGCTTCCTCCACCAGGGCGAAGTGCGCGCCGCCTTTGCGGAACTGCTCCAGCAGTTGCGACAGCGGCATGTGCCGCGACACGCGCTCCAGCGGGCGGGTCAGCTCGGCCAGGTTGAACGACTCGGGGATGTGGTCCAGCGCCGCCAGTTCCAGCAGCAGGTCCTTGATGTGCAGCAGGCCGACAAACTCGTTGCGCACCGCGTCATACACCGGGTAGCGGCTGAATTTGTGGCGGCGGAACAGCGCGAGGATTTCTTTGAGCGGGGCGTTGAAGTCCAGGGTTACCAGGTCTTCGCGGGAGTTGGCCCAGTCGACCACTTCCAGCTCGCCCATTTCCACGGCGGAGGCGAGTACGCGCATGCCTTGGTCGCTCGGGTCCTGGCCACGGCTGGAGTGCAGGATCAGCTTGAGTTCTTCACGGCTGTAATGGTGCTCATGGTGCGGGCCAGGCTCGCCTTGGCCGGCAATACGCAAGATGGCGTTGGCGCTGGCGTTGAGCAGGTAGATCGCCGGGTACATCGCCCAGTAGAACAGGTACAGCGGCACCGCCGTCCACAGCGACAGCAGCTCGGGTTTGCGGATGGCCCAGGATTTAGGCGCCAATTCACCGACCACGATGTGCAGGTAGGAAATCACGAAGAAGGCGGCAAAGAACGACACGCCCTTGATCACTTCCGGTGATTGCACGCCCACGGCGCCCAGCAACGGCTCAAGGATGTGCGCAAACGCCGGCTCACCGACCCAACCCAGGCCCAGGGAGGCGAGGGTGATACCCAGCTGACAGGCCGACAGGTAGGCGTCGAGCTGGCTGTGCACGGTGCGCAGGATCTGCCCACGCCAGCCGTTCTTGTGGGCGATGGCCTCGACCCGCGTGGCGCGCAGTTTGACCATGGCAAATTCCGCCGCAACGAAGAAACCGTTGAGCAGTACCAGGATCAGTGCAAAAAGAATCATGCCGAAGTCGGCGAAGAGCGTAGCGAGGGTGATACCAGGGGAAGGGTCCATGATGGGGTTTTGCAGGTTCCGTGTGTTCAATAAGGGGTGACAGAAGGGCCTGAAAGGCAGGCGCAAGTCGGCCAATGTAGCGGCTGACGGGGCGCTTGCCTAGTGCCCGCTGCCGGGTGGGGCCTGGAATACGCTCGTCAACACGCTGCATGTCCAATGTGGGAGCGGGCTTGCTCGCGAATGCGCTGGGTCAGTCAACACATTCATAGCTGACCCACCGCCTTCGCGAGCAAGCCCGCTCCCACACTTAATCCGGTGTTGTTTTCGGGTTATTCATCTGTGCCGATCACCCGCGAGCGGGTCATTTGCACAGGCGGAAAGTGGCAGGTAAACGTGCTGCCATGCCCCAGCACGCTGCTGATTTCCAGCCGTGCGCGATGGCGCAACAGCACATGCTTGACGATGGCCAGGCCCAGCCCGGTGCCGCCGGTGTTGGAGTTGCGGCTGGAGTCGACGCGGTAGAAGCGCTCGGTCAGGCGCGGGAGGTGCTTGGCGTCGATGCCGATGCCGGAGTCCTGCACGCTCAGGTGCGCCCCGTGTTCATCGGCCCACCAGCGGATGCGGATATTGCCCTTGTCCTGGGTGTACTTCACCGCGTTGAACACCAGGTTGGAAAACGCACTGCGCAACTCGCCTTCGCTGCCTTTGAGCAGCACCAGCGGGTCGGCTTCCAGGGTGATCTGTTGCCCGCGCTCGCCGGAAAGCGCCTGGGCGTCGTTCTTGATGGTCTGCAACAGGCTCTGCACCGCCACCGGATGGTTATCCGACGGGTAATCGGTGGCTTCAAGTTTGGCCAGCAACAGCAGGTCGTTGAGCAGGGTTTGCATGCGCGAACCTTGCTGCTGCATCTGCTGCAGGGCACGGCTCCAGCGCGGGTTGATCTCGTCGACATTGTCCAGCAGCGTCTCCAGGTAGCCGCAGATCACCGTCAACGGTGTGCGCAGCTCGTGGGAGACGTTGGCGACGAAGTCTTTGCGCATCTGTTCCAACTGGTGGATGCGGGTCACGTCGCGCACCAGCATCAGGTGCTCGTTGTTGCCGTAGCGCGTCAGGTACAGCTGAATGCGCACGCGGTCGTTGGTGGGCGAGGGGATTTCCAGTGCTTCTTCGTAGTTCTCCTGTTCGAAGTACTCCTTGAAGCGCGGGTGGCGCACCAGGTTAGTGACTGGCTGGCCGCTGTCCTGGGGCGTCTTGAGGCCCAGCAGGGTCTCGGCGGCGCGGTTCCACCATTCCAGGTTGCCGTCGCTGTCGAGCATGATCACCGCGTCTTTGAGCGCGGCAGTGGATTCCTGTACGCGGTCGATCACCGCTTGCAAGCGCCCGCGTACACGTTGGTCGCGGCGTTGCAGGTGGTAGATGCTGTCGAACACCTCGCCCCACAGGCCGTAACCGTCGGGTGGCGCTTCATCGGGTTTGTGCTGGCGCAGCCATTCATGCAGGCGCAGCAGCTGTTTGAGCGTCCAGCCCAAATACAGGCCGATACCAACGGCCAGGCTCCAGCCGTATTGGCCGCTGACCAAACCCACCACCAGGCAGCCGGTGATCAACAGCAGCATGTGGCGGATCAGGGTGCCATGCCAGTTCTGGTTCACTTAAACATGCGTCCTTGTCAGCTGTTAAGGAAAGGGAAGGGCTGGCTCAGCCTTTGGTGGAAAAGCGGTAGCCGGTGCCGCGCACGGTTTGTACCAGATTCTCGTAGGCATCGCCCAAGGCTTTGCGCAGGCGGCGTATGTGCACGTCAACCGTGCGCTCTTCCACGTACACGTTGCCGCCCCACACTTGGTCGAGCAACTGGCCGCGGGTGTAGGCGCGTTCCTGGTGAGTCATGAAGAATTGCAGCAGGCGGTATTCAGTCGGGCCCATCTCGGCCGGCTTGCCGTCGATGGTCACGCGGTGGCTGATTGGGTCCAGAATCAGGCCGTCGACTTCGATCGGGGCTTCGCCATCAGTCGGCCCGGCGCGGCGCAGTACGGCTTTCAGACGAGCGACCAGCTCACGTGGGGAAAATGGCTTGGTGATGTAGTCATCGGCGCCGACTTCCAAGCCCTGGATCTTGTTGTCCTCTTCGCCCTTGGCGGTGAGCATGATGATCGGGATGTCCCCGGTCAGCTCATCGCGCTTGAGGCGGCGGGCCAGTTCGATGCCGGAGGTGCCGGGCAGCATCCAGTCCAGCAGGATCAGGTCCGGCTTGCGGTCGACGATAATGGCATGGGCCTGCTGGGAGTTCTCCGCCTCCAGGCAGTCATAGCCGGCCATTTCCAACGCAACGGCGATCATCTCGCGAATGGGCGCTTCGTCGTCAACGATCAGAATGCTCCTGCCAACCATGCTCAAAATCCTCTTGTCATTTAACTGTCTTGCGCCGCATTAGATAACGGAATTATTGCAGTCGTGTGACAGTAATTTAGTCGCTTGGGCAATTAACGGCACTCTGAACTACCCTTTGGGTCCGAATCCTGACAACCACAAAAGGAAGGTTCCTATGACTAACTGCAATGTTTCCTGGAAAGCCCTGCTGGTAACGGCCGCGTTGACGCTGCCGACACTGGCATTTGCCGCCGACCCGGCAATGACCAAAGACGGCATGTTGGTGGACCACAAGGGCATGACGCTCTACACCTTCGCCAAGGACGCCGATGGCAAATCCATGTGCAACGATAAGTGCGCCACCAACTGGCCGCCGTTGATGGCTGAATCCACCGACAAGCCGATGGGCAAGTGGACCGTCATCACCCGTGATGATCAAAAAAGCCAATGGGCCTACAGCGGCAAGCCGCTTTACACCTTCGTCATGGACAAAAAGGCCGGTGACATGACCGGTGAAGGCAAAATGGACGGGGCCTGGAAAGTCGCCAAGCCTTGACTCTGCGGCGCCATTGAAACCATCGCGGGCAAGCCCGCTCCCACACTTGGAATGCGGCCCAAATGTGGGAGCGGGCTTGCCCGCGATGGCGTCAGCACTGAATTACCGAAACCCGTAATCCGCCACAATCCCGACAAAAATCGCCAACCCCGCCCAGTGGTTGTGCAAAAACGCCTTGAAGCATTTCATCCGATCCTTGTCCCGGGTGTACCAGAACTCCCAGGCAAAACAGCCTGCCGCCGCCAGCAGCCCCAGGTGAAACCAGCCGCCCAGCTCAAACCGCAGGCCCGCCAACCACAGGCACACCAGCGACAACCCTTGCAGGGTGAGGATGATCACGCGGTCTGCATCGCCAAACAAAATAGCCGTGGATTTCACCCCGATCTTCAAGTCGTCATCGCGGTCGGTCATGGCGTAATACGTGTCGTAGCCCACCGTCCAGAGCAAGTTGGCGATGTACAGCAGCCACGCCGTGGCAGGCAGGTGGCCGGTCTCGGCGGTGAACGCCATGGGCATGCCCCAGGAAAATGCCGCGCCCAGCACCACCTGCGGGTAATAGGTGTAGCGCTTCATGAACGGGTAGCTCGCCGCCAGCGCCAGGCCGCCGAGCGACAGCAGGATGGTGGTGGCATTGGTCAGCAGCACCAACAGGAAGCTGATGCCCATCAGCACCGCAAAAAACACCAGCGCCTCTTTCGAGCTGATCTTGCCGCTCACCAACGGGCGTTGCTCGGTGCGTTTCACATGGCCGTCGACTTTGCGGTCGGCCCAGTCATTGATCACGCAGCCGCCGGCGCGGGTCAGCACCACGCCCAGCACGAAAATCACGATGTTGATAAAAGAAGGCGAGCCTTTGCCGGCGATCCACAGCGCCCACAGCGTCGGCCACAACAGCAGGTAGATGCCGATGGGCTTGTCCATGCGGGTCAGCTGAATGAAATCCCAGGCCCTGGGGTTCAGGTGGTTCAGGGATTTGAGCAGACGTTGATACATCAGCAGTTCTCCGGGTGTTCGTGCACCGCTTGCCACAGGCTCGGCAGGAAGATTTCCGCCACCAGCACGCTCAGTGACCCGCGATCAAAACGCGAGCGGCGGGCCCACAGGCCGTCGGCCTGGTCCGCAGACGGCAGCCATTGCCTTGGGTAGTGGCACACCTCGATGGCCTGGCGGGTGAAGGCGCGGTCGCAGAACAGCAGCTCGCCCAATGATCGGCTGCCCAGCTCATCCATGTGCAAGCCGTCGCCCTGCAAGGCACTGCGCGCCGCCACGCTGCGCGCAAATACCCACGGCTGGCCGTGCCCACGCAAATACACTTCGCGCACCCAACCGACAGTTGCCGGGTCCAGACCCAGCGCGGCGCATTCATCGTCACGCAATGGTTGCCAGCCTTCGAACAACGGCGTCACGCTGAAACCGTCGTTGGACAGCCACGTGAGCCGGCGCGTCAGCGAGCCTTCGTCGAACAGCCAGTTGAGGGTCAAAGGCGCGGGCAGGGGGCTCAGAAGGCTCTGGGTCAGCCATTGGCAAGCATCGGGAAAGTCGATTGAGTGCGGCACGGTGAGTCAGTATCGGCAGCAAAAGAGGCGGCGAGCTTACCATGGCGCCCCGGACTTTTGCCGGGCTGAACCGGCCCCATGCGTCGATCACGCTTGCATCTGCCGGCCCCGATCAGTACAAAACGCCCTGAGCCGCACGGCAATGTTGATCTATCGACCGTCGGCCAAGATGCCTGGACCCTGAGGAAGCAAGTAATGAAGAAGTGGCAATGTGTAGTCTGCGGCCTGATCTATGACGAAAAAGACGGCTGGCCGGATGACGGTATCGCGCCGGGTACTCTGTGGCAGGACGTTCCGGAAGACTGGCTGTGCCCGGATTGCGGCGTGGGCAAAATGGATTTCGAAATGATCGAAATCGGCTAATTCGAAGTTTAAGAACCGTACTACAAGGAGAAAGGAATGAACGCACCTGTCGTGATCATCGGCACAGGATTGGCCGGTTACAACGTGGCCCGGGAATTTCGCAAGCTCGACAGCGAGACGCCATTGCTGCTGATCACCGCAGATGACGGGCGCTCCTACTCCAAGCCCATGCTCTCCACCGGCTTTGGCAAGAACAAGGACGCCGACGGCCTGAGCATGGCCGAACCGGGCGCCATGGCCGAGCAACTCAAGGCCGAAGTGCGCACCCACACGCGCATCAGCGGCATCGACCCGGGCCATAAGCGCCTGTGGATCGGCGAAGAAGCGGTGGCTTATCGCGACCTGATCCTGGCCTGGGGCGCAGAGACTGTGCGTGTTCCGGTCGAAGGCGACGCG
Source organism: Pseudomonas sp. D2002 (assembly GCF_013385735.1). Taxonomy (NCBI): domain Bacteria; kingdom Pseudomonadati; phylum Pseudomonadota; class Gammaproteobacteria; order Pseudomonadales; family Pseudomonadaceae; genus Pseudomonas; species Pseudomonas sp. D2002. The sequence continues at coordinate 117,680 of NZ_JACAPL010000004.1, read as the reverse complement.
GCTGAACTGATTTTCCCGATCAACGACCTCGAAGATTACGCACGCTTTCGTGCCGCTGCGGCCGGCAAGCGCCGCGTGCTGTTGCTCGGCGCCGGCCTGATCGGCTGTGAGTTTGCCAACGACCTGATCCTTGGCGGCTATGAAATCGACCTGGTGGCGCCGTGCGAGCAAGTCATGCCGACCCTGCTGCACCCGGCAGCCGCCGCAGCGGTGCAAGCCGGGCTGGAAGGCCTCGGCGCGCGCTTCCACCTCGGCCCGGTGCTCAACCGCCTGCAGCGTACGGCTGACGGCCTGGAAGCGCACCTGTCGGACGGTGAAGTGATCCACTGCGACCTGGTTGTCTCGGCCATCGGCCTGCGCCCGCGCGTGGACCTCGCCGCGGCCGCAGGCCTGCAGATCAACCGAGGGATTATGGTGGACCGCCACCTCAAGACCTCCCACGCCAACATCTACGCCCTGGGCGATTGCGCCGAGGTCGATGGCTTGAACCTGCTGTACGTCATGCCATTGATGAGCTGCGCCCGCGCCCTGGCCCAGACCCTGGCCGGCAACGCCACGGCGGTCAGCTACGGGCCGATGCCGATCACCGTGAAAACCCCGATCTGCCCGCTGGTGGTCTCGCCACCGCCACGCGGCACCGAAGGCGTATGGAGCGTCGAAGGGCAGGGCGCCGACATCAAGGCCTTGTGCCGCGACGCCAGCGGCCGCCTGCTGGGTTATGCGCTGACCGGCAGCGCCGTGATGGAAAAACTGGCCCTGAACAAGGAACTCCCGCCGTTACTGGCGTAAATACTGGTCGTTCTGTCGGAATCAGCACGTTCTTACCGCCAGAAAGGTCGCCGCGAGACTGGCGGAGCGTGCGAGGGCATGCCATCCTCACTCCCGTCTGCCGCAGAGTAGAGCCTGCGGCGCCTTGGGCGCTGCTCCACAAGAGAGCAGCACGGACATAACAACAAAAAACCGTCAAAGAGGCTTCACTTATGCGTAAACCAGAACTCGCAGCCGCCATTGCTGAAAAAGCAGATCTCACCAAAGAACAGGCCAACCGCGTACTCAACGCCGTTCTCGAAGAAATCACCGGCGCCCTGCACCGCAAGGACAGCGTCACCCTGGTTGGCTTCGGCACCTTCCTGCAGCGCCACCGTGGCGCCCGCACCGGCAAAAACCCGCAAACCGGTGAGCCGGTAAAAATCAAGGCCAGCAACACCGTTGCGTTCAAGCCGGGCAAGTTTCTCAAAGACAGCGTCAACCCGTAATCGCGGGACCGTCTGAAGGGAGGCGGGTTGGTAAGAAAATGGGCACGCCGACTGGGTTGGGTGCCCATTTTTTGTGGGGACTAGTTCGCCATCAACTTAAAAGTCGTAAACCCAAAGCTCAGTGAATACGTAGTCGAGGTCGAAATGATCGGTCAAAGAATCGAAGTCATCGTATTCTTCCGGCAAAGAGAGGCCTATGCCGCTGATATTGTCTATTTGCACGAACCCGGACCAAGCCATTTGCGTTTTGGAGAGCTTTAGAACATCGGCGACCGTCATTCCCGGCCAGAGTTTACTTTCATAATTACCCTTGAATGCAGCATTGCAAGAGATGGCAGAAATGGTGCCATCGGCGCCGTGGTAAGCCGTAATTAATCCATCGTTGATCGTGAGAGAGTTGGGGCCGTTATGGATTTTGTATCTGCTTGATAAGCGTGCCTGAACCTGGGAAATATTTTCGCCGATGGTTATTCCACCGATCGAAGTTTTCGGGACTATTGCATTAGTTAAATCCATAGCGACCTCTATTTCGGGGCATTCATTAACGTGCCGTCTACAAAAACTGGGTTGTCGAAGATTTTTTCGTATTTTACAAAGTCCTTAGGGGCTATGCGCCCTTGGACTTCCCCATTGCGGTAGACCTTCCAGTAGCTTGATTGGTGGACACCACCACCCGGGTGGTAGTCCAGGACGTCCTTGTTTCCAGATTTTGTCGTCCTAGTGAATTGAGTGTGCTGAGTTTTGTTCGTGCCTACGTTTGTGATGTTTTTCGTATAGCCTTTTTTCAGCAGTGACGCTTCAACTTGCTCAGGGGTTTTACCGGAAAGCTTGCTTACCCATCTTTTAGAAATGTTTTGCCTTTTATTGAAGGCTTTTGTGCAAGTTAATCCGAGTGGGTCTATCCACTCGAATGGATTTTTTGCATAGGTGTAAAGATTAATACCGCCGTATAGGCCGACCGGATCCGGCGTAGTAAACCGCCCCACATCCGGATCATAAAACCTGAACGTATTAAAATGCAGCCCCGTCTCCCGGTCCAGATATTGCCCCTGAAACTGCAGGTTCTGCTCTTCAAGAAAATACGCTTCGCGCGCTTCCTCCTGTGTGCTCCCCCACACTCTGTAGGTCGCGCGCCAAACATCATGACCATCGGCTTCGGTCAGTTGCTCCGGCAAGCCATTGAGATCGTTATGGTAATGGCGGATTTTCTGCAACGGTCCTATCCCGTCGACGCGGGCAAGGGGCTCGTAGTTGTAGTCCTGATAAATATATAGGCTGGTCTGGCTGTGTCTGTGTTCCTGCAATAACCGCAACCCAACCCAGATGAACCGCGTCACACCCAGTGGATGACCATCGCTGCCAAGTTCCGTTTTTTCAATTCGCCGACCAAGCGGATCGTAGGTCATCCTGACTACGCTGCCGTTTTCATTGCGCACTTGCACCAGCCGGCTTTCGGCATCGTAGGCAAACCGCTGCAAACCCCGCGCGGCACTGCGCTTTTCAATCATTCGCCCAAGAGCGTCGTACTTTTAACGTTTGTCTTGATACGTGAGCAGCCGGTTATGTCGTACCAGGCCGCCTTGGCCTGGGCCGTCGAGCAAATTGGCAGCGGCATCGTAGGCATAGGTTTCGCTGTGCCCCATCTGATGGCTGACGAGGATTCGTCCCGTACTGTCGTAACCCAAGTGCTCTTGGCGGTCAGTGCGGCGACGTCCGATCAGATTATCGCTGGGGTCATAGCTGTAATCGGTCTCGACCAACGGCGGCAACTGCCACGGCTGGTCGATAGTGCGGCGCTGACGCGAGCGAACCCGTCCACTGCGATCAGTAGAGGCGGTTCAGCCAGTGGCCGTCCGGCAGCTGGGTCTGATCAGGTGGCCGAGTTCGTTGTAGTGATGTTGCAGGTTGCCGGCGGCACTCCGTTCGGCAAGCAACTGGCCGACAGCGTCGTAGGCCAAACCCAGAGCCTGGGCGTTGCCTTGCAGATCAGTGGACGGAAAAGAAGGCGCTTTTGTTTAGGCGCGAGATGGTAAATAAACTCGTCCCATTTTTCTGCTTGTTTTATTGGGCGAATATCGGTGTGTGCTGACGCTTTAGTGCTTGATCGAGCTCTGAGTTAAACATGATGTTGCCGACTGCGCTCATCATAGCTTATCGAGGCTGGCAGCGGTGGTGGTGTAAAACGCCATACCTGACTTGTCGATGACTTTTATTCTTCCGTTTTCTTCCTTGATATCTTTTAGGTAAGGAAGGAAGACTACTTCATCAGGAGCTGTTCGCAAAATCTCTTTGTCGAGCACACAGGTGTTGTTCTTCAAAACTTTAAAATTCAATAAGAAAACATCGATTGTCAGGCGACATTCAAGTACGCAGGTACACGCAGGGTTTTTTATTTTTTTACTCTTGAAAACCCACTCGTTTTTAAAGTGGTTACGGCGAAACTCATCAAGGGTGTCTTTGAATAGGGCGACAGGAAGCGCTATGTGTTTTATCGCTTTTGCCAACCCATTCAACAACAAGCTTATAAAAAACTCATTGAGTTCGTCTGACGTTACGCAGTTTTTATAGGCGACCTCGTCCATCGTGACCGGCACAATGAGTGCGCCGCTGGAGTTCACGTATATCTCCTGCGTAGTGTGCTTGGTTCCGACAAAGCAAATTTTTTTGAAGCCCTCCGTCTCGAATTTTTGGGCGCTCAAATGGCGCTCCAGAAAATTGCAGACAGATCGGCTTTGATCGCGGAATGGATGAATGATCTCGTCGCTGTATTCGGTCAAGTCCGGGTACAGGTACACTTCTTTTAAAATCATGGCCTTGAATGCCTCGCTGGGTCTAATTCCTGCCTGCGGCGGTTCGCATTTCGTTGCTCCCAACGCTCGATTTTCCACCGAGCGCCGGGGCCCGCCGGCACCTTCTTGATTACTCTGGACTCATACCGTCCTGTATTACCCGGTTCTGCGTTCCAGTCTCTAACCTGTTTTTCGGCTCGCGCCGATTTTCCATTTTTCTTTATTTTGCCGCCGCTCACACCGGTCTTCGCAACTTTTCCGGTGCGCGTGTCTACGACTTCATAGCCGTGTTGTGCCTTGCGGCTTTTTCTCGAGTTGCCGTGGCATGACCAGCCCCAAGGATCTATCCACCCTAAAGGGTTGGGAGCGTACTGGTAAAGGTTGATTCCCCCCAATAGCTCGATGGGGTCTGGTGTGGTGAATCGCCCAATATCCGGATCATAGAAGCGAAAGGTATTGAAGTGCAGGCCAGTCTCGCGATCCAAATATTGGCCCTGGAATCGCAGATTCTGCTCTTCGATGTAGTGAGGCTCACGAACCTCTTCAATGGTATTGCCCCAGACCCGATAACGAGCGTGCCAGACGATATTACCCGTGGCATCCGATAGTTGTTCGGGCAGTCCGTTCTGATCATTGTGGTAATACCGAATTTTTTGTTGGGCGCCCACACCATCCACACGTGAAAGCGGCTCGTGGCTGTCTGTTCCATAGAGGTACAGGCTAATCAGACTGTTCTTTTGCTCTTGAAGCAGCCGCAATCCGTCCCAGATGAAATGTGTTTCGCCTAGTGGAAACCCGCGGATGTCATGTTCAGTTTTTAGTGTCCTTCGACCTAGCGGGTCGTAGCACATTTTGACGACAGTTTCTTGAACTCCGTTGGTGTTGTGAACTTCAATCAAACGATGCTCTGCATCATAAAAGAAGCGTTGTACTCGATGACTACCGGTACGCTTCTCTACCATTCGACCGAAGGCATCGTAGCGATATCGTTTGTCCTGATAGGTCAGTAGTTTGTTATGTACCACCAGTCCTGCACCGGGCTGGGGACCGTCCAGCAAGTTGGCGGCAGCGTCGTAGGCAAACGTTTCGCTCAGCCCCTGAAGGTTGTCTTGGTTGGCGACAATACGTCCCGTCGCATCGTAGTGGAGCAATTGTTGACGACTGGCAACCGGCGTACGGTCAATGCGGGTGATCAGATTGTCGTTGGCGTCGTAATTGAAATGCTTCTGTACTCTAGGCGGTAGCAGTGTTGGCTGGTCGGCATTACGCAGTATGCGCGAACGCAGGCGCCCACCACGGTCATACTCGCTCCGCGTAGTAATGTGTCCTTGAGTACGCAGGACCTCACGGTGCAGCCGGTCCCGCTCGAAATCACTGATCAACTGACCATCGAGGTTCAGTTGATGCAGATGACCACTTCCGTAGTAGAGACGGTTGATATGGCGCCCATCGGGCAATTGCGTTTGTATCAGGTTACCCAGTTCGTCGTAGTGATGACGCAGGCTGCCTGCTGAGCTTTGTTCTTCCAGCAATTGGCCGACAGCATCGTAAGTAAATGACAGGCTTTGCTCGCAGCCTCGGGTATCTGTGAATGTGGCAACGGTAAGTTGGTTGACGCTGTCGTAGGTGTAGTCGGTTCGACCATCGGCCGTTACTTTTCCGATCAATCTGCCAGCGGCGTCCCGTTCCAAATGATGAGTGATGGGATCTACTGGTGTGTCGGGTACAAGTGCCAGTCCAGAACCATAGGGGGCGGGTATATGGGACTCGAGAATGGCATTGTCCAATCCGTCATAGGCATAGCGTCGGGCGCTGCCATCCAAGTCTTGTTGCTCGACGATTCGGTCGACCGCATCCCAGATAAATCGATACTGTTCACCGTTTTCATTGGTCAGTGCCTGGAGACGACCATAGGCATCATAGTTAAATTGAACGTGGCGCCCGTGGGCGTCGATGCGTTGGCGAACTTGCCCACGTCCATCGTATTGATAGGCAGTGGTGTTGCCGGCTGCATCGATGTGTTGGGTGAGCTGGCCACTTGTGTCACGCAGGTATTCTTCAACGCGGCCATCTGGCAGCTGGTAATGCAGCAGACGCCCGCGAGCGTCATGCAGGTAAGTCGTGCGCTCGCCGAGCGCATCGGTGATGGTCTGTAAATAACCGCGATGGTCGTAGCTGAATTTTGTTGAGTAACCTGAGCAGTCGATATGCTCTGACAGCTGCCCGTATTTATTCCAGCGCAAGGTGTTGCTTTTACCTGCGGGGTCGACAATCTCTACGATCTGGCCACCAGCGTTATAACGGTAGCGAGTGACGAGACCCAGCGGATCTGTTTCGCGGACACAATTGCCGCTGGCGTTATATTCGTATTGCCAACTGCTGCCGGCACTATCGGTTTCAACCAGTGGAAGAGACCAATGTTCCAGCCATAAAACGGATTCAATACGACCCAATGGGTCACTGGATGTACTGAGGTTGCCGCTCTCATCGTAGCTATATTCATAGCGCCCACCCAGCGGATCAGTCGCGCTGAGCAACTGACGTTCGTCATTCCACTCAAATAGCCAGGTCTGGCCGAGGTTATCGCTGTATTGAATGATCTGGTGCTGAGTGTTCCAGTACCGCGTACTCACGCGCTGCAGGCCATCGGTGATGCGCGTTAAGCCATCCTGCAGGTCATAGTCGAACTGGTAAGCGTCGCCCTCATCGGTCCAATGCCTGACCACGCGCCATTCCAGGCCTTCAACCAGTGCCCACTCATAGAAACAGCGCAATCCGGTGGGCAATTGATGTTCCACCATTCGGCGCCCGGCATCGTAGACGAAGCGCCGCTGGACTTGATCTGTTGCATCACGCACTTGCGCGAGATTGCCCGCCGCGTCGTAGCCGTAGCTCACGAGCACTTCGCGACGTTGATCCGGGTAGAGGCGCTCAATATGAGCCACATGACCCTGATCACGAATCAGCTCAACCTGAACCAGATCGAACGTATCGCGCAGTCGCACCAAGTGGCCGGTTTCGTCATAGTCGAGGTAGATGCGGTTGTCGTTACGATCACCCAGTTGGGTCAGACGCAGTCGCGACGGGTCTGCTGGAGCAGCTTCGAACAAACGGTACATGCCGTCGTCGCTTTCGATCAGCAATTGCCCGTTGAGGTGTCGCCGCACCGCAAGCCCTTCACCGGCGCTGAACACCGCGCCGCCCAACGGAATCGAGCCCATGTCGATGGGCCGGCCCTGCTCGTCGGTATACACGAGCGTTTCGCCGCCCTCGGGATGCGGCTGAATGTCGACGCACACTTCGTAGGCCACGCTCCAGCCGACGCCAAACAGGCTGCCCTGGCGTTCATCGCGGCTGTTGTAGAAGCGCTGCCAGTCAATCGGGAGGATACCCGGCAGCACAAAATCCAGGTCGTCGACACCGCCCAATACCTTTGCGCCCGTCGCAGCATGCACCGGATTCGACGAGCCCATCGCGGCGTTGGCCGCAGCGTCCATCGCGCTGCTGATGGCCATCGAGGTCGCGCCGCTGACCAACATGCACGGCAACTTGCTGAAGAACTTGCCCTTGCCACCCTTGAGCATCAACAGCGCTGTAACCGCCAGCCCGACTCCGGGCGTCTTGCCGCTGCGAATTTCACGCACCACCACCGAACCGCCACCAATGGTCACGTTGGAGGAAATCAGCCCGGACGACACCACCGTCGCATCGCAGGTACTGCGATCACCACTGCGCACGGCGGGTTGGCCGTTGATAGTGACCTTTTCCGAACCCTCGGCCAGAAACTGCGGCGGCATTGGCGGGTGCTTCATGCACACCACCAGGTCCAGCGGTTTTGGCACGGCGCCCGGCGCGGGCGTCGCGACGGTGGGGCGCCACATCTGCGAGAAGAAACCTGCGGCCATATCCAGGTAACTGGCTTCCGGCTCGGGCTTGGCTTCTTCCAGCTCAGTGCCGGCCGGGGTGACATGGGAGCTGATCGCCCCAGCCGCGCGGGCGGCGGGAATGTTGTTGGTCAGCGTATTGGTGGAACCGGTGAGAATATTCGCCTGCACCGTGGGCGGAAACAGGGCGTTACTGAAGGCATCGCATATCTTGGTCAGCCCTTTGTCCGCGCCACTTTTGCTCATGGCCAGGCCAACAATCGTGCCCACCACCGCACCCAGCAGAAAGCAGCCGAGGCCACCGGTGACCACGGTAATGCCGGTGGCAGCAACCACGGCAGCCGTCGCCACCGCCGTGATCGCGATATTGGCCGCCACTTCCAGCACACCGCCAAGGATGTCCGCCATCATCGAAGTGTGGGAGAGCGCATCGCCCATCCGGGCTGCCCATAACGCGTCAGACATGCAGGCAGCTCATCAAGAAATAGCGTCAAACGACAGCGAATTTTTAATCGTCGCCCAGTGCGCTGCCTCGGCTTCCCCGAGTTTTTCGGCCTTTACATAACTCAAGGCGAGCATCTTGCGCGTACCCGGCAACACCAGCGCCAACTGATACTGGAACACCTTGTCATTGCCCTTGTTGAACTGGCTGCGCAACTCGATACCTTCCACCTCTTGAGCCGCGCCCAAGCGCACGGTAACGCTCGGTTGGCAACGCAAGTCCTGCACCTGTTTTTCCAGACGCTTGAGCTGGTCGTCGAAGTTGCTGTGCAGGGTTTCGCCTTCGGCGAGCAGGCTGCGGCTGATGATCAGGGAGGTGCCCAGTTCCGGGAACTTGAGGATATTGATCGTTGCGTCCTGCAACTCTGCGGCCGGCAGCTGGAACTGAAATTCGTTGATTCGGTACGTCATGGCAAACAGGTCTCGTCAGGAGCTTTTAGGCGTGGGGAACGCGGCTTTGATGTTGGCGTCGATGCTGGCTTTCTGGCCTTGACCATCGGGTGTGGCGCCCGGGCCACCGCCGTTGTTCAGGTGCAGGAGGCCGCCGGTATTAAACTCGGCATCGCCGCTGGCATAGAAACTGATGTTCACACCCGTGAGGTTGATCTGCCCGCTGGCATTCAACTCCAGAATGCTTTCGCCGCAGACCAGCCGCAGGTTCTCGCCCACTTCAATCACGTAGCTCTGGCTGATGCTGTCGGTCTTCCTTAGGCCCACCGAGAGAATGTCCTCCTGCTTGACGATGCGCAGGCGATTATTCCCAATCGTCACCGTCTCGTTGTGCCCAATGCTCTTGTTGCGGTCATGCCCCACCGAGTGGCTTTCATCCACCTCGACCACGATGTCCTGATTCCTCTCGGCATGGATGTACAACTGCTCCAACCCCTTCTTGTCCTCCATGCGGATTTCATTGAAGTTCGCCGGCGTGCCACCCTTGCTCGAGCGGCTTTTCATGCCGCTCTGGGTGGCGTTTTCCGGCAGGTCGTAAGGCACCGTTTGCTCGGCGTTGTAGACGCGGCCGGTAATGATTGGCCGGTCCGGGTCACCCTCAAGGAAGCTCACAATCACTTCCTGGCCGATGCGTGGTATCTGCATCGAGCCCCAATTTTTACCGGCCCAGGATTGCGACACACGAATCCAGCACGAGCTGTTTTCGTTGGATTGGTCGTGGCGGTCCCAGTAGAAGTGCACCTTGACGCGGCCGTACTGGTCGGTCCAGATTTCTTCGCCTTTGGGGCCGACCACCAATGCGGTCTGCGGGCCTTTGACGATGGGCCTGTGTGTGTTCGCCAGCGGGCGGAAGCTCTGTTGGGCGTCGATGCAGGTCAGGCTGCTTTCAAACTGCGCCGAACCCGAACCGCCGCCGCTCTCCAGGCTTTCCTGGGTGATGTAATAGCGGCAGCCGACGATCAGGTATTCGCGGTTCTGGTCCTGGCGACTGAAGCCGGTGAGGCTGAATAAATGACCCGAGCCCAGGCCACGGGCGTTGCCGCTGAACTCGATTTGCTCATGCAGGGTTTGCAAGGCTTCGATGCGCGTGCGCGCGTAGTGTTCGCCGTCTTCACTTTGCACGTAGGTGCCGGGGTAGTCGTACAGCGGGTAGTCGCCAGCGGTGTGCGGGCGTGGCATGGCTGAACGCACATCGATGCTGGCACTGGGGCGTTGGAAGTCGTAGTCATTGAGCTCCAGCGAGCCCGGCTGTACCTCGTGCGCCAGGTGCCAGTTGTGCATATGGTCGCGTTCGCGCTGCTGCTCGTCCTTGGGGTAGTACGGAATCGACGCATAGCCCGGCACCGTGGTGTGGGCGCCATAGGCGTCGGCCAGCACCAGCACATGGCGGTCCTGTTCATGGCGGAAGAAGTAGTAAATGCCTTCCTGTTCCATCAAGCGGCTGACGAAATCGAAGCTGGTCTCGCGGTACTGCACGCAGTATTCCCACTCGCGGTACGGGCGGCTCAGGGCATCTTCGAAGTCGGAAAAGCCCAGGTCGCGGAACACCTGCTTGATGATCTGCGGGATGCTCAGGTTCTGGAAAATCCGGCAATCGGAGGTGCGGCTGAGCAGCCAGAACCACGGGCGCAGCGTCACCTGATAACTGGCGAACTGGCCCTGGTCGATGTTCTGGCTGCAACGGGCGACGATACCGTGGAAGTGCCGCTCGCCACCGTCCGCCAGTTGCAGGCCGACGCTCATGGGCTTGCCGAGCAACTGGTTGAGGTCAATGTTGGCGTCCAGCGAGGTCAGTTGCAGCTCATAGTTGAACAGCCTGCCCAGCTCTTCGCCGCCGCCCATTTCATTGAGCAACAGCACATCCGGCCCGAGCGGGCTGGTGATCTTGGCCAGGCGTGAGGCTTGGTTGAATAGCATCGGTTAACCCTAATAACTGAAGGAACTCAATCCAAATGTGGGAGCGGGCTTGCTCGCGAAGGCGGTGTGTCAGTTGATGCATTCGGTGACTGATTTACCGCCTTCGCGAGCAAGCCCGCTCCCACAGTTTTGACTGTGATCCGTCAGTTCAATCGCTGAAGTCGTAGTGCAATTCATTATCCCGGCTGCTGATCCGCACGCCCGCCAGTGCCTTGCCTTCGAGCATGCGCGTGAGGAATTCACGGCTCATGTCCGGCAGCAGGCTGTTGGTCAGGATGGTGTCGATCATGCGGCCGCCGCTTTCGGTTTCGGTGCAGCGCGAAACGATTAAATCGACCACAGCATCGTCGTAGTCGAAAGCGACTTTGTGGGTATTCTCCACGCGTTTTTTGATGCGGTTCAGTTGCAGGCGCGTGATCGCCTTGAGCATCTCATCGCTGAGCGGGTAGTACGGAATCGTCACCAGGCGACCAAGCAATGCCGGTGGGAAAATCTCCAACAGCGGCTGGCGCAACGCCTTGGCGATTTCTTCCGGCTCGGGAATGTTCGCCGTGTCTTTGCAGACCTGGGAAATCAGCTCGGTGCCGGCGTTGGTGGTCAGCAGAATCAGCGTGTTCTTGAAGTCGATCACCCGGCCTTCGCCGTCTTCCATCACGCCCTTGTCGAACACCTGGAAGAAGATTTCATGCACGTCCGGGTGGGCTTTTTCCACCTCGTCCAGCAGCACCACGCTGTAGGGTTTGCGCCGTACCGCTTCGGTCAGCACACCGCCTTCGCCGTAGCCGATATAGCCCGGTGGTGCGCCCTTGAGCGTCGACACGGTATGGGCTTCCTGGAACTCGCTCATGTTGATGGTGATCACGTTCTGCTCACCGCCGTACATCGCTTCGGCCAGGGCCAGGGCGGTTTCGGTCTTGCCCACACCCGAGGTGCCGGCGAGCATGAACACACCAATCGGCTTGCTCGGGTTGTCGAGGCCTGCACGCGAAGTCTGGATACGCTTGGCGATCATCTGCAGGGCGTGGTCCTGGCCGATGATGCGTTTTTTCAGGTGCTGGTCGAGGTTGAGCACCGTCTCCAGTTCGTTGCGCGCCATGCGGCCCACCGGAATGCCGGTCCAATCGGCGACCACCGAGGCCACGGCCTGGTAATCCACGGTCGGCAGAATCAGTGGGGTTTCGCCTTGCAGGGTGGTGAGGCGTTGTTGCAGGTCCACAAGCTGTGCGCGTAACTCATCGTTGCCGCTGTCCACCACGCCTGCTTTTTCACGCAAGGTTGCGCGAGTGGCCAACAGTTCGTCGACGAGGGTTTTTTCTTCGGCCCAGCGGCTTTCCAAGGTTGCCAGGCGCTCGCGTTCGGCCGTCAGCAAGGCTTCGCTGTTGGTTTGGCGGGCACCAATCGCGATGCCGATGGCATGCTCGCGGGCGATGATTTGCAGCTCGGTTTCCAGCGCTTCGATACGCCGGCGGCTGTCGTCCACTTCGGCTGGCACCGCGTGCAGGCTGATGGCGACGCGGGCGCAGGCGGTGTCCAGCAAACTCACGGATTTATCCGGCAGCTGGCGCGCCGGAATGTAGCGGTGCGACAGCTTCACCGAGGCTTCCAGGGCTTCATCAAGGATCTGCACCTGGTGGTGTTTTTCCATGGTCGAGGCCACGCCGCGCATCATCAGCAGCGCTTTGTCTTCCGACGGTTCGGCAACTTGCACCACCTGGAAGCGGCGAGTCAGGGCCGGGTCTTTTTCGATGTGCTTTTTATACTCGGCCCAGGTGGTCGCGGCCACGGTGCGCAAGGTGCCACGTGCCAGAGCCGGCTTGAGCAAGTTGGCCGCATCCCCCGTCCCGGCGGCGCCACCGGCACCCACCAGCGTGTGGGCCTCGTCGATAAACAGGATGATCGGCTTGGGCGAGGCCTGCACGTCTTCAATGACCTGGCGCAGACGTTGCTCGAACTCGCCTTTCATGCTGGCGCCGGCTTGCAGCAGGCCCACGTCAAGGCTGCGCAGCTCCACGTCTTTGAGCGCAGGCGGCACGTCACCGGCGACGATGCGCAGGGCGAAACCTTCGACCACAGCGGTCTTGCCCACACCGGCTTCACCGGTGAGGATCGGGTTGTTCTGGCGTCGACGCATCAGGATATCCACCAGTTGGCGGATCTCTTCATCACGGCCAACGATGGGGTCGAGCTTGCCGCTGCGCGCCTGTTCGGTCAGGTCGACCGTAAAGCGCTTGAGCGCTTCCTGCTTGCCCATCGCGCTCGGCGCCATCGCCCCGCTGGCTTCGCCTGGAACGGCGCCCGCGTTGAAACCATCGCTGGCACTCAAGGCATTCTCGGGCGAATCACCGACGTATTCATCAAAGCGTTCGCTCAAGGCCTCAGCTTTGATTTTGTCGAACTCGGACGACAATCCCAGCAATGCATGACGCAGGCTTGGGGTCTTCAAAATGCCCAACACCAGATAACCGGTGCGCACCTGGCTCTCGCCAAACATCAGGCTGCCGTAGACCCAGCCGCGTTCCACGGCTTCTTCCACATGGGAGGACAGGTCGGTGATCGAGGTCGAGCCGCGCGGCAGGCGGTCCAGCGCTTCGGTCAGGTCACGGGCCAGGCGTGCGGGCTCGACGTTGAACTGGCGGATGATGCGGTGCAGGTCCGAGTCCTGCAGTTGCAGCAACTGGTGAAACCAGTGGGCCAGTTCCACATACGGGTTGCCCCGCAGTTTGCAGAACACGGTGGCGGCTTCGATGGCCTTGTAGGCCACGCTGTTGAGTTTGCCGAACAGTGCGGCGCGACTGATTTCACCCATGCTCTGGATTCCTTGAGGTGGTGGCGTGATCGGCGTAATGCCGGGCCAGGATTAGGTCGTTGGCGTCGTGCGCAGGTTGGCCGAGCCAGGTGTTGAAGCCCAGGCGGAACTGGCCATTGAGTTGCAGCGCCGGTACTTCGGGTTGTTGCAAAACCAGGTTCAGGTCCCAGTCCAATTCATGGCCCAGGTACTCGGCCACCCACGCCACCAGCTCGTTGAACGGCTGGCTGCCGGGTAGCATGCCCATGTAGTCATCGAGCGTGAGCGGGCCGAGGCGGATGCGGAATTTATGCTGGCGGTCCCACACATGGCTGCCCAGGCAAAAGTCCACGCCCAGCCTGTTGGCGCTGACGCTTACGCGGCTGCGCTCGGGCAGCTCCAGCCATTGGCCGACGTATTCTTCGATCTCCACCGGCAGGCCGAAGTACTCGCTGAGAATCGCCTTCAAGCCGTCCGGGTAGCGGGTTTGCGCCGACAGGTGGCCGCTGTAATGCAGCTTCGCCGTGTCGGGGATCAACCCCTGATTGAGCAGGCTCGGCATGCCCCGGCCACTCAGCGCCGCCAGGCGTGCGGACCAGTAATCGTCGTCCGGGCGGTCGTGGCTGACTGTCGGCCGCGCCTCGGCCCAGGCCCGGTAAAACAGGCTAAGCAGCCGATGGTGGAACACATCCAAAAACTGTTTGCTGGTGCTGTCGGCGTTATTGCGCTGACGCTCGCGCACGTACTCGGTGATGTGCAGCGGCAACGGGCCGTTGGGGCCGCCGAGGCCGAAGAAAAACTGCTCCAGGCGCGCGGGCTTGCCGTCGCCGCCGGGGTCGACCGAAGCCAAGGTCGCCGGCGCGAAGGTGCAATCCGCCTGTTGCCCCAGGCGCAGCGGGTCATCCGCCAGGCGCAGGGAATGGCCCAGGCGCGGCAGTTCCGGCGATTCGCACTCGATACGCCGCAACGCCTGGAAGAAATCGTATTCCCAGGGCTCCTGATGCATCGCATCCAGTGTGTTCACAGGGTCGGACGCCGCCCGGGCTTGGCTTTCCATCGCATGATCTCGCCGCGTTCGGTGGTACGGATCACCGTCTCGGTAAAGCTGTTGATCGACACGTAACGTGCCAGGAAGCGTTCCAGCACCGCACCGAGCAGAAACACGCCGGTGCCACGAAACGCGTTTTCATCGAATTCCAGGGTAATTTCCAAACCACGGCCAAACACGATCGGGCCAGGCATCGGCAGACGCCGGGTTACGGCTTTGCTGCTGACTTCGCGCAGGCCTTCGATCTGCAATTGCAGCGCCGCGTCGTTGCTGTCGCCGTACAGGCGCAGCAGTTCACGCAAGGCGCCGGCGCCCTGGCCCTGTTCGCTCAGCGACAGGTAATTGAGCGACAACTGGCTGATCAGGCGCCAGGCCTTGGCATCATGCGCATGGCTGGCGCGCGGGCGGCTCGGCCCGGCGACGCAGCGCACCGACAACACCGGCGCGCTGTCGGCCAGGGTGAAGTCAGTCTTGCCGTTGCCCACACTCATAAACAACGGCAAATCGCGATTGGTGCACAGCGCGGTCACGCCGAGTTGGCGCAGGTCATGGCGGTACGGCGCTTGCTGGCTGTCGACCAGGCTGACGAAGGTTTCACTGCCCACATACGTAGAGCGCGGGCCGTTGCGGCGCTGGTCGCTGGACAACACGCGCGGCTCGCGGCGCAGCGTGTAGTAAGCCTGGTCGCGGCCATAGCGCGAAGGATCACGCACTGCGTAGAACGGCAGGAACGGCTGCTCCGGCCCGGTGCCATGGCCGGTGATGCCGTTCAGCGAATGAATCTCGAAATCCATCGGCCGCGTGCGGTCGGCGATCACATGGTGTTCGTTGACGCGGTCCGACAGGTGGATACGGTCCACGCGCTTGGGGAACAGGTTGATCGCCGGCGTGCAGAACGGCATGAACTGCGCCGCGCCGACACTGCCTTCCAGGCTCGGCTCATGGCGGTCGAACAGCACGATCAGCTCCAGTTCCTGGCCGTCGCAGCGTTTGACCGCGCGGCTCAGTTCGGCGAATTCGACGAACAGGAAACGGTGGGGCAGGGCGAAGTATTCCTGCAACAGCCGATAGCCCTGAAACGCACGGGCCACCACCGGCATGGCGGCATCGGCGTCGTCAAAACCACGGGAGCGCAACGCGTCTTGCGGCAGGCGCTCGACCCAATCGCCACCGGGCTTGCGTGCAAACACCGCGCAGGCATTGCCGAGCAATTGTTCGTAAAGACGGAACGGCTGCTCGTCGGCGCCGCTGAGGTACAGCGGCAGGCTGTCGAGGTCGAGGCTGTTGAACGGCAATTCGGCGCCGGTGCGCAAGGTCAGGCGCAAACCGGCCTTGGCTTTCGGCTCGCTGGCGGCCAGGCGCCCGAGCACGGCGGCGGGGTTGCCGAAGTACTCGGCGCCACTGACCTGCAACGGCCACAGCGTCACCGGGTGCGCGGTGCGGTACTCGCAGCAGGTTTGGGTTTCGCGGCCCAGGGCGGCGCGCAACACGGTGTCGCGCGGCAGCGCAAAACCGCTGGCCAGTGAGCCTTCGTCGGGGTCGGTCTGCAGTTGCACCACGGTCATCGACGGCGTTGGTGCCAGGTAGTGCGGGTAGGCGATTTCCAGCAGGTTGTGGGTGAAGGTCGGGTACTCGGCGTCGAGCTTGAGCTGCACGCGGGCAGTCAGGTAGGCAAAACCTTCGAGCAAGCGTTCGACGTACGGGTCGGCGCAGTCCATACCGGACAGGGTCAGCCGACTGGCGATCTTCGGGTATTCCTTGGCGAACTCGGCAGCGCTTTCGCGCACGTGGTGCAGTTCCTGGTTGTACAGCTCCAGCAGGCGCGGGTTCATGGGCGCCTCCGCTGGTCGGCATTTACCACACGAACGTGGCCGGATTCCAGGTCGAGGTCGGTTTGCAGCAACAGGCGCAACGGCACCGGCTGCGCCCACAGGTCGCCTTCGATCTCGAAACTCAGCGCGTTGTGGTTCATCTCGCCATGGCCGACGCGGGCTTTGACGCGCAAGGTGTGGCGCAAAATGCGTGGCTCAAAGGTGGCGATAGCCTGGTAGATCAACGCTTCCAGCGCCTTGATATCGACACTGGAAACACTGTTGCCCGCCAGTGCCGGCAGGCCGTAATTGACCACCGACGTACCGGCCGGGGTGTGCAGCGTGGCATCGGCATCCAGCAACGACGTGGTGTTGAGCAGCCACGCCAGGTCGCGCAGAACCGAGGCTTTCAATTGGGTCAGGGACAGCACGCGTTTGTCGGCGCTTTCCTTGGGGTTGGTTGGGTCGTCGTCGGTCAACCGGTCCAACAGGGACGGTTGCAGACGGTCGCGGGAAGCGATTTCAGTTACCACCAAAGCAGCTCCACGGACGGGTTGTGAGGGGGACGGTTTTTGCGAGGGGCCGATACCTGGGGCCGTGGCGGAGAGCCACGGCCACCGGGTTTATCAGCGCTTGGTGTTGGAACGGATGTTCCAGCCAAACTTGATCGCGCCGCCGTCTTTGGTGCCGTCGGCTTTCTGCGGCTGGTAGTCGACCATCACTTGGGCAAAGTTCAGGGTGACGTTTTCGGTCAGGCGATCATCAGTGCCCGAGCCGCCGGTGCTCAGGGACGTGACCAGCACTTCTTCCAGGTTGATCACCATGTACTCGACCTGGCTTTCGCCACCGGCCTTGCGCACGGTCAGCTTGACCTTGTCGATGTGCTTGCCGCTGGCGCAGTGCATCATCAGGTTCGGCGAGGCTTTGTCGACGTACTTGGTCAGCGACAGGTCCTGGATATTCACCTTGCCCGCGCCGCCACCACCGCCAACGTGCATGTTGCCGGACTGAGCCATGCCCCAGCTCCAGTTCAGCACGTCGATTTCGTCCTTGTGGGCCTTGTCCATGGACTCGCCCTTGATGTCGCCGATCTTGATGAAAATATCAACAGCCATGTTTTCTCCCTGTGTGGACTCAGCCACAGAATTTATTAACGCTGATCGTTCCCACGCGGAGCAAAGGAACGCATCCTGTGACGCTCTGCGTCACTGGGACGCGGAGCGTCCCGGGCGGCATCCCACGCGGAGCGTGGGAACGAGCTACGGTGTTATGCGCTTTTCGCCGAAGGCAGCTTCGATACCAGGCGCAGCGACACGGTCAGCCCTTCGAGCTGATAGTGCGGGCGCAGGTAGAACTTGGAGTTGTAGTAACCCGGGTTGCCTTCGACGTCTTCCACGATCACTTCGGCAGCCGCCAACGGGTGCTGGGCCTTGGTGGTTTCGGTGGAGTGCGCCGGGTCGCCGTCGACGTAGTTGAGGATCCAGTCCTGCAACCAGCGCTGCATCTCGTCCTTCTCTTTGAAGGAACCGATCTTGTCGCGCACGATGCACTTCAAGTAATGCGCGAAACGGCAGGTGGCGAACAGGTACGGCAGGCGTGCGGCCAGGTTGGCGTTGGCGGTGGCGTCCGGGTCGTCGTATTCGGCCGGTTTCTGCAACGACTGGGCGCCGATGAAGGCCGCGAAGTCGGTGTTTTTCTTGTGCAGCAGCGGCATGAAGCCGTTTTTCGCCAGCTCCGCTTCACGGCGGTCGCTGATGGCGATTTCGGTCGGGCACTTCATGTCCACGCCGCCGTCATCGGTCGGGAACGTGTGGGCAGGCAGGTTTTCCACTTCACCGCCGGATTCCACGCCACGGATGCGCGAGCACCAGCCGTAGTGTTTGAACGAACGGTTGATGTTCACCGCCATCGCGTACGCGGCGTTGGCCCAGGTGTACTTGGAGCTGTCGGCACCGTCGGTGTTTTCTTCGAAGGCGAAGGCTTCCACCGGGTCGGTCTTGGCGCCATACGGCAGGCGCGCCAGGAAGCGCGGCATGGTCAGGCCGATGTAGCGCGAGTCTTCCGATTCACGCAGCGAACGCCAGCCGGCGTATTCCGGGGTGGTGAAGATCTTGGTCAGGTCGCGCGGGTTCGACAGTTCCTGCCACGAGCCCATGCCCATCACGGTCGGCGAGGCCGCAGCGATGAATGGGGAGTGCATGGCGGCGCAGACTTTCGACAGCTCGCCCAGCAGCTCCACGTCGGGTGGCGACTGGTCGAAGTAGTAATCGCCGACCAGGCAGCCGTACGGTTCGCCGCCGAACTGGCCGTATTCTTCTTCGTACATCTTCTTGAAGATCGGGCTCTGATCCCACGCGGTGCCCTTGAATTTCTTCAGGGTCTTGTGCAGGTCCGGCTTGGAGATGTTGAGCACGCGAATCTTCAGCTGCTCATCGCTCTCGGTGTTGTTGACCAGGTAGTGCAGGCCACGCCAGGCGCTTTCCAGCTGCTGGAAATCCTGGTGATGGATGATCTGGTTGACCTGGGCGGTGAGCTTGGCGTCGATGGCGGCGATGATCGATTCAATCGACTTGATCGCGTCATTCGAGACCAGATCCGTCTGTGCCAAAGCCTGTTCGGCCAGGGTGCGCACGGCGGTTTCCACGGCTTCGCGGGCACGCTCGGTCTTGGGTTTGAATTCTTGCAGCAGCAGGTTCGCGAACTCGCTGGCTTCTTGGGTGGCACCCAGGTTCTGTGCGCCTTCGCGGGCGGTATTGTCGGTCATGATTATTGATCCCCAGCAGGCTTCGGCGCGCTCGCAAGGGCCTGCAGCAGTGCCGGGTCCTTGATCGCTTTCATGATGATTTCTTCAGCGCCGGTCTTGCCGTCCATGTAGGTCAGCAGGTTGGCCAGCTGGGTGCGGGCTTCGAGCAGCTGGTTCAGCGAGTCGACCTTGCGGGCCACGGCGGCCGGGCTGAAGTCGTCCATGCTTTCGAAGGTGATGTCCAGGCTCAGGTTGCCTTCGCCGGTCAGCTCGTTCGGTACGTGGAAGGCCACGCGCGGCTGCATGGCCTTGAGGCGCGAGTCGAAGTTGTCGACGTCCACTTCAAGGAACTTGCGGTCGGCCACGGGCGCCAGAGGCTCGGCAGGCTTACCGGCGAGGTCGGCCATCACACCCATTACGAAGGGCAGCTGGACCTTTTTCTCGGCGCCGTAAAGCTCGACGTCGTACTCGATCTGCACTCGAGGCGCACGGTTGCGCGCGATGAATTTCTGAGAACTTTGCTTCGCCACGTTGCTGCTCCTGGTCGCTTGAGCGACGGTGTTGTTACTGCACAGTCCGGCGGCTTACTCGTCGTCCGGGCCGCGCAGGTTTTCAAATTGGGACATGCCGTCGGGAATCAGATTGCGCACGATGGCCGCGAAGTCGGCGTGCACCAGATTCTTCGCCCGGTTCAACAGCACCGGCAGCGGGCTCGAAGGCTCGTGCCGGGTGTAGTACGCAAGGATTTTGTCGAGGCTGCGCAGCACGTCATCGCGACTGGCGATGTCGCCCGTCGGGCGTGGTGCGGCAGGGGCAGCAGCGTATTCAACCGAGGGGGCATTGTCGTCACTGACGGCCTCGGGCTCGCTGCTGGTATCGCTGTTCGGTACGCATTGGTTGAGGACTTGCAGCGCCTGCTTGAGCGGTTGCTTCAACAGGCTGAGGTCCACGCCCTGGGCCGAGCCGACCTGGTCGCTGACCTGTTGTTCGATGGCTTCGCAGGCGGCACGCGCGGCGCTCAAGGCGTCGCGGGTGGCTTGCAGTTGTTCGGAGTCGCTGTCGAGGAACGCGGCGTTGAGTTGCTGGGCGCCGAGCTGTTCATCGGGGAAACTCATCAAGCCGCTGGCGTTCAGCGCGGCGCGCAGGCTCACCGGCCCGAACGTGCGCGAGCGCGTAAGAATACTTTCGCGCAGCAGGCGAATGGTCGCGTCGCTGGTCAGGCCGGACAGGGCATTGATGCGTACGGTAGGGTCGTTATCGTCGTCGGCATCCAGGCGCGGGTGCAGGTCGGCCCAGTATTCGCGCAGCAGCGCGTTGATCAGCGTCAGAACTTCGGCCAGCCCGGCCACGCCTTGCAGGGCGAGGGAGCTTTGCAACAGGAAATGGGTGATGCGCAGGTCTTTGCTGCGCTGCAACAGGTCGAGGCTCTGCTGCTGGATGCTGCGCCATTCCGGCGGTTCAGCGGGCAAGATCGAGTCGCCCATGCTGCGCTCGGGTTGGCCTTTGGCGTCACGCTCCAATTGGAGAAATTGCGCGTCATATTCCATATCTTCGCCACACGGCGAAGTCGCGGAAACGGCGGCGAGCAGCAACGGCACATCCACTTGATTTGATCTCCCTATCCGCCCGTTAGATACCGGGCAATGCATGCATTAGTTGCGCAATGAACTTTGCATGTTTTCTTGGTCATATAGTCAGAGTGCCACTAATGTGACATCACTGATGTTCAAGAAGTTGTGCATTTTTGGTGTAGTAGTTACGCGTTGTCAAGGTAAGCTATTCGCCCTCTGTGACAGATGTGCGGTGCTTAACAACCTGCGCGACTGGTGGGTCGAGTGGCGCACCGGGACAGGATTTTTGTCATGGAGCCCCGTTAAGATCAGCGATCATGCTGACAAAAGCAGGTTGTGAAGGTCGATTGCACGACCTGGTGGGGATCTCTCGGGCACTGTCGTCCCGGGAGTCGACTGCGCGCGAAGTATCAGCAAGGAGGCAAGATGTCGCTGTGTTTGACTATCACTAGTTATCACAAGATTACCCCTGGGCAGTGCCCCGAAAAGTCCATGAATCAGGGCTCGATGGCTATCGGCCGCAGCTCGGATAATGACTGGGTGTTGCCTGATCCGGAGCGCCTGGTTTCTTCGCAACACTGTGTTATTCAATACAAAGATGGCCGTTATTATTTAACCGATAACAGCACCAACGGCGTGGAACTGGTTAACGCCGGCATTCGTATGCGCCGAGGCAACAGCGAGCTGCTGCAAGATGGCGAGCTGATCCGCATCGGCGATTACGAAATCCAGGCGCGCATCGACTTCAACGTGCAAGCCGTTGATAGCCAGCCGTTTACCGGTGATTCGCCGAACAGTTTTGAAGCGCTGATGGGCGCAGTGGCGAACACGCCAGCGCCAGCGCCTGTGCCGGTGATCGCGCCGCAGTTTCAGGGTGCTTCGTCGATGGACACGCTGCCCGACCTGTTCGACTTCCTCACGCCGACAGCCGTGCCACCACCGACCGTGGCAGACCACGTGCCCTCCGAGCAGCACGACTTCCGCCCGCCAACCCCGGTCGCCGTGCCCGTAGTCGAGAATCCGGTGGTGTCGGGCTCAGTCATTCCTGAAGACTGGGACCTGTTTGGCGACACGCCTGCGCCCGTTGTCAGCATTCCGACACCCGTCGCACCGCCGCCTGCGCCGCCCGTCGTCCAGCCGCCACCGGTGGTCGAGCCCGTGCCCCCCGTGGTCGACAGCCAACAGCCCGACCTCTTGCAAGCCTTCCTGCGCGGCGCCGGCCTCGACCAACTGCGCCTCGACAAAGCCGACGCTTGCGCGCAGATGGAAAGCATCGGCCGCAGCTACCGGCTGATGGTCGAAGGCCTGATCGACGTATTGCGTGCCCGCGCCAGCCTCAAGGGCGAGTTCCGCATGCAGCAGACGATGATCCAGCCTGCCGAAAACAACCCGTTGAAATTCGCACCGAATGCCGACGAAGCCTTACTGCTGTTGCTTCGTCATGGAAACCAAGCGTTTATGGCGCCGGACATCGCCGTGCGCGACAGTTTCGACGACCTGCGCGCCCATCAGTTGGCGGTAATGGCTGGTGTGGAGGCGGCGATCAAACACCTGCTCACGCGCTTTGAGCCGGCACAGTTGGAAGAGCGCATGGGCAAGCCCGCCGGGCTGTCGAGCCTGTTCAACGGCTCGCGCCAGGCCCAGTATTGGCAGCAGTTCACCGAGCTTTACAGCAATATTTCCCGCGAAGCCCAAGAGGACTTCCAGGACTTGTTTGGTCGCGAATTCAGTCGCGCCTACGAAGAACACAGCGCACGACAGCGTCGTTAAAGCGCGACGCAGTAATGGATAAAACGGATAGCTAAGTACGTCATTGAGGACGCAGGATGATTCCCAGGTTTTTACTCGCAGCCGCCACCGCGCTGCTGCTGACGGCGTGTGCCAAGGATGCCGTCAAACCCGAGGCCGCCGCGCAAGCCGAGGCGGACACCGCCGCCGTCGAGCTGCACTTTCACGCCATTGCCGGGCTCAACCCCGGCGCCAACGGCCAGGCCGCCCCGGTGCGGGTGCGCATCTTCGAGCTGAAAAACGCCGCCACCTTCAGCCGCTCCGACTACTTCGCACTGGCTGATCGCGCGCAATCCACCCTCGGCCTGGACCTGCTCGACCAGGACGAAGTGATGGTCCAGCCCGGCCAGCAACTGAGTATCAAACGCGACCTCGACCCGTCCACGCGCCAAATCGGCTTGCTGGTGGGCTACCGCGAGCTGGACCGCGCGCAATGGCGCACGGTGCTCACCGTACCGGCGCGCCAATACACCGAATACCAGATCAGCCTCGATGTGCGCGCGGTGCGCGCTGACGTCGTGGTTCCCCCATCCAGCCCTGCCCAATAAGAAGCAATCGGAGCCCCCATGTCCTGGAACAATCGCGTGGTCTGGTCGGAAGGCATGTTCATCGGAACGCAGCACTTCCAGCAGCATGACCGTTACCTGGAAAACCTGATCGACGCCCGCAGCCGCCCGTTGTCTGCCGGCGCGTGGGGTTTTTCCGAGCTGTTGATTGACCAGGGCCTGCTGGCCCAGGGCAAGCTGGCCATCGTGTCGGCGCGCGGCCTGTTGCCGGATGGCACGCCGTTCAATATTCCCCAGGATGACCTGGCGCCGAGCCCGCTGAATATCGACGACAACCTGCGCGACGGCCTGGTCTACCTGGCCTTGCCGCTCAAGCGTGCAGGCGCGCGTGACACGGTAGACGACGGCGAAGACCTCGGCGCCGCACGTTATGTCAGCCAGGTGCGCGAAGTCCGTGATGACAATGCCCCCTTCGAAAACCGCGCGCCGGTAGCCGTGGGCTCGCGCGCGCTGCGCCTGTTGACGGCACAAGATGGCATCAGCGATTACGCCGCCATTGGCCTGGTGCGCATCAAGGAAAAACGCGCCGACCGCGCGCTGGTGCTCGACGACACTTACATTCCACCGGTACTCGACGTGGCCGCCAGCAAACCGCTGACCGCCTTTCGCAGCGAACTGCTCGGCCTGCTGCACCAGCGTGGCGAAGCCCTGGCCGGTCGTGTGGTCGCCTCGGGTGCCGGTGGTGCGTCGGAGATTGCCGACTTCATGCTGCTGCAACTGGTCAACCGCGCGCAGCCGCTGCTCCAGCATTTCAGCCAGTTGAGCCCGCTGCACCCGGAGCGTTTCTTCAGTGAGCTGGTGAGCCTGGCCGGCGAGTTTTCCACCTTCTCGACTTCGGGTCGGCGCCCCCAGGAATACCCGCACTACCAGCACGACGACCTGGCCTTGAGTTTCGCCCCGGTGATGGCGGCCTTGCGTGAAGCGCTGTCGATGCTGATCGACAGCAAAGCCACGCCGATCCCGATTGTGGAGAAAGCCTACGGCATCCACGTGGCGATGCTCGCCGACAAAACCCTGCTCGACAGCGCCAGTTTCATCCTCGTGGTGCGCGCCGATGTGCCCGGCGAAACCCTGCGCGCGCGCTTCGGCCAACAGAGCAAAGTCGGTTCGGTGGAACACATCCGCGACATGGTCAACCTGCAACTGCCGGGTATTGGCCTGTTGCCGTTGCCGGTGGCGCCACGCCAGATCCCGTACCACGCGGGCAGCACCTATTACGAACTGGACCGTGGCAGCGAGTACTGGCAACAGCTGAACAACTCCGGTGGCTTTGCCTTCCACATCGCCGGGCAGTTCCCGGGCTTGAACCTGGCCTTCTGGGCGATCCGAGGATAATCCGCGATGCATCCCAATGATGATGACCGCACCCAGTTCATGCCGCGCCCGGGTGGCCGTGCGCCGGAACCTGCGCGTGCAGAACCGGCGCCTTTATCGATGCCGGCCGCGCCGATCCTGACCGGCAAAAGCCAAGGCCTCAACCCGTTGGAAAGCGCCGCCGGCCCGCTGTTGGCACTGTTGACGCGCCTGCGCAACACCATCGCGCACCCGGCACCGGCCAGCCTGCGCGCGCAGTTGCTGGCTTACTTGCGCCAGTTCGAAGAGCGCGCCGAAGCCGCTGGCGTGGCGCGCAATGAAGTGCTGCTGGCGCGTTACGCGCTGTGCACCGCGCTCGATGAAGCGGTGCTCAGTACGCCGTGGGGCAGCACCAGCGACTGGGGCAAGCAGAGCCTGTTGATCACCGTGCACAACGAAGCCTGGGGCGGCGAAAAAGTCTTCCAGTTGCTCGACCACTGCCTGCAAAGCCCGCGCGAGCGTTTGTATTTGCTGGAGCTGTTGTACCTGTGCATGTGCCTGGGTTTCGAGGGCCGTTACCGCGTGATGAATGACGGTCGCAGCCAGTTGGAAGCCTTGCGTGAACGCACCGCCGCCGCCATTCGCAGTGCGCGTGGCGAACACGAGCGCGAGCTGTCGCCGCACTGGCGCGGCGTGACCGTGGCGCGTGATCGCCTGGCGCAATTCATGCCGCCGTGGATCGCCGTGGCCATCGGCCTGGCGTTGCTGCTGGCGTTGCTGTTCGGCTTGCGCATGAAGCTGGCCTCGGACGCCGAGCCGGTGTTCAAGAACATCCATGCCCTGGGCGAGATTCCGGTGCAGGCCATCGACCGGCCGGTGGCGCAGCCGAAAGTCATAGAGCGGCCACGCCTGGCCGGTTTCCTGGTGGAAGACATCAAGGCAGGCCGCGTGGCCGTGGAAGACAAGGTCGACCGCTCTGTGGTGACGATCCGCGGCGATGAGCTGTTCGCGTCCGCCAGCTCCAGCATCGTCGATGACTACCAGCCGTTGATGCTGCGCATCGCTGACGCCATCCGCAAGGTCAAGGGCCAGGTGCGCGTCACTGGGCACAGTGACAACCGCCCGATTGCCACGCTGCGCTTCCCGTCCAACTGGGCGCTGTCCGAAGCCCGCGCCAAGTCGGTTCTGGAGATTCTGGCAGCCAAGACCGGCCAGGCGGAGCGCTTCAGCGCCGAAGGCCGAAGCGACACCGAGCCTGTGGCCACCAACGCCACTGCCGAAGGCCGTGCCCGCAATCGTCGGGTTGAAATCACCGTATTGGCGGAGGGCGTCGAGTGAAGGCGTTTTTCAGTTTCATGATTCGCTGGGTGATCCCCGTGCTGGGCCTGATTGCCCTGAGCCTGATCATCTGGTTTGTCGGGCCGTTGCTCGACTTTCTGGTGCCGGAAGGGCGCCGTTGGGCGCTGATCATCCTGGTATTTGCGGTGTGGATCGCTTACCGCGTGTTCCGCATTATCCAGGCCCGGCGCCAGGCTGCCGAAGTGATGCGCAGCCTGGCGGCCGAAACCCCGGTCGATCCCAACAGCGTCGCCACTGCCGAAGAGTTATCGACCCTGCGCCAGCGCATGGACGAAGCCCTGGCATTGCTGAAAAAGGCCAAGCTCGGCGGTGATGAGCGTCGCAACCTCTACGAGCTGCCGTGGTACGTGATCATCGGCCCGCCGGGTTCGGGCAAGACCACCGCGCTGGTCAATTCCGGCCTGCACTTCCCACTGGCCGCGCAGCTGGGCGCCGGTGCGGTGCGCGGCGTCGGCGGCACGCGCAACTGCGATTGGTGGTTTACCGACCAAGCCGTTTTGCTCGACACCGCGGGCCGCTATACCACGCAAGACAGCAACTCCACGGTGGATAAAGCCGCGTGGCTGGGCTTCCTTGACCTGCTGAAAAAGCAGCGTTCGCGCCGCCCGATCGATGGCGCGTTTATCGCCATTAGCCTGTCGGATCTGCTGCTCGGCACGGATGCCGAGCGCGCCGCCCATGCCGCTGCGATTCGCCTGCGTATCCAGGAGCTGTACACCCAGCTGGGCGTGCGTTTCCCGATCTACCTGATGCTGACCAAGCTCGACCTGGTGCCGGGCTTCATGGAGTACTTCGACAACCTGAGCAAGGAAGACCGCGCCCAGGTATGGGGCATGACCTTTGCCCTGGACGACGGCAAAAACAGCGACAGCCCGTTGGCGACGCTGCAAAGCGAATTCGCCGGCCTGGAGCAGCGCCTCAACGAACGCTTGGTGGAGCGCCTGCAACAGGAGCGCGACCCGGCCCGGCGCGACCTGATCTACGGTTTCCCGCAGCAATTCGGCGCCTTGAAGGATTGCCTGCAAGGCTTCCTCGAAGGTGTGTTCAAACCCAACGCCTTTGAAGAGCGCGTGTTGCTGCGCGGCGTGTACTTCACCAGTGGCACCCAGGAAGGCAGCCCGATTGATCGCCTGATCGGCGCCATGGCCCAGAGCATGAATCTGGACCGCCAGCACCTGGCGCGCCAGAGCGGCACCGGGCGCAGTTATTTCATCGAAAAACTGTTCACCGCCGTGGCCTTTGCCGAACGTGGGCTGGTGGGTGTGAACCCGAAGGTCGAGCGTCGGCGCAAATGGATCGCACGCGGCGTGCTGGCCGCGACCGTGGCGTTGGTGGTGGTGGTCAGCGGTTTATGGTGGGTGAGTTACCGCGCCAACCAGGCGTACATCGCCCAGGTCGATCAGAAGGTCGCGCCGCTGGGCCAGACCGTGCAGAACCTCAGCCCGGCGCAGCGCGAAGTACTGGCTGTGCTGCCGTTGCTGAATGCGGTGAAGAACCTCGCGGGTGATTCGCCGAGCTGGTCAGAAGGCCTGGGCCTGTACCAAGGCGACATGCTTGAAGCCGAGTCCGCCAGCGTCTACCGCAAGCTGTTGATCGCCGTATTCGCGCCACGCCTGGTGACGCGCATCGAGGAACAACTGCACGGCGGCGGCAATTCCGACTTCCTGTACGAAGGTCTCAAGGCCTACCTGATGCTCGCCGACGCCGAGCATTACGACCCGGACTTCATCAAGGCCTGGATCGCCCTGGACTGGGACCGCAACCTGCCGCGCGACCTGCCGGCCGATCAGCGCCAGGCGTTGAGCGGGCACTTGCAGGCGCTGTTCGAACGCCACCCGCCGAACGCACGCCTCGACCCACGGCTGATCGACGACCTGCGTCGGCAGCTGCAACAACTGCCGGTGGCCCAGCGCGTCTACGACCGGGTAAAACGCCAGAAACTGCCCGAAGGTGTCCCGGACTTCCGCATTAACGAAGCTGCCGGCCGCGACGCTGCGCTGGTGTTCAGCCGCAAAAGTGGCAAGCCGTTGGGCGAGCCACTGAGTGGGTTCTTCACCGCCAAGGGTTATCGCCAGGCATTCCTGCTCAGCAGCCTGAACCAGACCGGCACCCTCGCCGAAGAGCAATGGGTGCTGGGCCGTGAGCAGGCCGACCAGCAGAACGTGGTCAGCCTCGCCGCCGATGTGCGCCGCCTGTACTTCCAGGATTACCAGCGCCAGTGGGACGCGCTGCTTGCCGACATCGACTTCGTGCCGATCACCAGCGTGGCTCAGGCGGCGGATGTGCTGCGGGTGATTTCCGGACCTACGTCGCCGCTGAAAAAGCTGCTGGTGGCCGTCTCCAAGGAAACCGATCTGCAAGCCGAAGAACGCCAATTGGCCGCCAAAGGTGTGCCGGTGGAAGGGGGTGTCGACAAACTCAAGGAGCGCCTTGGCAGCCTGCTTGGCCAGGAGCAACCGACCGCCAACGCACCGCAGGCGGCAGACGATCCGGTGACCGCGCACTTCGCCGAACTCAACAGCATCGTCAGCAAGAATGAAGGCGAACCGGCTGCCATCGATGGCCTGCTGGCGGACATGAACGCGCTGTATGTGCAGGTCAGCGCCATGGTCGGCGCCAGTGGCGATGCCTTGCTCGGCGAGGCGAAGAACCAGGCAGCGGCGGCGGCCACGCGGGTCAGCCTGAACGCCGAACGCCAGCCGCCGCTGGTGCAGGGCATGGTCAAGTCGGTGGTCAATTCCACCACCAACAGCATGATGGGCGGCGTGCGCAACCAACTCAACGCGGCGTGGGTCAGCGAAGTGGTCAACGTGTACCGTCAGTCCCTGGCCGGGCGTTACCCGATGGCGCCGGGCAGCGCGCGTGACGCCACGCTGGACGACTTTGGTCAGTTCTTCGGCGTCGGCGGGGTGATGGACAACTACTTCCGCAAGTACTTGCAGCCTTACGTCGACACCTCCGCGCAGACCTGGCGCTGGCAGCCGGGCGCTGCGCAGAAGCTCGGGATTGCGCCGGGCGTGTTGCAAACCTTTCAGCGCGCGGCGGCGATTCGTGACGCGTTCTTTCGATCGGGCGGGACTCAGCCGATTGTGCGTTTCGAGCTTAAACCGGTGTCGATGGACCCGACCATCACCCAGTTCCTGCTCGACCTGGACGGCCAGCAAATCAGCTACGACCACGGCCCAAGCCGCCCGGTGGCCATGCAATGGCCGAACCCCGGCAGCATCGGCGTGGTGCGCATTTCGATCATGCCGCCATCGGCCAGTGGCCGTTCCGGCGTGACCCTGGACGGCCCGTGGGCCTGGTTCCGCTTGCTGGAACAGTCGGACCTCACCGCCGGCAACTCGCCGGACCGCTTCAACCTGCGCCTGCGGGTCGACGGCGCGAGCATCGCCTACGAGTTGCGCGCCAACAGCGCCTTCAACCCGTTCAAGAGCCGTGTGCTCAGCGGCTTCAGCCTGCCGGAGCGGTTATGACCACGCTGGGTTTCTACGGCAAGTTGGCCAGCCGCGGTGACTTTGTCAGCCGCGCCTTGCCCCAGAGCTTTATCGGCCCGTGGGACAGCTGGCTGGCGGCGGGCTTGCTTGCCAGCCAGAACAGCCTCGGCGGTGACTGGCTCAACGTGTATTTGGTCAGCCCGTTGTGGCGCTTCGTGCTGGCGCCGGGTGTGTGCGGGCCGGATGCGGCGGCGGGTGTGGTGATGCCGAGCATTGACCGGGTCGGGCGGTATTTCCCGCTGGCGGTGGTGGCGTTGCTCGATCACGACACCAACCCGGCGTCGCTGGTCGGCGGGCCGGACACTTGGTTCGAGCAGGCCGAAGAGCTGCTGCTCAGCACCCTGGATGCCGGCGCGACCTTTGAAGGCTTCAACGATGGCGTCGACAAACTCGGCATTCCGGCCAGTGAGCAACGCGCGGTGGACAGCCGTTTTGCTGGCCTGCAGCGGGTGGCCGCCACCGTGCCCCACAGCCGCATGACCGCGCTCGCCGAACAGGCCTGCGAGGGCGCGAGCCTGTGGTGGGGCCGTGGCTCGCAGGTGATTTCCCCTGGTTTATTGCGGTGTCAGGGCTTGCCTGCCGCCGGCGATTTTGCGCAGTTTTTGCTCGGACAAGAAGGTATGATGTAGATGGGGTCGACGTTCAAATCCGCGAGCAAAAGCCATGTGGGCATGGTCCGTCAGGTCAATGAAGACGCGTGCCTGGACCTGCCGGAGAACCGCCTGTGGGTGGTGGCCGACGGCATGGGCGGGCATGCGGCGGGGGACTACGTCAGCAGTTTGATCGTCGACAGCCTGCGCAATGTGCCGGTGGGGCGTTCCCTCGACGAATACTCGGCGGCCTTGCGCAATGACCTGTTGCGCATCAACGCGGCCGTGCGCGAAGAAACCGCCAACCGTGGCGTGACCATGATGGGCAGTACGGTTGTGGTATTGGCCGCACGCGGCCTGCGTGGCGTGTGTTTGTGGGCTGGCGACAGCCGCCTGTACCGCCTGCGCGACGGCGTGCTCGAAGGCATTTCCCGCGACCACAGCTACGTGCAGGACCTGCAAGACAGCGGCCTGCTCAGCGAGGCCGATGCCCGCGTGCACCCGCGCGCCAATATCGTCACCCGCGCGATAGGCGTGGAAGCCCAGTTGGAACTGTCGGTGGTCGATTTGCTGATCGCCCCCGGTGACAGCTATCTGCTGTGCAGCGATGGCCTGAACAAAACCGTCGAAGACCATGAAATCCGCGAGGTGCTGGGCCATGACGCGCCGGACGAAATCGTGCGCAGCCTGGTGCACCTGGGCCTCAACCGAGGTGCGCCGGACAACATCACCGCCATTGTCGTGAAGGTTTCGCCATGAACATCGTGATTCCGGGTTATGACATCGAAGGCGAGATCGGCGAAGGCGCCATGGCCAGCGTGTACCTGGCGACCCAGCGCTCGCTGGAGCGCAAGGTGGCCTTGAAAGTGATGGCTGCCGCGCTGGCGGCCGACCCGAGTTTTTGCGAGCGCTTCCTGCGTGAGGGCAAGACCCTGGCGCGCTTGTCGCACCCGCACACGGTGACCATCCATGACATCGGCAATGTCGGTGAGCTGTATTACATGGCCATGGAATACCTGCCCAACGGCACGCTCAAAGAGCGCATTGCCGCCGGGCTGACGCCGGAGCAGGGCGTGACGCTGATCCGCCAGATCGCTTCGGCCCTGGGCTATGCGCATGCCCAAGGCTTGGTGCACCGTGACGTCAAGCCGGCGAACATTCTGTTCCGCGCCGACGGCACCGCCGTGTTGTCGGACTTCGGCATCGCCAAGTCCCTGGATGACCGCACCCAGTTCACCCAGGCCGGATTTGCCGTGGGCACGCCGAGCTACATGAGCCCGGAACAGGCGCGGGGCCAGGAGATTGATGGCCGCGCCGACCTCTACGCATTGGGCGTGGTGCTGTATGAAATTCTCGTCGGCAAGCTGCCTTACACCGGCACCGATGCGCTTTCCACGGCGCTTGCGCACTTGACCGAACCCCTGCCCGAATTGCCGGTGCACCACGGCCGTTATCAGGACGTGCTGCGCAAGCTGTTGGCCAAAGACCCGGCGGAACGTTTCCCGGATGCGGCGGCGTTGCTGCGCGCGCTGGACCAACTGCCGGCGGAGTCGCCGGAAGCTACGCTGGTGCGGCCGTTGCCGATTCCGCTGAGTTTTGACCTGGCGGGCATGACGCCGGTGTCTATCGAGATTCCGACCGATAAGCCCCAGCCGCAACCGGTGCGCCAGCCGGTGGTGACGCCAACCCAACACAACGCCGTATCGGAGCAGCGTCGTGGGCCGGTGTTGGCTCTGGCTGCGGTCGCGGTGGCTGTCGCGCTGGCCATTGGTGGTGCGAGTTATTGGTGGCTGAGCGGTAGCGATACGCCGGCGGCACCGCCCGCTGCGGTGGTGCCAAAAACGCCCGCGCCCCCTGAAGTAAAAACGGCTGTGGCCGATGCGGACGGCGGCCAGCGGCCCTTGCTGATGGCGGGCAAGAAAACTCTGTTCCAGCGCGTGCTCAGCAAGCCGGGCGCCAAGCTGTCCCATGACGCCGGTGGTGCCTCCGGCGAAGCGCTGCCAGCGTTTTCGGTGCTCTACGTGTACCAGCGCAAAGACGTCGATGGCAGCCCCTGGGTGCGTGTCGGCGCCGCCACCGATGGGCGCAGTGATGGCTGGCTGCCGGCCGCCCAGGTCAGCGACTGGAAGCAGAGTTTGGTGCTCAAGTTCACCGAGCGCTCGGGCCGCGCGCCGGTGATGTTCCTGCGCCAATCCAGCGAGGTGGAAAAGCTGTTGGCTGATCCTGCGGCGGCCAAAGGCGTGCTGGCCAAGGCGCAGAAGAACAGCGAAGACAATCAGCAAGTGCTGGCGCTGGAACCGACGGCCAGCGCCGTGCCGCAGAACCAGTTTTACCTGCTGCCGATCTTCGACTCCAAAGAGAGCTTCGACGAAAACGGCCAACCGGTGCAGTTGCTGAATGTGGCCTCTATCGATCCCGGCAGCAGCGCTGCTGCGAAGCCGACTGCCCGCGCGACCAACACCAGCGCCGACGCCTTCCGCACTGCCGTGGTGCTGGTGGTCGACACCACCGTGTCGATGCAGCCTTACATCGACCAGGTCCGCGATGTGGTGCACGAGTTGCAGACCCGCATCGCCGAGCGCGGCGAGTTGGACAGCGTCAGTTTCGGCCTGGTGGGCTTTCGCAACAGCATCAAGAAAACCCCCGGCCTGGAATACGTCGCCAAGACGCTGATCACCCTGGATCAAGGCCGCGATCCGCAACGCTTCCTCGACATGGCACGCCAGGTCAAAGCCTCCACCGTGTCCAGCCACTCGTTCAACGAAGACGCGTTTGCCGGGGTGATGCAGGCGGTGGATGGCATGGATTGGTCCGGCTACGGCGGGCGCATTATTCTGCTGGTCACCGACGCGGGGGCGCTGCGCAAGAACGACCCGTTCGCCGCCACGCAAATGAACGAAGCCGAAGTGCGCCAAGCCGCCTTGGGCAAGCAGATCAAGATCTACGCCTTGCACCTGCGCACCGACGCCGGCAAGAAAACCCACGCCGGTGCCGAAACCCAGTACCGCGTGCTGACTGCCGACACCAACCCGCAGATCGGCGACCTCTACACGCCGGTGCCGGGTGGCGACGTGCGCAAGCTGGGTGAGCGTGTCGACGAGATCGGCAGCGTGTTCGCCAACCTCGTGCACCAGGTGCGCAGCAACACGCCACAGCCGGTGCCGCTGTTGAGCGCCGCGCCGACCTTGGCCGACAAGTCCGCCGCCGTCGGTTACGCCATGCACATGGACTTCCTCGGCCGCAAAACCGCCAGCCAGGCGCCGCAACTGGTCAGCGCCTGGACCGCCGACCGCGACCTGACCAACCCGGCACTGCCGGCGTTTCAGGTGTGCGTGATGCTGACTAAATTGCAGCTCAACGATCTGCAGCAGTCGCTGAAGCTGATCGTCGACGCCGCACGCAAAACCCAGACCTCGCCCAAGGACTTCTTCCAGGAAATCGCCAGCGCCTCGGCGTACATGAGCCGCGACCCGCAAGCACTGCGCAAGGGCGGCAACCTCGCCGATGGCGGCATCCTCGGCGAATACCTGGAAGGCCTGCCGTACCGCAGCAAGTCGCTGAACATGACCCAGGACTTGTGGTTGTCGTTGAGCGTGGCCGAGCAGGAAGACTTTATCGACGAGCTGGATTCGAAAATTCGTCTCTACGAAACCTTCCACAATGACGTGGCCAACTGGGTCCGATTCGGCGATGCCGAGCCGGGCGATGCGTTGTACCGCGTGCCTTTGTCGACGCTGCCGTAATGCTGAACCTGAGCGCAGTGCACAAAAGCCGCGGCGTCGGCGGCCAGCGCTACAGCCTGGTGATTCCGGCGCTGCAACTGCGCGCGGGTGAACAATTGGCGATTGTCGGGCCCAGTGGCTGCGGCAAAAGTACTTTGCTCGATGTGCTGGCGCTGGTGCTGGCGCCGGATCAGGTTGGCCAGTTTGAGTTTGATCAGGTTGATATCGGCGGGCTGTGGCGTGCTGATCGGCAATCCACCTTGGCCGAGTTGCGCAGCAAAAACCTGGGCTATGTGCTGCAAACCGGCGGCCTGCTGGGGTTTCTTGATGTGCGCAGCAATATCGCATTGTCCCGGCAGTTGTTGGGTTTGAAGGACGACGGCAGCGTGGCGCGCCTGGCCGAGCAGTTGGAAATCAGCGATCAGTTGGCCAAGAAACCGGCGGCGCTGTCGGTGGGCCAACGCCAACGCGTGAGCTGCGCCCGCGCCTTGGCCCATGCGCCGCAATTGGTATTGGCGGATGAACCGACCGCGTCGCTGGACCCGCTGAATGCTGAGCGCGTGATGCAGGCGCTGTTGGCCCAGGCCCGTGAGCACCGCGCGGCCTGTGTGATCGCCACCCATGACGAACCCTTGGCCCGCGCCAGTGGCTTGCAGGTGCGGCGCATCAGTTGCCGGCGCGACGCCGATGGCGGCGTCACCGCTACGCTCGGGGAGGTGTGCTGATGCGTATCGGCCTGGTGGCGTCGCTGGCCTGGCAGGATTACCGCAACGATGCGTGGCTGTCGGCCTGTTCGGTGCTGGCGCTGGTGGCCGTCATCGCGCCATTGCTGGTGTTATTCGGGCTGAAATTTGGACTGGTTAGCAGTTTGACCGAACGCTTGGAGACCGACCCGGCCACCCGTGAAATTATTCCGTTGGGCGGTGGTCGATTCAACGCGGCGTTTATCGAGCAGCTTGCCCAGCGTAGCGATGTAGCCTTTGCCGTGCCGCGTACACGGCAAATTGCGGCGACGGCGCAAGTGGGCACGCTGACTCTGGAAATGCTACCAACGGCGCCGGGTGATCCGTTGCTCGTGGATTTGCCGATGCCTCGCGGCCTGGACCAGATCGTGCTGAGCCACACCGCCGCGGAAAAGCTCGCGGCGCGGCCGGGCGATTGGCTGGAGACCCACTTTGCGCGGCAAGTGGCGGGGCGCGTCGAAGCCCAGCGCACGCGGTTGCAGGTGATGGCGGTGCTGCCACTGGAAGCGTTTGCGCGTGACGGTTTGTTTGCTGATTTGGGCTTGCTGGAAGCGGCGGAAGATTATCGCGATGGCCGTGCAGTGCCGGCGTTGGGTTGGGAAGGTGAGGCGGTCGGCGCGACAGAGCAGCGGGTGTACCCGGCGTTTCGTCTGTACGCCCGCAGCCTCGCCGATGTGGAACCGTTGCGGGTGTTTTTTGCCGGGCAGAACCTGTTGGTGTCGACCCAGGCCAACACCATCGCCCAGGTGCAGTCGTTGAGCCGCAACCTGTCGATCGTGTTCTGGATCATCGCCGGGTTGGCCTTGGCGGGCGCGTTTGCGGCGATCTTCGCGGGGGCGTTGGCGGCCGTGGCGCGCAAGCGCCGAGAGTTGTCGGTGTTGCGGTTGTTGGGGTTTTCCACCGCCGGGCTGTTGCTGTTTGTGGTGCTGCAAGCGCTTTACAGCGCAGGCGTTGCCGCCGTGCTCAGTGCCGGGTTGTATGGCGTGGCCGAGGCGGGTTTGAATAAATTATTTGTGCAGGTGCCGGGTGAATACGCCAGCCACCTGCTGGCACGTCACTACGGCCTGGCCCTGGTTGCAATCCTTGGCGTCAGCGCCGTGGCGGCGGCTTGTGGCGGTTGGCGAGTGGCGCGTATCCAGGCTTCTGAAGGAATCAGAGATGTATAAGTTACTGGGCGCCTGCGTGGCGCTGAGCTTGGCTTCGCTGGCGTGGGCGGATGAGGCGAGCGACAAACTCGACAACCCCAAACCGTTGCCGGATGACGTGAGCCTGCCGCTGCCGTGCGACGGCAACATGGTGTTCCGCTACGCTTACGTGCTGGCTCAAGGCACCCTGGATGACCGCGAGATCAGCCTCGGCTACCCGTTCAGCGAAGGCGAGGCCGGTTATCAGCAGTCGTTTATTTCCGGCTACCGCCGCGACTTTATCAACGGCCAGTTCACCCTCAAGGATTTGCCCAAAGACTGGAACACCGTCATCGCGCCCTTGATGCCGAAGACCGACGCCAAAACCCCGCTCAAGCCGATGCTGTATTTCATCGGCAAGTACGAAGTGACCGCACGCCAGTACGCCCAGGTGATGTCCCAGGCGCAGTCGCTGGCCAGTGGCGAGCCGGCGCCGGCGTGCGATGCGCCCACCGGCATGGCCGCGCGTTTGCCCAAGGTGAAACTGTCGCGCTTTGAGGCCGAGCGCTTCTCGGCGGTGTACAGCGCCTGGTTGATGAAATATCACCGCGACTTGCTGCCAGTGAGTGGTCGCGGTTCTTCGGCGGAAGACGGCGGCCTGGGCTTTGTGCGCTTGCCGACGGAAGTGGAATGGGAGTTCGCCGCGCGCGGTGGCCAGGCGGTGAGCCGTCAGGACCTCGAAGGGCGGCTGTTTCCACGCCGCGTCGAAGGCAGCGAAAGCGACGGCCCGTTGAGTGATTACGCGGTGTTCAACCAGGTCGCTGGCGGCACCGGACAGGCGGCACGGCTGATGCCGATTGGTACCAAACTGCCCAACCCGATTGGCATGTTCGACGTGATCGGAAACGCGGCGGAAATGGTTCAGGAGTCGTTCCAACTGGTGCACGCCGGGCGTCGCCAGGGCACCTATGGCGGCTTTGTGGTCAAGGGCGGCAACTACCTGGAAGGCGAGGGCACGCTGTTTACCGGCATGCGCCGTGAGTACCCGTTGTTCGCCGCCGACGGCACCGAGCAAAGCAACGAGACCACCGGTTTTCGCGTGGCGATTGGCGCGCTGTCGGCGCCGCGCTCGCGCTACAAGGAATTGTTCGCGCAGTGGCAGAAAGAAGGCCGCCTGGCCTCGCTGACCGACGCCATCGACGACGCCCAGGACCCGACCAAGCGCCTGGACAGCATCATCGCCGCCAGTGTCGATCCCAAGTTGCAAGCCGAGCTGGGGCTGGTCAACGAAGAGCTCAAGCGCAACGTTTCGCTGATCGCCCAGCAACGCGAAGAAGCGGCGGGCAACCTGATTCAGTCGGCCGCGTTGGTGGCCGAGACCATCGCCAACTACAACATCCGCCTGGCCAACTTGCAGAAAAGTCGTCAGCAAGCCCTGGACAACAAGGACGCGGCCAGCGCGCAGCTGTTTGACATGGCCATCGCCAATGGCCGTAGCGCGCTGGATGGCGCGGTGGCGATCTATATCGACAACCTGGCCACCGGCACGCGCTACACCGATGCGGTGATCCAGGCGCAGTTTCAACGAATCAAGGAAGAGTTGGATCGCAAGCCTGTGCTCGGCAAGAGCCTGGTGACGCGCGCAACACTGTTCGTTCGCCATGTCGGCAACTACCGCAAGCAACAGCGGGCCGACCCGGCAACGATCTTGAAGGAATTGCTCGCAGCGAGCGGTCAGCGGTCTTGATCGCTGGTTGTATAGCGAGCTTGGAAGGGACTCAGGCGGCGGTGGGCCGTGCTGGGCAAGTCAAACTTAAAAGAGAACACACCTATGCTTTTTTCCCGTAAGACGGTTTCCAAGCGTCACCTGCTGCTGATCGCGGCCGGTTTCAGCACCGTGTTGACCGGTTGCGCCACGTCGCCGTCCTCCAAGGTCGCGTCGAGCACCAAGGTCGAGTACTACCCGAACTGCTACGAGCCGGTGCAGCACCTGCGCGCGACGGATTCGGACATGACCAAGTCGGTCGTCACCGGCGCGGCCCTCGGCGCTGCCGGCGGTGCACTGCTGGGCGCGCTGACCGGCGACTCCGACAAGCGCGGCCGTAACGCCGCCATCGGTGCTGCGGGCGGTGCCCTGGCCGGCGGCGCGGCGGGTTACTACACCGAGCGTCAAAAGCAGATCACCGATGACAACCAGCGCATCGCGTCGTACTCCACCGACTTCAACAAAAGCGCCGCCGACATCGACCGCAGCACCGCGTACGCCAAGGCGTCCCAGCAGTGCTACCAGAGCGCATTCACCAAGCTGGTGAATGATCGCAAGGCCAAGACCGTCAACGACACCGAAGGCCGCAAGCGCCTGGCGGAAATCGTAGCGGGCTTGAAGGAGTCGAATGACCTGATCGTCGCGGTCAACGGCAAAGCCAGCGAAGACCTGAACAACTACACCCAGGCTTACGAGAAAGACCTGCAACAAGTGGGTGTGCAGCGCAACGACGTGGTGACGGTAGCGACCGCCGACACGACGTCGCCAGTGGTGCCGGCCAAAGGCAAGAAAGCCGTGAAACCGGCGAAGAAGCCCGTGTTGCCAACCGTGCCGAAAGAAGCGGTGACCACCGAGAAGAGCATCCAGACCGTGCAGGCCAAGCAAGCTGAAAGCAAGCAGGTCGCCAGCGCCGGTAAGGCGCAGATCGAAGGCACTTGCCGCGATCCAAACCTCGCCGACTGGGCGCCGGTACCTTGCCCTAACGTTTAAGTAACATGTTGCTATAAGCGTTAAACGCCAGCCGATCTCCTGCTAAAGCGCGAGATCGGTGGCGTTCTTTAAGCAAATCGTTACACTGCTGCGGCCACTTAATAATTACACCGAGGCCGTGTGCATGAAATTTCGTCTTCTGCTGTGGGTGCTGGGCCTGATGATGGGCAAAGCCAGCCGCACCAATCCTGCCTTTCAGCAACAGCTGGGTGACAAAGACCTGGCGTTCCAGTTGCAGACCCTCGACGGCAAGGTTGCCCGTCACTTCATCGTCAAAGACCAGCGCATCACCAGCCGCTCGGGTATTCACCCAGCGCCCGCATTTGCTATCGCCTTCAAGGATGCCGCCTACGGCTTCGCCACGATGCAGGCGAAAAACAAGCAACTGGCGTTCATGACGGGGATTCAGGACAAGTCGATCCAGATCAAGGGCAACCCGGCGCTGGTGATCTGGTTTCAGGGGCTGACCAAGTATTTGAAGCCGCGCAAGAAGAAGGTGGGTTAGTTGTTCTCGGTGCTCGGGGCATCGCGTGCCCCGGGCGCCTGATATCAAGGAAGTGCATTTTTATTTATAAATCATATTAGCGTTGTTCCATTCTCCCTGGACTCTGACCTTTTTCTCTTCAGGCTGGCTCTCGATGGTGATGTTGCTACGCTTAGAGCTTCCATGAAGGCGAACGCTGGCCCATACAGTTTTATCTACTTGAATGTTGGTCTTGCCAGTGTAAACCGTAATATCCACGTCGCCAGCGGCAGCACGTATCGTGTCCTCGGTTCCTGATGAGTATATTACAGTCCGTTTGGGGGAGTATTTGGGGATGTCGGTGGAAAAAAAGTTATTTCCGTCGCCGCCATGAAGCGTGCTCTCGCCAGTGCCTCCGAACATTTTATCGTTGCCGAGTCCGCCGCGTACGAGCCCTCCACCCGTGCCGAGTTGTACGTGGTCATCACCAGGGCCTGCTTCCACATTAGCCGCGCCGCCTCCCGTTTGTACAAAATCGTCACCGGGTCCTGTTTCTATGCTGGCAAAGACTTTAACGTTGTCATCAATCCTTACATCATCCCGGTAGCGGCCTGTAGTGATCTCGAGCGTACTCAGCTCGGAGTTTGGGATATTTAACGGATACGGTTTGCCGTTAATAAACGCGACTACGTTGTTATTATCGTCTTTTTTAATCCTGATGTCGGCCCGTTGATGGATAACGCTAATGCTGACGACAGGGCCTTTTAAATTACG
The DNA here is from genome assembly GCF_013385735.1 of Pseudomonas sp. D2002. Lineage (NCBI taxonomy): Bacteria > Pseudomonadati > Pseudomonadota > Gammaproteobacteria > Pseudomonadales > Pseudomonadaceae > Pseudomonas > Pseudomonas sp. D2002. The sequence goes on along the minus strand of NZ_JACAPL010000004.1, from coordinate 78,251 downwards.
ACCGTGGACAATCTTAACGGCAGGTTTCTGCTTGGGTGTAGGCGGGTTGTACGGTGTAGGAACAGGTGCGGGAATCGAAGGCGAAATAAGCGTCATACGAGGGCTCCAAGTAGGAAAAGGGTAAGTACCCAGTGAAGAAAGGGTTTGGCAATGAGCGACTGAAGTCATACGCACTCTGTGTGTCTGAGTGCAGGGCGGTAGTTCCGGTTTATTCATTTCCGGATGTTGTATTTCTTGTAATCTCGGGGCAGTGAAGGCCCCGAGGGTCTGTCGCGCCGGGGTGTTTAGCCTGGTGCGTTTGCGCGTATTCGACGGTCCTTAGTGGGGTCCTTCCGAAGTGCGTAATCCACATATCCAGTGGAACCCTTGTCCTCGATGAGTTCAGTATTGCCGGCACTTTCATAAATTTCGAGTCGGACATCTAACTCGCGGTGTAACCGTATTGATGTAAATTGGGCCTTGATCTGAATCCACGTTTCGCTGGAGCGAACCTCGATATTGTCCCTTGTTCCATCGGCGGCTATCCCGGTATGAGTTGAATCGCTTGGTGTACCGCCTTTTATAGTATTGGTCCCCGCGCCACCTAGAAGATAGTTAAGGCCAGTCCCGCCCTCTATCGTGTCGTCACCGTCTTCACCGTATAAGACACCCCCGCCGGGGCCCAGACTGCCTTTATCGTTTCCTTCGCCTAGATGTACCTCAGTGTAGCCACCTCCCGTATTAACGGTGTCTTGACCGGGCCCGGTATCAACATTTACAGCCACTTTTACGTTAGGGGCTATCGTTACTTTATCATTGCCGCCGCCGGTTTCTATATGCAGTTTACCCAGGGAAGACGCATCCATGTCCAACTTGACCGAGATGCCATTGATGACGGCAACAACTCGGTTGTTTATAACTTTTATGTCGATCGTATCATCCGCGTGCCCTGTATAAATTTTTATGTCGGAAGCAGGATGGTAATCACGCCCTTCAGCGTTAACTGGCGCTTTCGGATCCGGAGTCGTTATCACCAGTACAGACCAATATTCGTCTCTTCTAGGGGTGAGGGTGCCGTTCACATTTATAGACGGTGCGGTGGCTGTTGGTGGCGGATATATACTTACGCCTAAGTTGGAAATAGAGTTCATTTTAGCGATTCCGGAACTGTGTTAGTAGGAAAGTTTACTTGCATTCCTTATGTGGGTAGATAACTTCCGAGCGTTCCGCGCTATATGCTTCTCATTGTTTCAAAGGTATGTAGGTTTAATGACTTTCATTGCAGTATGTGTGTCAAAGTTGCTTTCGCCTACCTTGTAGGCGACTAATAATTAGCGGGTGTTCTTGGTGCGATTCAGGACAAATCGATCCAGCTCCAAGGCAGCCCGGTGCTGACCACGTATCTGAAGTCGGAGAAAAAGAAGAAGGTTTGAGGGGGTTATTCAGGTGTACCGAGTTGAATTCATCGCAGGCAAGCCAGCTCCCACATATGACTGCATTCCAAAGGCGGAACTCGGTCGAATGTGGGAGCTGGTTTGCCTGCGATAACGGTTTATCAGGCGAAACAGTTAGCCCTGGCTGAACTGCGAGGCCAGCTCACGCAACAGCACCTCGGCATCCAACACCTTGCCGACCACTTCGTCAGCCTTGTCACGGCTCAAGCCCAAACGCTCAAGCAGTGCGTCCGGGATCGCTTCATCCGGCCCGGAGCCGATGCCACGGCTGCGCAGCAGGCGCACGGCCAGGCACACCAGGTTCGGGTACTCGGCATATTGCCCGTCGTAGGTCGGATCGTGCTGGAAGCGCAGGGCGGTGGACAGTTCGTCCGGCATGTCCCAGTAGCGCATCAGCCAGGCGCCGATCTGTTCGCGGCTGATGCCCAGCAAGTGTTGCTCGACATAGCTGTGGCACAGGTGCGGGTTGACCTCCAGGTGGCGGCAGATCAGCGAGAAGTGCGGCGGGAACACGTGGGCCAGCAGCAGGTAACCGAAGTTGTGCAGCAGGCCGGCCAGGTAAGTCAGGCCGGCTTCCGGGCGCTGGGCGCGCGGCATGGCGCGGGTCAGGCCTTCGATCACGGCGGCGGTGTAGATCGACTGGTGCCAGTAAGGCGTGGACTGGTGCGGATGGTCTTTGGGCAGGCTCAGGGTTTTACCCAGGGCCAGGCCCAGCGCCAAATTGATCACCAGGTCAAAGCCCAGCACACGCACGATGGCGTCTTCCACTGAACGAATTTTGCCGGGCGAGGCGTAGTACGGCGACGCGGCCCAACTCACCACCTGGGCGGCCAGGGCCGGGTCGGTTTCCACCACGCCGGTGATGTCATCGATGGTGGCGTTGGGGTCGACGCGCAGCTTAATGATCTTCTGCGCGGTGTCGGCCAGCGGCGGAATCTCGATGGTCGCTTCCAGACGTTGCTGGATGCGGCGGGCGGTAAAGGCCTGCATCGCCTGGGTGATTTCCTCGCGGTCATCATTCGGGCGGTCGAGGTTGGGACGGATGTTGCTCAAGGGCTCGCCGAAGTGACCGGCGCTGGCCTTGGTGAGCATGGTCTTGAAGTCGTCGCTGGCGATTTCGAGCAGCAGCCCGGCTTCACCCGAATGCACCAGCAGGCTCGGCTCGCTGAGCAGGCTGCCTTCGTACAGGCACGGCGAGCTGGTCAGCGCGGGCAGGCCCGGCAGCAGGCTCAGGTCATGCTTGGCCAGCATGCGCTCGACGCGGTCCGGTGACACCGCTGTGAGGCGGCGGCCGGTCAGTTCGGCGAGGCGGTTGAGGTCGAGCAACTGGCTCTGCGGGAACAGCACCATGAGTGCGCCAACGGCATCTTCCAGCAGCACCGCCTGGACCTTTTGCGCGGGATTCAGGCCAGCCTGTTCGGCGACTTCCGTGTAGGGGATGGCGAGCTTTGCGAGCAGAGCCCGAATGACCGGCGGGGCGGTCAGTGGGGCTGTGGCGAGGGCTACTTCTGACATGGCCTGATCCAATTGCGTACAGTCAACGAAGTATAACCAGCTTGATACAACTGTTGGTCGACTAAGTGAGTCAGGCGTCACACTTGGCCGTATTGCTGCCCATGCCGTAGCCAGCGATCCAGTAACGGGCTGACATGTTCCGGCCAGCGTTCGAGCAGTGCTTGCGCCGCGTCACGCACGGCGGGCAACAGGTCGGCGTCGCGCATCAGGTCGGCAACCTTGAACTGCAGCAGCCCGGTCTGGCGAGTGCCGAGCATTTCGCCGGGGCCGCGCAGCTCCAGGTCCTTTTCGGCGATGACAAAACCGTCGTTGGTTTCACGCATGATGCCCAGGCGCTGACGGCCAATCTGTGACAGCGGCGGGTGGTAGAGCAGCACGCAGTGGCTGGCGGCACTGCCCCGGCCGACGCGGCCGCGCAATTGGTGCAGCTGGGCGAGGCCCAGGCGCTCGGGGTTTTCGATAATCATCAGGCTGGCATTCGGCACGTCCACGCCGACTTCGATCACCGTGGTGGCCACCAGCAGCTGCAAGTTGCCGGCCTTGAACTCGGCCATGACGGCGGCTTTTTCTGCGGGCTTCATGCGGCCGTGGATCAGCCCTACCTTGAGCTCACCCAGCGCACTGGTGAGGTCTTCAAAGGTGGTTTCGGCGGCCTGGCAGGTCAGCTCTTCGGACTCTTCAATCAGCGTGCACACCCAGTAGGCCTGGCGGCCTTCCGCGCAGGCGCCACGCACGCGCTCGATCACTTCCACGCGCCGGGTGTCGGTGACCAGCACGGTGTTGACCGGGGTACGACCCGGCGGCAGTTCATCGAGGATCGAGGTATCGAGGTCGGCATAGGCGCTCATCGCCAGGGTGCGCGGGATCGGCGTGGCGGTCATGATCAACTGGTGCGGGTTCATCCGGCCGCCTACGCCTTTCTGGCGCAGGGCCAAACGTTGCTGCACGCCGAAACGGTGCTGTTCGTCGATGATCACGAGTGCGAGGTTCTTGAACTGCACTTCGTCCTGGAACAGTGCGTGGGTGCCGACCACCATCGGTGCGCCACCGGCGATTTGTTCCAGCGCTGCCGCGCGGACCTTGCCCTTGAGCTTGCCGGCCAGCCACGCCACTTCCAGGCCCAAGGGTTCGAGCCAGCGCTTGAAGGTGATGAAGTGCTGTTCGGCAAGAATCTCGGTGGGCGCCATCAGCGCCACTTGGTAGCCGGCTTCCAGTGCTTGCAAGGCGGCGAGGGCGGCGACCACGGTCTTGCCCGCGCCCACGTCGCCCTGGATCAGGCGCAGCATCGGTTCGTGCTGGCTCAGGTCATAGGCGATTTCATTGCCAACCCGCTGCTGGGCGCCGGTCGGCGCGAAGCCGAGGTTGGCCAGGTATTGCGCAGGCAGGCGCGTGGCCTTGGGCATCGCCGGTGCGCGCAGGGAGCGCATGCTTTCACGCAGGCGCTGTTGGGACAGTTGATGTGTCAGCAGTTCTTCGAAGGCCAGGCGATGCTGTGCCCAGTGATGACCCAGTGCGAGTTCGTCGACATCGGCGTCGGCGGGCGGGTGATGCAGGTAGCGGATTGCATCGTCCAGCGGCGCCAGCTGGTAGTCGCGGGCCAGTTCCACCGGCAGCCAGTCGGGCAGGCTTTTCGGGCCGAGCATCGTCAGGGTCTGCATGCACAATTGGCGCAGGCGTTGTTGGGTCAGGCCTTCGGTCAGCGGGTAGATCGGTGTGAGGGTGGTGTCCACCGGCGGCGGCTCGTCGCCGGTAATGGCGCGGTATTCCGGGTGGTAAATCTCCAGGCCCGACGCGCCAGGCCGGGCCTCACCGTAGCAGCGCACGCGAGTGCCGCGCTTGAGGCCTTCCTTTTGTGCGTTGCTGAAATGATAGAAGCGCAGGCTCAGGCCTCCGGTGCCGTCCTGCAGGCGCACGACCAGGCTGCGGCGCTTGCCCATCACTACGTCAGCGCCACTGACGGTGCCTTCGACCACCGCGTCTTGCCCAGGGCGCAACTGGCCGATGGGCACTACGCGGGTGCGGTCCTGATAGCGCAGGGGCAGGTGAAACAGTACATCCTGGAGGTTCTCCAGGCCGACCTTGGCCAATTTCTCGGCCATGGCCTCACCGACACCCTTGAGTGCGGTTACCGACACCTGCGACAACTCGGTCATACGTTTACTTAGCTCGCAGCAGGCGGCTTGGCCACCGAACACAGGCGGATCGAGTCGGCCAGGATTTCAATGGCTTTCGGGCGTGGGAAGCTGGCGCGCCAGGCGATGGCCACGGTGCGGAACGGCACCGGTGGCGTGAGTGGGCGCACTTCGATCACGCCGGGGGCGTAGTGATGGCTGTCCACTGCCGACAGCGGCAGTATCGAAATACCCAGGCCGGAAGCCACCATGTGGCGAATGGTTTCCAGGGAGCTGGATTCCACGGTGGTGTGCTTGGCGCCGTCATTGCCCTTGGTCAGCGTCGGGCAGGCTTCGAGTACCTGGTCGCGGAAGCAATGGCCTTCGCCGAGCAGCAGCAGGCTCTTGTCGTTGAGCAGGCCGGCGTCGATGGTGTCTTTTTGCGTCCACGGGTGGGAGGCCGGCATCAACACGTAGAACGGCTCGTCGTAGAGCGGCAGGGTCAGCACGTCCGCCTCGTTGAACGGCAGGGCGATGATGATCGCGTCCAGCTCACCGTTGCGCAGTTTGTCGCGCAGTACGTGGGTGAAGTTTTCTTCGATATACAGCGGCATCTGCGGCGCGACGCGGTGCAGTTGCGGAATCAAGTGCGGGAACAGGTACGGGCCGACGGTGTAGATGGCGCCGACTTTGAGCGGTGCGGTCAGCTGGTTCTTGCCGGCCTGGGCCAGCTCGCGAATGCTTTGGGCTTGTTCCAGCACCTTTTGGGCCTGGGCGACAATGCCTTCGCCCACTGGCGTGAGGCGCACGGCGCTCTTGCTGCGCTCGAAAATCAGCACACCGAGTTCGTCTTCAAGCTTTTTCACACCCACCGACAGCGTCGGCTGGCTGACGTGGCAACGCTCGGCCGCGTGGCCGAAGTGCTGCTCTTGGGCGAGGGTCACGATGTAGCGTAATTCTGTAAGAGTCATAGCGGGCGTCCATGAGGTTGCGAGCCAAGCATACCGGCTGCAATCGATAGACGCACGTTATCAGAACTTTGGTGGGGATTGAGCGGGGAGTGCGGAGGATTTAGCTGAAAGATGGGTTTTTAGAGGCAATTAAATCAAATGTGGGAGCGGGCTTGCCCGCGATACAGACACCTCGATCTATCCATCAGACCGTGGTGATGCTATCGCAGGCAAGCCAGCTCCCACACAATCCAGCTGCTACACGAGCCAGCTCCCGTTTGCCGCTTAGCGGCGGCGCTTCTCGATGTTGTAAACGAATGGCGCGACGATTTCGACGCTGCCGCCTTTCAACATGTCGGCCGGTGGCTTGGGCAGTGGCTGGGCACGACGAATCATGTCCAGGGTTGCACGGTCCAGGTCGGCGTTGCCGGAGCGGCCCACCAGCTCGTAGGACAGCACGTTGCCTTCAGCATCGACCACAAAGCGCAGGCGGTTCAAGCCTTCCTTGCCACGCTGTTGGGCGCCTGGCGGGTACTTTTTGTACTTCTGCAAGTGCGCCAGCAAGGTGCCTTCCCAGGACGCTTTGGCTGCGACCTGTGCTGGCGACGGGCCGGGCACCGGTTGAGCGGATTTTTCTGCTGGTGCGTTGGTCTGCGGGGTTTCGCTCGGCGGGTCCTCGGAAGGTTTTTCCTTGGGCGGCTCGGGCTTTTTCTCCACAGGCTTTGGCGGCTGAGGTTTGGGCTTGGGCTTGACCGGCTTGGGCACCTGGATCGTTGGCTTGGGCGCCTCGGCCAGTTTCGGCAGGGGCAGCTCTTCCACCGGGGCAGGCGGCTGCGGCGGCGTGACCACCTTTGGCGGCGCCGGAGGCGGCGGTGCCGGCAGCGGCGCCAGGTCGATGACCATGGCGGCCGGTGGCAACGTCACCTGGTGCGGCGCGGACCATTGAAGCGCGATGATGATCGCGACGGCATGCACGCCCAGCACGACGGCGAGGCTGGTGCCATAACGCGTCAGTTTGTGGCGCGTCGTGATCATTTCTTGGCTGCCGTCTCAAGTCCGACCAGGCCGACCTTGAGGTAGCCGGCTGCCCGCAGGGCATCCATCACGCTCATCAGGTCGCCGTAGTCCACGCCTTTATCGGCCTGGAAGAAGATCGTCGTGTCTTTCTTGCCTTGGGTCTTGGCATCGAGCACCGGCCCCAGGGTTTCAGCTTTGACTTCTTCTTCGCCCAGGAACAGGCGTTGGTCCGCCTTGACGCTGAGGAAGATCGGTTTCTCTGGCCGCGGCGCAGGCTTGGCGCTGGACGCGGGCAGGTCGACCTTGATGTCCACGGTCGCCAGCGGTGCCGCCACCATGAAGATGATCAGCAGCACCAGCATCACGTCGATAAACGGCGTGACGTTGATTTCGTGGTTCTCGACGAGGTCGTCGTCGCCTTGATTCAAATGCAGGCCCATGGCCGATTACCCCACTTTCACCATGTGCGGTTGCGAGCTGCGCTCGGTAGGCAGGTGATCGAGGTCGCGGCTGACCAGCAGCAGGACTTCTGCCGACGCGTCCGATACCTGAGCCTTGTAGCCGGCAATCGAACGGGCGAAGACGTTGTAGATCACCACCGCAGGAATGGCGGCAACCAGGCCCAGGGCGGTTGCCAGCAGGGCTTCGGCGATGCCTGGGGCAACGACGGCGAGGTTGGTGGTCTGGGTTTTGGCGATGCCGATGAAGCTGTTCATGATGCCCCACACGGTGCCGAACAGGCCGACGAAAGGCGCGGTGGAACCGATAGTGGCGAGTACGCCGGTGCCGCTGCTCATGTTACGACCGCAGGCCGCAACCAGGCGCTCCAGGCGGAAGCTGACACGTTCCTTGATGCCTTCTTTTTCGCGGGTGTTGACCGACAGGCGCATTTCTTCCAGCGCGTCGTGTACCAGCAGGTTGGCCAGGGTGCCCTTCTTGGTCGCAGTGTCGCTGGCTTCCTTGAGGGTGGTGGCTTTTTTCAGATGGACGATTTCAGTGCGCAGGCGACGCTTGGCGCCCAGCAGCTCGAAGCCCTTGGCGATCCAGATGGTCCAGGTGATGATCGAGGCGATGGCCAGGCCGATCATCACGGCTTTCACCACCACGTCAGCATTCTGGTACATGCCCCACGGCGACAGGTCATGGGCCATGCCCAGGCTGTTGTCTTCTTCCAGCACCACGCCGGAGTCGTCGGCAGGTGCTGGCGTTGCAGCCTGGGCCGGGTCGGTAGCGACGGGCGCGGCAGCAGGCGCAGCGGGGGTTGCTGCATTGTGCTCGGCGGCAGCCGGAGCGGCTGGGGCAGTAGCGTCAGCGAACGCAGCGGTCGGTGCCAGCATTACGCTGAACAGCAACGCAGCAATCGCACGCCAGGCGCGGGATGGGCTGTGAGGCTTGGTTGGCGAAGCGGGGTTTGTATTACGTGTCATGCTGGCCGGACCTGAGAGAAAAAAATGAGTGATCGTCCTGCCAGACCCTGATGGGTCGAGGACAAATGGGCGGTTATTATTGCAAGTAATTCTTGTTAACAAAAGTAATACAGTTACTTAATTTGTCCTTTTGCTGGTCGCTGGTCCTCTTCGGCGGCTAATCTGCGCCTTTAAGAATGGAGTTTTATGATGTCTGCGCCTTCTGTTGTGATTGCCGGTTGCGGCGATGTGGGTAGTCGGCTGGCTAGCCAATTGCTGGCCTCGGGCTGGGAGGTTCATGGCCTGCGCCGCGACGTTTCGCGGCTTCCCGAGGGTGTCATCGGCATCGCCGGCGACCTGTTCAAAAAGGATTGCCCGGACACCTGGCCGATCGGCGGGGTGGATTACCTGGTGTATTGCGCCGCTGCCACCGACCACGATGAGGCCGGCTATCGCGCGGCGTACGTGCAAGGGTTGCAGCATGTGTTGGAGTGGCTGGGCGACTACGGTCAGGCGCCCAAGCATTTACTGTTTGTGTCCAGCAGCAGCGTGTATGGCCAGCAAAACGGTGAGTGGGTCGACGAAACGTCCGACACGCAGGCGAAGGGCTATTCCGGCCTAGTCATGCTGGAAGCCGAGCAAGTGGCGCTTAATAGTGGCATCCCGGCAAGTATCGTGCGGTTGACCGGAATCTACGGCCCCGGCCGCGAAAGGCTGCTGACCCAAGTGCGCCAAGGCTATCGCGTGGCGGTTGATCCACCTTTATATGGCAACCGGATTCATGCGGATGACGCGGCGGGCCTGTTGGCGTTTTTGTTGCGGCATGTGGAGCAGGGCGGCTCGTTGGATAAGATCTACATCGGTGTAGACGACGCGCCCGCGCCATTGGCGGAGGTCGTGGCTTGGTTACACGATTATCTGGGCGTGACCGAGTGGGACGACGACGCCAGTGTGCGTCGTGCGGGCAGCAAGCAATGCAGCAATGCCCGAGCCAAGGCGCTGGGCTGGGTGCCGACGTATCCGAGTTATCGCGAAGGGTATGCAGCGATTCTGAAGGGCTGAAGCGCGGCCAAAAAAAATGTGGGAGCTGGCTTGCCAGCTCCCACATTCAGTTTAGCGTGAGGCTGTTTATTTCTTTTCCAGCAGCCACTGACGTGGGCCAGGCGTAAACGAAGGCACTTCATCCGTTTGCGCCGTGTTCACTGCCTGGAAAATTTCCAGCTGCTTGCCCTTGCGCACAAAGATCCACGGGTTGCCCTGGCCGTTCAGTTGCAGCCAGATGCTGTCGTAGCCGCCGCTCATGGAGGCGCAGTCACCCGCCAGGCACAGCGAGTACCGATCGACGCCTGGCAAACCGGCGACCTTGCCGTCAGCCTGGAACTGTACCGTGGCGCCATCACCATTGCCGTCGGTGATTTTCCAGTCGCCGCCCATGTAGGCTGCGTACAGTGCGCGCTCGAAGTTGGCACCCAGTGGCGCACCTTCGGGGGCTGGGTCTTTGGCGCGGGCGAAGAGTTGCTCAGGCTCGTTGTCGTTGGCCACTTGCAGCAGTTGTTTGCCTTTACGCTTGAGTTCGGTGGCGGAGCTGCCGTAAAAATCGACACTCCAGGCGCCGGGCTTTTCACTCAGCAGCTTGCCTTCGGCGACTTCAAAACCATTGTAGTAGCGCGCCTGCGAAGCCTTGGTGTTGACCTCCCATTCGAGGTTCGGGCCATAGGTTTGCAGGGCTTCACGCAAAGGGCCGCCCTTGGCTGCCGCATTGATGGCGGCCTGGTTGATCCAGGTGCCGCTCACGTCCAGGTCGGCGGGGTTGCTGGCACAGCCGCCGAGCAACAGGGCAAGCGTTGATAAGGCAACTAGCGCTTTGCGCATTACGAAATCCTTCTGAAACGAAGTCGACGCAGCCTGTGAAGGCTGCGCCGGGTGTTTTACTCGATGACCAGAATCGCGTCCATCTCAACCTGTGCGCCCTTTGGCAGGGCGGCCACGCCGATGGCGGCGCGGGCTGGGTACGGCTGTTCGAAGTACTTGCCCATGATCTCGTTGACCTTGGCGAAGTGGCTCAGGTCGGTGAGGAAGATGTTCAGCTTGACGATGTCCTTGAACGAACCGCCGGCCGCTTCGGCAACCGACTTGAGGTTTTCGAAGACCTGGACGGTTTGTGCTTCAAAGCCTTCAACCAGTTCCATGGTCTTTGGGTCGAGCGGGATCTGGCCGGACATGTAGACGGTATTGCCCGCCTTGATCGCCTGGGAGTAAGTACCGATGGCGGCAGGGGCCTTGTCGCTGGTGATAACAGTCTTGGTCATGAGTGACTCCTTGTAAGAGATCGGCTATGCACGCATGCGGGTGATGCGAATCACCCCGGTCAGGGCGCGCAGTTTCTTGATCACGCGAGCCAGGTGCACGCGGTCGTGCACGCTGACGACCAGCTGGACCACGCTGATGCGGCCATCGCGCTCATCCATGCTGATCTTCTCGATATTGCCGTCGGCCGCGTTGACGCTGCTGGCCAGCAGGGCGATCAGGCCGCGCTGGTGCTCCAGCTCGACGCGCAGCTCGACGTTGAATTCGCCGGTCACATCCTTGGCCCAGGAGAGCTGGATGCATTTCTCGGGGTTGTGACGGATTTCAGTGATATTGCGGCAGTTGTCCAAGTGCACAACCATGCCCTTGCCGGCAGACAGGTGCCCAACAATCGGGTCGCCCGGGATCGGCGTGCAGCACTTGGCGTAGCTGAGCACCAGGCCCTCGGTGCCGCGAATTGCCAGCGGGCCTTCGGGGCTTGGCAATTGTTCGCCTTCGCCGAGCAGGCGACGGGCGACCACGTAGGCCATGCGGTTGCCCAGGCCGATATCTTCCAGCAGGTCTTCGATGGTTTCCTGGCGATACTCGTGGAGCATCGCTTGCACGCGCTCGGCCGGGATTTTCTCCAGGGCGCTGTCGAAACCGTTGAGCACCTTGTTCAGCAGGCGTTCGCCGAGGCTGATGGATTCGGAGCGACGTTGCAATTTGAGCGCATGGCGGATGTGTGTGCGCGCCTTGCCGGTGACCACAAAGTTGAGCCAGGCCGGGTTGGGGCGTGCGCCGGGCGCGCTGACGATCTCGACCGTGGACCCGCTTTGCAGCGGTTCGGACAGCGGCGCGAGACGACGGTTGATCCGGCAGGCAATGCAGCTGTTGCCGACGTCGGTGTGTACCGCGTAGGCAAAGTCGACCGCCGTGGAGCCCTTGGGCAACTCCATGATCCGGCCTTTGGGCGTGAACACATAGACCTCGTCCGGGAACAGGTCGATCTTCACGCTTTCGATAAATTCCAGGGAGTTGCCGGCACGTTGCTGCATTTCCAGCACGCCTTTGACCCACTGACGGGCGCGGGCATGCGTGCCCTTCGGCTGTTCGTCGCTGCTGGATTTGTACAGCCAATGGGCGGCAATGCCGTTGTTGGCCATCTCTTCCATTTCGCGAGTACGAATCTGGATCTCGATCGGCACCCCGTGCATACCGAACAGCGTGGTATGCAGCGACTGATAGCCGTTGGCCTTGGGAATCGCGATGTAGTCCTTGAAGCGGCCGGGCAGGGGTTTGTACAAATTATGTACAGCGCCCAGCACGCGGTAGCAGGTGTCGACCTTGTCGACGATGATGCGGAACGCGTACACGTCCATGATCTCGTTGAAGGCGCGACGCTTGCCGCGCATCTTCTTGTAGATGCCATAGATGTGTTTTTGCCGGCCACTGACTTCGCCTTCAATCTCGTCGATCGCCAGGCAATGGCTCAGCGACTCTTCGATCTTGTTGACGATTTCCTTGCGGTTGCCCCGCGCACGCTTGACCGCCTGGTAGATGCGCGCCGAACGCATCGGGTGCATGGCCTTGAAGCCGAGGTCTTCGAATTCGATACGAATGGCATGCATGCCCAGCCGGTTGGCGATGGGCGCGTAGATTTCCAGGGTTTCCTTGGCGATGCGCCGACGTTTTTCGCCGGACAGCACTTCCAGCGTACGCATGTTGTGCAGCCGGTCGGCCAGTTTGACCAGGATCACCCGAATGTCTCGGGCCATGGCCATGGCCATCTTCTGGAAGTTTTCCGCCTGGGCTTCGGCCTTGGTCTCGAAGTTCATCTGGGTCAGTTTGCTGACCCCATCGACCAGTTCGGCCACGGTTTCGCCAAATTGTGCGCTGAGCGCTTCCTTGGCAATGCCGGTGTCTTCGATCACGTCATGCAGCATCGCGGCCATCAAGCTCTGATGGTCCATGTGCATGTCGGCAAGAATATTTGCCACGGCAAGAGGATGCGTGACATACGCCTCGCCGCTGCGGCGGCGTTGACCGTCGTGGGCTTGTTCGGCGTAGAAATACGCTCGGCGGACCAGGTTGACCTGGTCTGGGCCGAGGTAGGTCGATAAGCGATCGGCGAGGGCGTCTATGCTCGGCAAAGTGTTAACTCCTGCCGTTGGCTGTGACCCCGCGCCGTGCTACGTCGACCAGGCATAGGCTTAGACGGCCTCGTTGGACTCGTCCTCGAACGCTGCAAACAGCGGTTCGTCTTCAACGATTTCGGCGTTGGCGATGAACTCGTAGCTCATCAGGCCTTCAGCGATTTCACGCAGGGCGACAACGGTAGGCTTGTCGTTTTCCCACTGGACCAGGGGCTCTTTGCCGCCAGTGGCCAGTTGACGGGCACGCTTGGTAGAGAGCATGACCAGCTCAAAGCGGTTATCCACGTGTTCTAGGCAGTCTTCAACGGTTACGCGGGCCATGGTATTCCTCGGAGCGAATGCAAGATGCGCGCTGCCCGGTTGGGCGAGCGGACTGAACAGTTTAAAAAATCACCAGCGTTTAGGGAAGCGCTGATTTTTCCCGCGCCCTCGCAAAACTGCTACAAGTGCCAATGTAAAGCCCTTGCAGCGGTTTTGGGAAGGGCCAATCAGCCAAGCAGTTCGGCGAGTAATTTGCCAAAACGCTGCTGTTGGCGCTTTTGCTGGAGCTGATTGGTGCGGAAAATCGCCTTCAAATCGTCCAGGGCGTGGGCGAAATCGTCGTTGATGATCAGGTAGTCGTAGTCGACGTAGTGGCTCATCTCGCTGACGGCTTCACGCATGCGGCCTTCGATGATTTCGTCGCTGTCCTGGCCGCGATTGGTCAGGCGCTGGTGCAAGGCTTCAAGCGAAGGCGGCAGGATGAAGATCGAGCGCGCTTTGGGCATCAGCTGACGCACTTGCTCGGCGCCCTGCCAGTCGATTTCCAGGATCAGGTCGTGGCCTTCGTCCAGGGTCTGCTGCAGGTGGCTTTGCGAGGTGCCGTAAAGGTTGCCGAACACTTCGGCACGCTCCAGGAAGTCGCCGTGTTCGATCATCTTCACGAACTCGGTGCGCTCGACGAAGTGATAGTGCACGCCGTTCACCTCGCCCGGGCGCATGGCGCGGGTGGTGTGCGAGACCGAGATGCGGATCTGCTCGTCAGCGTCGGTCAACGCCTTGACCAGGCTGCTCTTGCCCGCGCCCGAGGGGGCGGAAATGATGTAAAGGGTGCCGGTGCTGTGGGTCATGAAAGTTGCCTTACTCTATATTCTGTACTTGTTCGCGCATCTGCTCGATCAACACTTTGAGGTTGACCGCAGCCGTGGTGCTGCGCGGGTCAAATGCCTTGGAGCCGAGTGTATTGGCTTCGCGGTTGAGTTCCTGCATCAGGAAGTCCAGGCGCCGACCAGCGGCACCGGCGGACTTGAGCACGCGGCGCACTTCGAGGATGTGGGTACTCAGGCGGTCGAGCTCTTCGGCCACGTCGCTCTTCTGCGCCAGCAGGACCATTTCCTGCTCCAGGCGCGTCGGGTCGAGGTCGGCCTTCATGTCGGTGAAGCGATCGAGGACCTTTTGACGTTGGGTAGCGAGCATCTGCGGCACCAACTCGCGCAGAGTGACCACGTCGGCTTCGATCGACGTCAGGCGTTCATTGATCAGGCGCGCCAGTTCGGCGCCTTCACGTTCGCGGCCGGCCTTTAGCTCCTTCAAACCCTGGGTGAACAGGGCCAGGGCTTCGGCATTCAGCGCTTGCGGGTCGGTGGCGTCGGCCACCAGCACGCCGGGCCAGGCCAGCACTTCCAGCGGGTTCAGCGCGGCAGGTTGTTTGATCAGGCCGGCGATGGTTTCGGCGGCGGCGACCAGTTGCGCGGCGCGGTCGCGGTCGACCTGCAGCGGCTTGCCGGTGGTTTCCTCGGTAAAACGCAGGGTGCATTCCAGCTTGCCGCGGGAAATGCCCTGGCGCAGTGCTTCACGCACGGCGCCTTCGAGGTCGCGGAAGGATTCCGGCAAGCGCAGGTGCGGCTCCAGGTAGCGGCTGTTGACCGAGCGCAGTTCCCAGCTCAGGGTGCCTTGGGCGCCGGCTTTTTCGACGCGGGCGAAGGCGGTCATGCTGTGCACCATGGAGGTACCTCGCGATGCAGTCCCGTAAATACGGGCTGATGGGTAAATTGAAGCCGACAGGCTGCGAAGGCGCAGGATTGTAGCGCAGTGAGACGAGCGCGCCCAAACAATGGGCGCCAGGCTAGTCATTCGTAACCGAATTTTTTAGAAGTGCCCCGAATCGGTTCACGGCTCTATAATGCTCGGCAGTTTTTCGTCCTCCGTACAGGTATCCCCTATGAAACGTCCAAGTGGTCGCGCTGCCGATCAGCTCCGCTCGATCCGCATCACCCGCAACTACACCAAACACGCCGAGGGATCTGTACTGGTCGAGTTTGGCGATACCAAGGTGATCTGCACCGTCAGCGTCGAAAACGGCGTGCCGCGCTTCCTCAAGGGCCAGGGCCAGGGTTGGTTGACCGCCGAATACGGCATGCTGCCGCGCGCCACCGGCGAGCGTAACCAGCGTGAAGCCAGCCGCGGCAAACAAGGCGGCCGCACCCTGGAAATCCAGCGCCTGATCGGTCGTTCCCTGCGCGCAGCGCTGGACATGTCCAAGCTGGGCGACGTGACCCTGTATGTCGACTGCGACGTGATCCAGGCTGACGGCGGCACCCGCACCGCTTCCATCACCGGCGCCATGGTGGCCCTGGTGGACGCACTCAAAGTGATCAAGAAACGCGGCGGCCTTAAAGCCGGCGACCCGCTCAAGCAGATGATTGCTGCCGTGTCGGTCGGCATGTACCAGGGCGAGCCTGTGCTGGACCTGGACTACCTGGAAGACTCGGCTGCCGAGACCGACCTGAACGTGGTAATGACCAACACCGGCGGTTTCATCGAAGTGCAGGGCACCGCTGAAGGCGCGCCATTCCAGCCGGCCGACCTGAACGCTATGCTGGCCCTGGCTCAGAAAGGCATGACCGAAATCTTTGAACTGCAGAAGGCCGCATTGGCTGACTGAACCCGCCTCAAGGAGAAACGCCATGAATGACAGCCAGCAACCCGTGCCGACGCCTTCCTACGAAGTGCGTCAAGGCGCAATGTTGTGCCATCTCGCGGCGTTTCTGGGGTTTGTGTTCCCCTTCGGCAGTGTCATCGGGCCGCTGATCCTGTGGCAAATGAAGAGGGAAGTGGACCCGTTCATTGACGATCAGGGCAAGGAAGCCTTGAACTTCCAGATCACCGTGGCCATTGCCTGGATGGTGTGCTTCGTGCTGGCCTTCGCGATTATGGGTCTTTTCCTGATGACTGCTTTGGTAATCGCGACAGTGGTGCTGACCATCATCGGTTCGGTCAAGGCCAACAAGGGCATCGCTTATCGCTATCCCTTTGCCTGGCGGCTGGTCAAATAATGAGCGCCCACAAAAAAACCGACAGCGATGTCGGTTTTTTTGTGCCTGGAAAAAGACCTTAGATGGTCAGTGTCCAGTCGTAGTCCACGATCAGCGGCGCATGCTGCGAGAAGCGCGGCTGACGTGGCAGGCGTGCGCTGCGAACAAAGCGGCGCAGGCCCGGCGTCAGCAGCTGGTAGTCGAAACGCCAGCCCAGGTTGAGCATCTCAGCCTGTTCGTTATCCGGCCACCAGCTGTACTGGTCGCCTTCACGGCTGACTTCGCGCAAGGCATCGACATAACCCATGTTGCCGACAATCTCGTCCATCCAGGCCCGTTCCGGCGCCAGGAAGCCCGGGGATTGCTGGCTGTCGCGCCAGTTCTTGATATCCAGCTTCTGTTGCGCCACGTACAGCGAGCCACAGTAAATGTACTCGCGACGTTTACGCCGCTGTTTATCCAGATAACGGGCGAAGTCGTCCATTAGCTTGAACTTCTGGTTCAAGTCTTCATCGCCGTTCTGCCCCGAAGGGAGCAGCAAGGTCGCGATGCTGACCTTGTCGAAATCGGCTTGCAGGTAGCGCCCGTAGCGGTCGGCTGTCTCGAAGCCGAGGCCGCTGATGACCGCCTTGGGTTGCAACCGTGAGTACAGAGCCACGCCACCTTGGGCAGGGACTTCGGCATCACAGGCATAAAGGAAGTAGCCATCCAGTTGGAAGGCTGGGTCGTCCAGTTCAAAGGCGGAGGCGCGGGTGTCCTGCAGGCAGATGACGTCGGCATTCTGTGCTTGCAGCCAACTGAGCAAACCACGCTCGACTGCAGCCTGAATACCATTGACGTTCACACTGATGATCCGCATAAATGGCCCCAAAAATCGCGTGCGTGTATGATACACGCCGTCTACCTAATTAGCTAAATCCGTGGTATCTGAGGCTTTTTTCATGCAGGCGTATCAACGCGATTTCATTCGTTTTGCCATCGATCGCGGCGTTTTACGCTTCGGTGAGTTCACCTTGAAGTCCGGGCGCACCAGCCCGTACTTCTTCAATGCTGGCTTGTTCAACTCGGGTTCGGCCCTGGCTCAGCTGGGTCGTTTCTACGCGGCAGCCATCGTCGAAAGCGGCATTTCCTTCGACGTGCTGTTCGGCCCGGCCTATAAGGGCATCCCTTTGGCGGCCGCTACCGCCGTGGCCCTGGCTGAACATCATGAGCTGGACTTGCCATGGTGCTTCAACCGCAAAGAGGCCAAGGCCCATGGCGAAGGCGGCAGCCTGGTGGGGGCTCCGCTCAAAGGTGACGTGCTGATCATCGACGACGTGATCACCGCCGGCACTGCTATCCGCGAAGTGATGCAGATCATCGCTTCCCAGGACGGCGCCAAGGCCGCCGGCGTGCTGATCGCCCTGAACCGCCAGGAGCGCGGCAACGGTGAGTTGTCGGCGATCCAGGAAGTGGAGCGTGATTTCGGCATTCCGGTGGTGAGCATTGTTTCGTTGAACCAGGTGTTGCAGTTCCTGGAAGATGACCCGCAGCTCAAGCAGCATTTGCCAGCGGTGCGTGCTTACCGTGAGCAGTTCGGCGTCTGACACGCAAATTCATCTGGGACGTGGACCAATGTGGGAGCTGGCTTGCCTGCGATAGCATCACCTCGGTACAACTGATTTACCGAGGTGTCAGCATCGCAGGCAAGCCAGCTCCCACATTTGGATCGAGTTCAAATAAAAAGGCCCCGCTCAATTGGATTGAGCGGGGCCTTTTTATTGACAGCGATTAAGGACGCTTGCGGTTACTGATCAGCGTGCCCACACCGGTATCGGTGAAGATTTCCAACAGGATCGCATTCGGCACGCGACCATCCAGGATCAGCGAACTACCCACGCCGCCTTGCACTGCTTCCAGTGCGCAACGGATCTTGGGCAGCATGCCGCCGTAGATGGTGCCGTCGGCGATCAGCTCGTCCACTTGCTGGGTGGTCAGGCCGGTCAACACCTTGCCTTCCTTGTCCATCAAGCCGGCGATGTTGGTCAGCAGCATCAGCTTTTCAGCTTTCAGTGCCTCGGCCACCTTGCCGGCTACCAAGTCAGCGTTGATGTTGTAGGACTCACCATTGGCACCCACACCAATTGGCGCGATCACCGGGATGAAATCACCCTTGACCAGCAGGTTCAGCAGGTCGGTGTTGATGCCGATCACTTCGCCTACCTGGCCGATGTCGATGATTTCCGGCTGGGTCATCTCCGGCGTCTGACGGGTAACGGTCAGTTTTTTCGCGCGGATCAGCTCCGCGTCCTTGCCGGTCAGGCCGATGGCGCTGCCGCCATGACGGTTGATCAGGTTGACGATGTCTTTGTTGACCTGGCCGCCGAGGACCATCTCCACCACGTCCATGGTCTGCGCGTCAGTGACGCGCATGCCATCGATGAAGTGACTCTCGATCGACAAACGCTTGAGCAGGTCGCCGATTTGCGGGCCGCCACCGTGCACCACCACCGGGTTGATCCCGACGGCTTTCATCAACACGATGTCGCGGGCAAAGCCGGTTTTCAGCTCGTCGCTTTCCATGGCATTGCCGCCGTACTTGATCACCAGCGTCTTGCCGACGTAGCGTCGAATGTAAGGCAACGCTTCGGACAGGACCTTGGCAGTATTGGCAGCGGCTTCGCGTTCGAGGGTCATTCAGGGCTCCGGTAAAAAATCAGAACGGTAATTGGAGATCAGGGGCAACACGTTTCAACTGGGCGTGGAACACGTCCTTGATGCGCTGCAACTCAGCCTCGGTATCCGCCTCGAAACGCAGGACCAGCACCGGTGTGGTATTGGACGCGCGAACCAGGCCCCAGCCTTTGGCGTAATCGACTCGCACACCATCAATGGTGGTCAGGTTGGCGCCTTCGCCCCATTGCGCATCGTGCAGTGCGTCAATGATGCTGAATTTGCTCTCCTCGGTCACATGGATATTGATCTCTGGCGTAGAAATATCATTCGGGAAGGTCTGAAACAGCTCCTGCGCCGTCGATTTTTCCTTGCTGAGGATCTCCAGCAGACGAGCGGCACTGTAAATGCCGTCGTCAAACCCGAACCAGCGCTCTTTGAAAAACACATGGCCGCTCATTTCGCCGGCCAACAGCGCGCCGGTTTCTTTCATTTTCTTTTTGATCAACGAGTGACCGGTCTTCCACATTAGTGGGCGACCGCCGTATTCCTTGATCAGCGGCGTGAGGCGGCGGGTGCATTTCACGTCGAAGATGATTTCGGCGTTGGCGTTGCGTGCCACCACGTCGCGGGCAAACAGCATCAGCAGACGGTCGGCGAATACGTTCTCGCCGGTGTCTGTCACCACACCAACGCGGTCGCCGTCACCGTCGAAGGCCAGGCCCACGTCGGCGCCGGTTTCCTTGACCTTGGCGATCAGGTCTACCAGGTTTTCAGGCTTGCCCGGGTCCGGATGGTGGTTGGGGAAGTTGCCATCGACGTCGCAGAACAGCGGGATCACTTCGCAGTTCAGCGCTTCGAGCAGTTGCGGGGCGATCACGCCGGCCGCGCCGTTGCCACAGTCCACAACCACTTTGAGGCGGCGGGCAAGTTTGACGTCGCCGGTGATCTGGTCGGAGTAGCGCTGAAGAATGTCGACCTTGGTGACGCTGCCGGTGCCGCTGGTCAAGTCGTTGGTCTTCAGGCGGTCGTGCAGGGCCTGGATCTGTTCGTTGGCCAGGGTGTCGCCGGCGATAACGATCTTGAAACCGTTGTAGTCCGAAGGGTTGTGGCTGCCGGTGAGCATCACCCCGGACTTGCCGGCCAGTACGTTGGCGGCGTAGTACAGCGCAGGCGTCGGCACCAGGCCGACATCACTGACGTGGCAGCCGCTGTCGGCCAGGCCCTGGATCAGTTGCTCGACCAGCTCGGGGCCGGACAAGCGGCCATCACGGCCGACCGAGACGTTGGGTTCGCCCTGGGCCAGGCTCTGGGAGCCGATGGCGCGGCCGATCCAGTAGGCGGTTTCGGCAGTCAGGGTTTTGGGCACCACGCCACGAATGTCGTAGGCGCGAAAAATGCTGTCGGGGAATGTCGGGGCTACTCGGGCTGCGGTACTCATCGCGTGGGGAAACTCCATCTGAAAGGGGCAAAGCTGGCCTGAATGTGGCTGACCGGCGGGCGCAAACTGAAGGGTATGACGGCTTTTTCGGCAGAGAGTTCGTGGTGCAAAAGTGCCACCGGAGTCGGTACTCCATGTTTGTGGTCGCGTAATGCATTGATTTCAATGGTGAAATCTCGCTGAATAAATCCGCGCATTCTCCGTCCTGAAAAGCCCTGCGGTGGCATGGGGCCGGGCAAGCGTGCCCGGCCTGATTCAGCTTAGTCAGTGGCTGCCGGAATGCCCGAAACCGCCAGCACCGCGTTGGGTCTCGTCGAATTCCTGTACCAGTTCGAAGTGCGCCTGCACCACCGGCACCAGTACCAGCTGGGCGATGCGCTCGCCGACGGCAATGTTGAAGGCGGTTTGGCCACGGTTCCAGCACGACACCATCAGCTCGCCCTGGTAATCGGAGTCGATCAGACCTACCAGGTTGCCCAGCACGATGCCGTGCTTATGGCCGAGGCCCGAGCGTGGCAGGATCAATGCGGCCAGGCCCGGGTCGCCGACATAGATCGACAGGCCGGTCGGAATCAGAAGGGTCTGGCCCGGCTCAAGGACAGTGTCCTCTTTGAGCATGGCGCGCAGGTCCAGCCCGGCGGAGCCTGGGGTGGCGTAGGCCGGCAGTGGGAATTCGTTGCCGATGCGTGGGTCGAGGATCTTGGCTTGCAAAGCGTGCATGTAAATTAAACCTGGTTCAGCCGTTGGGCGATAAATGAGATCAGTTGGCGGGCAATCTTGCCTTTGCTGGTCTGGGCGAAAACGGTGGCGTGCAACTCGCGGTCGATCACGCTGATGGCATTTTCCTCACTGTTGAAGCCAATGCTCGGGTTGGCGACATCATTGGCAACGATCAGGTCGAGGTTTTTGTCTTTCAATTTGCGTGCGGCGTAGTCCAGCAGGTGTTCGGTCTCGGCGGCAAAACCGACGCTGAACGGGCGGTCTGCGCGCGTGGCGATGGATGCCAGAATGTCCGGGTTGCGCACCATTTGCAGGAGCAGGCCATCGCCACTTGTAGGGTCTTTCTTGAGTTTTTGCGGGGCGACGACTTCAGGGCGGTAGTCCGCAACCGCAGCCGAGGCGATAAAGAGGTCGCAGGGAATCGCGGCCTCACAGGCCGCCAACATGTCCCGGGCGCTGACTACGTCGATGCGCGTGACCCGATCAGGGGTCGGCAAATGCACCGGGCCGGTGATCAAGGTGACGCGCGCGCCTGCCTCAACCGCCGCTTCCGCCAAGGCAAAGCCCATTTTCCCTGAGCTATGGTTGGTGATGTAGCGCACCGGGTCGATGTTTTCCTGGGTCGGGCCGGCGGTGATCAGCACGTGCTTGCCGGTCAGGGCCAGGTGCTGGAAGCACTCGGCGGCGCACAGTGCCAGGTCGGTGGCTTCGAGCATGCGGCCCATGCCGACGTCGCCGCAGGCCTGGCTGCCGGACGCCGGGCCGAACACCTTGAGGCCACGGCTTTGCAGGAGCTGGGTGTTGGCTTGGGTGGCCGGGTCGCGCCACATGGCCTGGTTCATGGCCGGGGCAATGGCGACGGTGGCGTCGGTGGCCAGTACCAAAGTGGTCAGCAGGTCATCGGCGATGCCTTGGGCCAGGCGGGCGATCAGGTCGGCAGTTGCCGGGGCGATCAGCACCAGGTCAGCCCACTTGGCCAGCTCGATATGGCCCATGGCGGCCTCGGCTGCCGGGTCCAGCAGGTCGAGGTGAACCGGGTGGCCGGACAAGGCTTGCATGGTCAGTGGGGTGATGAACTCACTGCCACCGCGGGTCATGACCACGCGCACTTCGGCGCCTTGGTCCAGGAGCCTGCGAACCAGCTCTGCGCTCTTGTAGGCGGCAATGCCGCCGCCGACGCCGAGAACGATGCGTTTCCGATACAGACGCTGCATTGGTTTGCCTTTCCAGTTCAGTGATGCCAGTTCAGTGACGCCTGCGATGCCCCCTCCCCAGGAGAAATCGCACGCAAAAAAGAGGGCTTAAGATAACACAGCGTCCGCTGGGCAACAGCGGCGCACCTGGCCCATATCAATGGAAGGGAGATGGGATGAGTATTCGCGATTGGCCTGTGGCGGAACGTCCACGGGAAAAGCTGTTGGAATGGGGCGCGGCGAGCCTGTCGGATGCCGAGCTGTTGGCGATCTTCCTGCGCACCGGTGTGTCTGGCCGCAGCGCGGTCGACCTGGCGCGGTATTTGTTGGCGCAATTCGGTGGCCTTCGACCGTTGCTGGAGGCCAGCCAGACGGTGTTCAGCCAGCATTTGGGGTTGGGCCCGGCGAAATTTGCCCAGTTGCAGGCGGTGCTGGAAATGTCCCGGCGCCATTTGGCCGAGCGCCTGCGCGCTGACTCGGTGCTGGAGAGCCCGTTGGCCGTGCGCGATTACCTCAAGGCGTTGTTGCGGCATGAGCCCCACGAGATCTTCGGTTGCCTGTTTCTCGACTCAAAACATCGCGTTCTGGGCTTTGAGGCGTTGTTCCACGGCACCATCGACGCCGCCATCGTTTACCCCCGGCAAGTGGTCAAGCGCGCCCTGGCGTACAACGCGGCGGCTTTGATTTTGTGTCACAACCATCCTTCCGGGAGCGTCGAGCCGAGTGCGGCTGATCGAAAATTGACCAAGTTGCTGCAAAAGGCGCTGGAAGTGGTGGATGTGCGGGTGTTGGATCACATCATCGTGGGCGATGGCGACCCGCTGTCGATGGCGGAATACGGGTGGATGTAGCCCCGCCCCAGTGGGGCGGGGCCGTTTGTCAGGGCTTGACGCTGACTTTGGAAAAGTCCTGCCGCCCGAACGGGCTCACTTGATAGCCCTCGACATTCTTGCGAGCCAAGGCAAAGGCGGTTGGGTGCGCCAGTGGCAGCCACAGTGCCTGCTGCTGGATCTGCGCCTGGGCCTGTTGATACAGCTTGCTGCGCACGCCTTGCTCACTGGTGGTCTTGCCGGCGCTGATCAGTTTGTCCAGCGCGGGGTCGCAGTAGCGGGCGAAGTTGGTGCCGGATTTCACCGCCGCGCAGGAGAATTGCGGGGTCAGGAAGTTGTCCGGGTCGCCATTGTCGCCGGCCCAGCCCATGAACAGCAGGTCGTGTTCACCGGCCTTGGCGCGGCGAATCAGCTCGCCCCACTCGATCACGCGGATCTCAGCCTGGATGCCGATCTTGGCCAGGTCGGCCTGCAACAGCTGTGCGCCGAGGTTAGGGTTGGGGTTCAGCAGGCTGCCGGTGGGGCGCGTCCAAATAGTGGTCTTGAAACCGTCCTTGAGCCCGGCGCGGTCGAGCAGCGTCTTGGCCTTGGCGATGTCCTGTGGATAACCTGGCAAGTCCTTGGCATAGCTCCAGGTATTGGGCGGATAAATGCCATTCGCTGCCTCGGCGGTGCCCTCAAACACGGCCTTGAGGTAGCTGTTCTTGTCGAAGGCCAAGTTGATCGCCTGGCGCACTTCCGGCTTGTCCAGCGGCGGGTGCTGGCTGTTGATGGCTACGAATGCGGTCATGAACGCGGCGGTTTTTTCCACCTTCAACGCCGGGTCTTTTTCGGCTTCGCCCACGTCCAGCGGCTTGGGTGACAGGGCAATCTGGCATTCGTCGCGATGCAGTTTCTGCAGGCGCACGTTGGCGTCCGGGGTAATGGCGAAGAGCAAGTTATCCACAGCCGGTTTGCCGGCGAAGTAATCCGGGTTGGCTTTGTAGCGAACCACGGCATCTTTCTGGAAGCGCACAAAAACGAACGGCCCGGTGCCGATCGGTTGGCTGTTGAGTTTCTCCGGTGTGCCGGCTTTCAACAGTTTGTCGGCGTACTCAGCCGGGTAGATCGAGGCAAAGCCCATGCTCAGGGCGGCGAGGAAGGTCGAGTCGGCGTGGTCGAGGGTGAAGCGTACGGTCAGCGGGTCGAGCGCATCGATCTTCTTCACCAGTGTCGGCAATTGCAGCGACTGCGCATGCGGGAAGCCGCTCTGGGCGATCTTGTGCCATGGGTTGGCCGGGTCGAGCATGCGTTCGAAGCTGAAACGCACGTCTTCGGCCGTCAGGGTGCGGCTTGGAGTGAAGTAGTCGGTGCGGTGGAATTTCACCTGCGGGTGCAGCTTGAAGGTGTAGGTCAGGCCGTCCGGCGAAACGTCCCAGCTGTCCGCGAGGCTCGGCACCAGCTTGCCGCTGGTGGCGTCGTAGTCCACCAGGCGGTTCATCAATACGTCTGCAGAGGCGTTGGTGGTGGTCAGCGAGTTGTATTGCACCACGTCGAACCCTTCTGGGCTGGCTTCGGTGCAAACGCTCAAGCTGGTGGCAGCCAGGGCCGCGGGCGCGATAAATAGAGGGGCTAGCAATAGCGGTAGGGCAGCGAGGCGCATATTCGGTTTCCTTTGCAGATCGAAGGCCCATCTGCGAGTGCAGTCTGGAAAAAGCCTACCGTAGTGGGCCGACGGATAAATGACCAGTCCATTTTTGCCTGTGCTTTTGGCGCAAATGCTGTTTTGATGGCGCCTCAGCGCGTTTCGCCGTGCACTTCATCGTGCGGGCGGGCGCTGTAAATCATTCTGTGCGACGAGCGGTCGGCCGTGACAGCGGCCCCTCCTGGCAACGGTTCAGGCGTCTGTCGCCGAGATTTATGCCGGTAAAAATACACGGGCTGTTGTTGCACTGGGGTCTTTCTGGTATAAAGCAGCGCTCTTTTCTAGGGGCCCGGTTCCTTCACTGTAGGTGTAGCCGGTAAGACCCTAAAGAAACGCGGCGCCTGGCGCCAAATGACTGAGAGATTAAGCGGCCAACCCATGCCGGGTTGGGCATGTGGTTTTAGAGGGCTGAGGCATGTCGAGAGTCTGTCAAGTTACCGGTAAGGGTCCGGTGACTGGGAATAACATTTCCCACGCAAATAACAAAACCCGTCGTCGTTTCCTGCCGAACCTGCAGCATCACCGCTTCTGGGTTGAAGAAGAGAAACGTTTTGTTCGCCTGCGTGTATCTGCTAAAGGCATGCGTATCATCGACAAGCGTGGCATCACTGTCGTGCTGGCCGAAATCCGTGCCGCTGGCAAGATCTAAGGAGCTCTATCATGCGTGAATTGATTCGAATGATCTCTAGCGCCGGTACTGGTCACTTCTACACTACCGACAAGAACAAGCGTACTACCCCGGACAAGCTCGAAAAGAAAATGTTCGACCCGCGCGTTCGCAAGCACGTGATCTACAAAGAAGGCAAAATCAAGTAATTGATTTTCTTCCTTGTGAAAAAAAGCCCGTCTCTCACGAGTCGGGCTTTTTTTTGCCTGAAATGATCGTTCCCACGCTCTGCGTGGTAACGCCTCCTGTGACGCTCCGCGTCACGCGTTCAAGAGCAGGCGCGGAGCGCCTTGGGCTGCATTCCCACGCGGAGCATGGGTACGATCGCTGATCAGGCTTTCTGTTCGAACACCACGTAGATCTTGCGGCAGGGCTCCAGCACTTCCCAGGTGCCGCTGAACCCGGCCGGGATGACAAAGCGGTCGCCGGCACGCAGAGTCTTGGCGTTGCCGTCGGCATCGCGCAATACCGACACACCTTGCACAATCTCGCAGTACTCATGCTCGGTGTAATTGACCTTCCACTGCCCGACTTCACCTTCCCAGACCCCGGCGCTCATCTGGCCGCATGGGCTGTTGTAGTGGTTGTAAATGGTTTGCTCGGGGTCGCCCTTGAGGATTTTTTCGGCAGCCGGGCGGTAGCGGTCTGGGGCGGTGCTGGCTTGGCTGAAGTCGACGATGTCCTGGATGCTCATGTGCGTGTCCCGTCTGGCCTGCGGTTGGAGAGCCCAAAGTCTATGTTTATTAAAATGAACATCGCAAGGGCGTTTACCGGGCTTGTGTCAAATATATTGAAACACCCCCAGCCGCTGGTTTAGGGTGGCAGCTGCCTTGAGCCGAACAGCAGGCTGGCCGGGCAAGAATTCTTTGAGGCTGCCGGGGGACATCACCTGGCCCTTGTATTCAACAAGAGGAGGACACTCGCATGACCACCCTGACCCGTGCCGACTGGGAACAACGCGCCAAGGATCTGAAGATCGAAGGCCGCGCCTATATCAATGGTGAATACACCGCTGCTGTTTCCGGCGACACGTTCGAATGCATCAGCCCGGTCGATGGCCGCTTGCTGGCCACGGTTGCCAGCTGTGACGCCGCCGACGCCCAGCGCGCCGTCGAAAATGCCCGCGCCACGTTCAATTCCGGTGTCTGGTCGCGCCTGGCGCCGGCCAAACGCAAGTCCGCCATGATCCGTTTCGCCGCGCTGCTCAAGGCCAATGCCGAAGAGCTGGCGCTGCTTGAAACCCTGGACATGGGCAAGCCGATCAGCGATTCCCTGGGCATTGACGTGCCTGGCGCAGCCAATGCGCTGAGCTGGAGCGGTGAAGCGATCGACAAAATTTACGACGAAGTCGCAGCCACGCCACACGATCAGTTGGGCCTGGTGACCCGCGAGCCGGTCGGCGTTGTCGGCGCGATCGTGCCGTGGAACTTCCCGTTGATGATGGCCTGCTGGAAGCTGGGGCCGGCGCTGTCCACCGGTAACTCGGTGATCCTCAAACCGTCCGAAAAATCCCCGCTGACCGCTATCCGCATCGCCGCCCTGGCGGTTGAAGCCGGTATTCCAAAAGGCGTGTTCAACGTGCTGCCGGGCTACGGCCACACCGTGGGCAACGCGCTGGCGCTGCACATGGACGTCGACACGCTGGTGTTCACCGGTTCCACCAAGATCGCCAAGCAGCTGTTGATCCGCTCCGGCGAGTCGAACATGAAGCGTGTATGGCTGGAAGCCGGCGGCAAGAGCCCGAACATCGTGTTTGCCGATGCCCCGGACCTGCAAGCTGCCGCCGAATCCGCTGCGGGCGCCATCGCTTTCAACCAGGGCGAAGTTTGCACCGCCGGTTCGCGCCTGCTCGTCGAGCGTTCCATCAAGGATAAATTCCTGCCGCTGGTGATCGAGGCCCTTAAAGGCTGGAAGCCAGGCAACCCGCTGGACCCGGCAACCAACGTCGGCGCAATGGTGGACACCCAGCAGATGAACACCGTGCTGTCATACATCGAAGCCGGCCACGCCGACGGCGCCAAACTGGTGGCGGGCGGCAAGCGCACCCTGGAAGAAACGGGCGGTACTTATGTTGAACCGACGATTTTCGACGGTGTGACCAACGCCATGAAGATCGCCCAGGAAGAGATCTTTGGCCCTGTGCTGTCGGTGATCACCTTCGACAGCGCTGAAGAAGCCATCGCCATCGCCAACGACACCGTTTATGGCCTGGCCGCAGCCGTATGGACCGCCGATATCTCCAAGGCACACCTGACGGCCAAGGCTTTGCGCGCCGGTAGCGTGTGGGTCAACCAATACGACGGCGGCGACATGACGGCACCGTTTGGTGGTTTCAAACAGTCGGGTAACGGTCGCGACAAGTCGCTGCACGCATTCGACAAGTACACCGAGTTGAAATCGACCTGGATCAAGCTGTAACCCTGTAGGAAACACCGCAGGCCAAATGTGGGAGCGGGCTTTTGTGGGAGCTGGCTTGCCTGCGATAGCATCACCTCGGTGTGACTGACACACCGAGGTGCTTGCATCGCGGGCAAGCCCGGCTCCCACACAAGCCCGCTCCCACACTGTTTTGTGTGTTCTCAAAATTATCCACAGGAGCGTGGAAATGCGTTGGGCGACTTATTTCGCCGTCCTGGCCTCGGTACTCAGCGTTGGCCTGGCCCTGGGCGTCAGCATGCCGCTGGTGTCCCTGCGCCTGGAAGGCTGGGGCTATGGCAGTTTCGCTATCGGCGTCATGGCGGCAATGCCGGCTTTCGGCGTGCTGCTGGGCGCCAAGGTTTCCAGCCGGATGGCCTCATGGCTGGGCACCGCCAACCTGATGCGCCTGTGTTTGTGGGCGGGTGCCGTCTCCATCGGTTTGCTCGCAATCTTGCCCAGCTACCCGGTCTGGCTGGTGTTGCGGCTGATGATTGGGGTGATCCTGACCATCGTGTTTATCCTCGGCGAAAGCTGGATCAACCAGTTGGTGGTGGAGCAGTGGCGTGGCCGCCTGGTGGCGCTGTATGGCTGCAGTTATGCCTTGAGCCAACTGTCGGGGCCGTTGCTGCTGGGCGTGCTCGGCACCGACCATGATTACGGTTTCTGGGTCGGCGTTGGCTTGCTGATGGTCGCGCCGCTGCTGTTGCTCGGTCGTTCCGGCGCGCCGACCGCTGAATCCTTCAGCGTGACGTTCAGTGATCTATGGCGCTTTTGCCTGAGCCTGCCGGCGATTGCCTGGGCGGTGGCGTTATTCGCTGCGTTCGAAGCGATGATCCTGACGCTGCTGCCGGTGTATTGCCTGCAACAAGGGTTTACGGCCGAGGTTGCCTTGGCCATGGTCAGCACGGTGGTGATCGGCGACGCATTGCTGCAATTGCCCATCGGCGCTTTGGCTGATTACCTGCCGCGTCGCACGCTGTTCTTGAGCTGTGCGGTGTTGCTGCTGATGTCGAGCCTGGCGATTCCGCTGTTGTTGCACACGCCACTGATCTGGCCGGTGTGGGTGATCTTCGGCGCCAGCGCCGGTGGGTTGTTCACCTTGTCGCTGATTTTGATCGGCGAGCGTTACCGCGACGATGCGCTGGTACGCGCGAATGCCCACGTGGCGCAGCTGTGGGGCATCGGCTGCCTGATTGGGCCGCTGGTGGCGGGCGCGGGCAGCCAGTGGATCAGCGGGCATGCATTGCCGTGGCTGATGGCGGCGGGAGCGTTGGGGCTGGTGGTGTTGTTGCTGCGCCAAGGGGCATTCGGTGCCGCCCAGCCTGCTTGATTTGAAATGCAATTAACTGTGGGAGCGGGCTTGCTCGCGAATGCGGTGGATCAGTCAATACTTCCATCAACTGACACACCGTCTTCGCGAGCAAGCCCGCTCCCACATTTGCTCTGCATTGGCCCCTAGAGCATCCGTTCCAGGCCGACTGAAGTAGCAAACCAGGCATTAAACCGGCGCCACCAACTGCCGGGCTCATGGCTCAGCGTGTGCAGTTGGCCGTTATCCTCGGTAACCCACACCACCTGGCCGTCCTGCAATTTCGCCTCATAGCTCAACGCTGGCGCCATGCCTTGCAGCGCCAGGTTGCGCACGTGTTCCGCCAGCTCGGGGCTGTCCACCAGCACGCCGACCTCGGTGTTCCACAGCACCGAACGCGGGTCGAAGTTGAACGAGCCGATAAACGATTTCTCCCGATCAAAGATCATCGCCTTGCTGTGCAGGCTGGAGTCCGAGCCGTGGAACGCGCCCCGGCGAAACAGGTGCGGGCCGCTGCCTGCACTCGGGTCGCCGGGCTGGCGGCGCAGTTCATAGAGTTTTACGCCATGTTCCAGCAATGCCTTGCGATACGGCGCATAGCCGCCGTGCACCGCCGGTACATCCGTGGCTTCGAGGGAGTTGGTCAGCAAACTCACCGACACGCCCGCATCGGCGCGGCCGGTCAGGTACACCAGCCCAGGCTGCCCCGGCACGAAGTACGCTGAAATCATGATCAGTTCATGGTTGACGCCTTCCAGCTCCGGCGCCAGTTGGGTGGTGAGCAGCAATCGCGGGTCCGGGTCGGCCTTGGCCAGCACCTTGCTCGGCGCATCCCACAACGCCTGGTTCCAGGCCCAAATAAGCTCGCGCCGCCAGATGTCCATGCGCGGCTGGGTTTGGTAGGTGCGCAAGCGGTTATACAGGGCGTGGTTCTGTTGGCGTGATTCGGCCAGCGAGTCTTGCAGGCGTACGCGTGCGGCGGCCAGGTCTCGTTTGGATGGGGCGGTGGAGACGAAGTCATCAATCGGCTTGCTCAGCGCGCTGTTCCAGTACTGATCAAAACTGTGGCCGAGCTGTTCAGCCACCGGCCCCACGCTGAGCATGTCGATATCGGTGAAATTCAAGTTGGGCTCGGCATCGAAATACTCATCGCCCAGGTTACGCCCGCCGACGATGGCCACGCTGTTATCCGCCAGCCACAGCTTGTTGTGCATGCGCCGATGTTGCAGCGACAGGTTGAACAAGCGGCCCATGGCCCGCGTCACGCCGGTGCTGCGGCCCAGATGCAGCGGGTTGAACAGGCGAATTTCGATTTGCGGGTGGGCGGCGAGGGTGGCGATGACTTGGTCGAGGCCGTCACTGGTGGTGTCGTCCAGCAGGATGCGGATGCGCACGCCACGGTCGGCGGCCTTGAGCAGTTCGTCCACAAGCATGCGCGTGCTGATCCCGTCGTGCACGATGTAGTACTGCAGGTCGAGGCTGCTCTGGGCGTTGCGGATCAGCTCGGCGCGGGCCATGAAGGCTTCGCTGCTGTTGGGCAGCAGGCGAAAGCCCGAGCGACCTTGATAGGGCGCCGCCTGGGCCTGGATCGAACGGCCGAACGCAGATTGCGCGGCGGGCAACGCATCGCTGGGGACGCGCGGACTGTCGACCGTAGCGCAGCCGCCCAGCGCCAGGGCGCCCAACAGGAAAAACGGTAAAAGCCGTCGAATCATCAAGGGCGCTGCTTCCAGGTCAGGGCAATTGTGGGCATATGACGGCTAAAACCGGCGAAAGGTCAGTCTGCCGCCTCTGCGAGCATCTTGATGGCTGCGGCCCCGACCTTGCGTACCGCTTCCTCGATCTGTGGGGTTGGCTTGGCAGCGTAGTTCATGCGCAGGCAGTTGCGGTACTTGCCGGAGGCCGAAAAAATGCTGCCCACCGCCACCTGAACGCCTTGCTCCACCAGTACACGATTGAGCTTGAGGGTGTCGAAGCCTTCCGGCAGTTCGACCCACAGCATAAAGCTGCCTTGAGGTCGGCTGGCACGTGTGCCGGCCGGGAAGTAGCGGCTGACCCAGTCGAGCATCAAGTCGCGATTACGCTGGTATTGAGTGCGCATCCGCCGCAAATGCGGTTCGAAGTGGCCGTTCTTGAGGAATTCGGCGATGGCAATCTGTGGTTGGGTCGCAGTGGAGCCGGTGCTGATGTATTTCATGTGCAGCACCCGCTCCAGGTAGCGACCGGGCGCTACCCAACCAATGCGTAAACCGGGCGCGAGGGTTTTCGAGAACGAGCTGCACAACAGTACGCGGCCGTCTTCGTCGAAGGATTTGATCGTGCGCGGGCGTGGGTAGCTGTAGGCCAATTCTCCATACACATCGTCTTCGATGATCGCCACGTCAAAGCGCTGCGCCAGCGTCAGCAATGCACGTTTGCGTGCCTCCGGCATGATGTAGCCCAAGGGGTTATTGCAGTTGGGCGTCAGCTGGATGACCTTGATCGGCCACTGCTCCAGGGCCAGCTCAAGCGCTTCGAGGCTGATGCCGGTGAGCGGGTCGGTCGGGATTTCCAAAGCCTTCATGCCCAGGCCTTTGAGGGTCTGCATGGCGCCGTGAAAGCTTGGCGAGTCCACGGCGACAATATCGCCCGGCTCGCAAATCGCGTGGATGCTGGCGGACAGCGCCTCGTGGCAACCCGTGGTGATCACAATGTCTTCGGCCGTCAGCTGGCAGCCGGAATCCAATGACAGTCGCGCAATTTGTTCGCGCAACTCCATACAGCCGAGGATGTTGTCGTAATACAGCCCCGGCAAGTCCTGGCGGCGACTCACCCGTGCAAGGCTGCGCAGCAAGGGTTTCAGGGTCGGCGACAATACATCCGGCATGCCTCGGCCCATCTGTATGACGTCTTTGCGCGGCACGGCGCGTATCAGTTCCAGCACCTGGTCCCATTGCGAAATTTCCACTGGCCGCTGGGCCGGGCGGCCTACCTCGGGCAGCGCCGGCAGCTCGCGCCCGACCGGCACAAAGTAACCGGACTTGGGCTTGGGCATCGCTAGGCCGTTGTCTTCCAGCAAACGATAGGCCTGTTGCACGGTGCTCAGGCTGACCCCGTGTTCCACGCTCAAGGCGCGCACCGAGGGCAGTCGATCGCCGGGGCGATAAAAGCCCTGTTCGATGCGCGTGCCCAGCAATTCGGCGAGGTTGACGTAAAGGGTCATGGCGGTCGCTCCCGAG
Organism: Pseudomonas sp. D2002; assembly: GCF_013385735.1. NCBI lineage: Bacteria > Pseudomonadati > Pseudomonadota > Gammaproteobacteria > Pseudomonadales > Pseudomonadaceae > Pseudomonas > Pseudomonas sp. D2002. Next base: position 45,952 of record NZ_JACAPL010000004.1, on the reverse strand, counting down.
GACCAGTACAGATAAGGCGAAAATACAGGATTCAGGCGTCCATGGGCAGCATCTGTATGGACTTAATAAAAGTAGGTTGAATCTGTAATGGTTTGGCGTGCGCGCTCACTCTAGTCACTCATGGCAACAGGCAAATGAGGGGCAGCAAAATGAGCGGCATAAGCGATGTGCGTCTGATGTTACACAGTCAGGAATTGCAGGCAGGGCAGGAGCGGGCGACGGCGCCGCGGGATATCAGCCGCTGGAGCCTGTTCTGGCATCGCCGCCACACGCGCAAGGCTTTGCTGCATTTGACCCACGAGCAACTGCGCGACGTTGGGCTGACCGCCGAACAAGCGCGCCAGGAAGGCCTGAAGCCGTTCTGGCGCGACTGATCACACCAGCTCTTTGAACCGATGCCAGAGCATCCCCAGCGCCAACAGCGGCGAGCGCAGGTGCTTGCCGCCGGGGAAGGTGATGTGCGGCACTTGGGCGAACAGGTCGAAACGGCCCTGCTGCTGGCCGCTGATGGCTTCGGCCAGCAGCTTGCCGGCCAGGTGCGTGGCATTGAGGCCGTGGCCGGCGTAGGCCTGGGCGTAATACACATTGGGTTGATCGGCCAGCCGGCCAATCTGTGGCAAGCGGTTGGCGCCGATGCCGATCATGCCGCCCCACTGATAGTCGATTTTCACCTCGGCCAGTTGCGGGAACACCTTGAGCATTTTCGGACGCATGTAGGCGCCAATATCCTGTGGGTCACGTCCTGAATAATGGCAGGCACCGCCGAACAACAGTCGTCGGTCAGCGGACAGCCGGAAGTAATCCACCGTCACCCGTTGATCACACACGGCCATGTTCTGCGGCAGCAGGTTGGCGGCCTGGGCTTGGCTCAACGGTTCGGTGGCGATGATGTAGCTGCCGGCGGGCAGTACTTTGCCGCTTAACTGCGGATTCAAACCCTTGAGGTAGGCATTGCAGGCCAGCACCAGGGTTTTGGCGCGCACGTTGCCGAGGGCGGTGTGCACGTTGACCTCGGGGCCGTAGTCGATGCGCGTGACCTCGGACTGTTCGAACAGCTTCACGCCCAACTGCTGTGCGGCGGCGGCCTCGCCGAGGGCCAGGTTCAGCGGGTGCAAATGCCCGGAACCCATGTCGATCATGCCGCCCACATAACGGTCGGATCCGATTACGCTGCTCATCTCGTTGGCTTGCAGCAGGCGTACTTCATGGCGATAGCCGAGGCTACGCAGTTCTTCGGCGTCTTCAGCCAGGCCTTGCAGGTGCCGGGGCTTGTTCGCCAGGTCGCAATAACCCCAGGTCAGGTCGCAGGGGATCTGATAGCGCTCGACGCGTTCGCGCACGATCTCCACGGCTTCCAGGCCCATCAGCTTCATCTGGCGTACACCGTCGGCGCCGATCACATTGGCGAACTGGTCCAGGCCATGGCCGACACCGCGAATCAGCTGGCCGCCGTTACGCCCACTGGCGCCCCAACCCATCTTGCGCGCCTCCAGCAGCACCACGCTGAAACCGCGCTCCGCCAGTTCCAGCGCCGTGTTCAGCCCGGAATAGCCGCCGCCAATCACGCACACATCGGCGCTGACTTCGCCCGTCAGCGCCGGGTATTCGGGCTGTGGGACGCTGCTGGCGGCGTAGTAGGAAGCGGTGTGCCGGGCGCTGGCGATCATGGGGAGCATCCCTGTTTGGAAAATTTGACGCAGGATACAGCGGTCGGACGACGCTGTCTGCGCAGGGCGTTTTGCGTCAGAATCCACGCTTATTCGCTGTTCGGTATGGGTTTCGATGAGTTGCAACAGTCAGAAAATCAGCGCGCTGCGCAGGCAAATTCCTTCGTTCGAGTGCGTGCCAGGTTGCCACGACTGCTGTGGGCCGGTGACCACCTCGCCCGAGGAAATGTCACGCCTGCCGCGTAAGACCGCTGCCGAGCAGGACGCCGCAATGGACGAGCTGAACTGTGTGCACCTTGGGCCGAATGGCTGCACGGTGTATGACGAGCGGCCGCTGATCTGCCGATTGTTCGGCACCACCAAGACCCTGCCGTGCCCCAATGGGCGGGGGCCGGTGGAGTTGATTCATCCACGGGTGGAGAAACAGATCCACGAATACATGGCCAGCACCCGGCAGGTGCTGGTCTAGCGACTGTACTCGGTCAAAATGTGGGAGCGGGCTTGCTCGCGAAGGCGGTGAATCAGTCGATGAGTCTGGTGACTGACACTCCGCTTTCGCGAGCAAGCCCGCTCCCACACAAGCCAGCTCCCACATTGACCGTAATGTATCGGTCAATCCGGGATTGGCAGGTTCAGGCTCTCCTTCACCTCTTCCATCACGATATAGCTCTTGGACTCGCGCACATGTGGCAGTTTGAGCAGGATATCGCCAAGCAATTTGCGGTACGACGCCATCTCCGAAATCCGTGCTTTCACCAGGTAGTCGAAATCGCCTGAGACCAAGTGGCATTCCAGCACGTGCGGCAGTTTCAACACCGCGCGGCGGAATTCTTCGAAGGTGTCGCCGGACTTGTAATCGAGGCTGATCTCGACAAATACCAGCAAACTCCCCTTCAAATGCTGCGGGTTGAGCCGCGCGTTGTAGCCCATGATGATGCCTTCACGCTCCAGGCGGCGAACCCGCTCAGTGCACGGCGTGGTCGACAGCCCGACTTTTTCACCCAGCTCCGTGAATGAAATTCGCCCGTCGGTTTGCAGGATGCGCAGGATGTTGCGGTCGATCTTGTCCAGCTCCCGCTTGGTCTGGGTGTTGGTACGCATAGGGGATACGCCTCTGTGAAAAGGGTTTTTGCCGAGAATTGTCGCCAAATATAGGTGCTTATATAGTGAAATGCACTGGCAATAGTTTTTTACACTGCGCTCATCATTGCTCGAATAACACACGTCAGCGGCCAAGCCCGCGATGAGGATATAAAAATGCGCGTTCTGGTCTTGGGTAGCGGCGTCATTGGGGTGACCAGTGCCTACTATTTGGCGCGGGCCGGCTTTGAAGTCGTGGTGGTTGACCGCCAGCCTGCTGCTGCCATGGAAACCAGTTTCGCCAACGCCGGCCAGGTGTCCCCGGGTTATGCCTCGCCCTGGGCCGCGCCGGGCGTGCCGCTCAAGGCGATCAAGTGGCTGCTGCAACGCCACGCACCGCTGGCAATCAAGGCCACCGCCGATATCGATCAATACCTGTGGATGGCGCAGATGCTGCGCAACTGCACGGCCAGCCGCTATGCGGTGAACAAAGAGCGCATGGTGCGCCTGTCCGAGTACAGCCGCGACTGCCTCGACGAACTGCGCGCTGAAACCGGCATTGCCTACGAAGGCCGTAGCCTCGGTACTACCCAGCTTTTCCGCACTCAGGCTCAGCTGGATGGCGCGGCCAAAGATATCGCCGTGCTGAAAGAGTCCGGCGTGCCCTTCGAATTGCTCGACCGCGACGGCATTGCCCGCGTGGAACCGGCCCTGGCCAGCGTCACTGATATCCTCGCCGGTGCACTGCGTCTGCCGAATGACCAGACCGGCGATTGCCAGATGTTCACCACGCGGCTGGTCGAGATGTGCAAACAGCTGGGCGTGGAGTTCCGCTTCGAACAGGACATCCAGCGCCTCGATTACGCGGGCGACCGCATCAACGGCGTGTGGATCGACGGCAAGCTGGAAACCGCCGACCGCTACGTGCTGGCCCTCGGCAGCTATTCGCCGAAGCTGCTCAAGCCGCTGGGGATCAAGGCGCCGGTGTACCCGCTCAAGGGTTACTCGTTGACCGTGCCGATCACCAACCCCGTGATGGCGCCCACCTCGACCATTCTGGACGAGACCTACAAGGTCGCGATCACCCGTTTCGACAACCGCATCCGCGTTGGCGGCATGGCTGAGATAGCCGGTTTTGACCTGTCGCTGAACCCGCGCCGACGCGAAACCCTGGAGATGATCGTCAACGACCTTTATCCTCAGGGCGGCGATTTGACCGAAGCCAGTTTCTGGACCGGTTTACGCCCGACCACACCCGACGGCACGCCGATTGTCGGTGCCACCCCATTCAAGAACCTGTTCCTGAATACCGGCCACGGCACACTCGGCTGGACCATGGCCTGTGGTTCCGGCCGCTTGCTGGCCGACCTGATGGCGAAGAAAACGCCGCAGATCAGCGCCGCAGGCCTCGATATTTCCCGTTACGGTAACCACCAGGAGTCCGCACGACATGTCAATCCAGCGCCAGCTCACCAATGAGCGCATGAGCCAGATCGTTGTTCACAGCGGTACCGTCTATCTGGCCGGGCAAGTCGGCGACGACATGAGTGCCGGAATCGAACAGCAGACCCGTGAAACCCTGGCCAATATCGAGCGTTTGCTGGACTTGGCCGGCACCGACAAAACCAAGTTGCTGTCGGTGACGATCTACTTGAAAGACATCGACGCCGATTTCGCCGGCATGAACTCGGTATGGGACAAGTGGCTGCCTAAAGGCGTCGCCCCGACCCGTGCCACGGTCGAAGCCAAGCTGTGCGAACCGGAAATTCTGGTAGAGCTGTCCGTCGTGGCCGCGCTGCCTTAAACCAAGATCCCTCTCCCGGTGCCGATGCTGCCTGTCGGTGCCGGTTTTTTCTTCACTCTGCCGCCTAGAAGCCTGCCGCCATGCGTCCTGCCCGTGCCCTGATCGACCTCCAAGCCCTGCGCCATAACTATCAACTGGCCCGTGAAGTCACGGGGGCCAAGGCCCTCGCCGTGGTCAAGGCCGATGCTTACGGCCATGGTGCCGTGCGTGTGGCCCAGGCGCTGGAAGCTGAGGCGGATGGCTTTGCCGTGGCGTGCATCGAAGAAGCGCTGGAGCTGCGTACCGCCGGGATTCGCGCGCCGGTGCTGTTGCTGGAAGGGTTCTTCGAAGCTGACGAGCTGCCGCTGATCATCGAGCATGATTTCTGGTGCGTGGTGCATTCGCTGTGGCAGTTGGAAGCCATTGAGCAAGCGCGGTTGACCACGCCCCTGACGATCTGGCTCAAGCTGGATTCCGGCATGCACCGTGTCGGCCTGCATCCCAAGGATTATCACGAGGCGTACCAGCGTCTGCTGGCCAGCGGCAACGTGGCGAAAATCGTATTGATGAGCCACTTCGCCCGCGCCGACGAACTCGACTGTGTACGCAGCAATGAACAAGTCGCGGTGTTTGAGGCGGCGCGCCAAGGTTTGTCGGCTGAAGTCAGCCTGCGCAATTCGCCTTCGGTGATGGGCTGGCCGAGCGTGTCCAGCGACTGGGTGCGCCCGGGCATCATGCTCTACGGCGCCACGCCGTTTGGCGAAGACCAGGCCATTGCCGCGCGTTTGCAGCCGGTGATGACCCTGGAGTCCAAGGTCATCTGCGTGCGCGAACTGCCGGCCGGTGAGCCGGTGGGTTACGGCGCCAAGTTCATCACGCCAAAGCCGATGCGTATCGGCGTGGTTGCCATGGGTTACGCCGACGGCTACCCGCGTCATGCGCCTACCGGCACGCCGGTGCTGGTGGCGGGGCAGCGCAGCCAACTGCTGGGCCGCGTGTCCATGGACATGCTGTGTGTCGACCTCACCGACGTGCCCCAGGCCGGGCTTGGTTCCACGGTGGAGTTGTGGGGCAAAAATATCCTCGCCAGTGACGTCGCGGCCGCCGCCGAGACCATTCCCTACCAGATCTTCTGCAACCTGCGTCGCGTGCCAAGGCTCTATTCCGGGGCTTGACCGCCGCCTACGAGTGGAGCCGGCCGGGATTTAGGCCCAAGTGTTGTAAATACTGAACGCTGTCGCCATGATAACGCTCAATTACAACAAAGCCTGAATCCTAGGAGGCTCCTGCATTGGACGTCGGCGAACGACTGCAATCCATCCGTAAACTGAAGGGTCTTTCCCAGCGTGAGCTCGCCAAGCGCGCGGGTGTCACCAACAGCACCATTTCGATGATCGAAAAAAACAGTGTCAGCCCCTCGATCAGCTCCTTGCGCAAGGTGCTGGGCGGCATCCCCATGTCCATGGTCGAGTTCTTTTCCGAGGAGATCCTCCAGGAAAAACCGACGCAGATCGTCTATAAAGCCAATGAGCTGATCGACATCTCGGACGGCGCCGTCACCATGAAACTGGTGGGCCGCGCGCACCCGAGCCGGGCGATTGCGTTTCTCAACGAGATCTACCCGCCGGGCGCTGATACCGGCGAAGAAATGCTCACCCACGAAGGCGAGGAAACCGGGATTCTGGTGGAAGGCCGACTGGAATTGGTGGTCGGTCTTGAAACTTTTGTGCTCGAAGCCGGCGATAGCTACTACTTTGAAAGCACCAAGCCGCATCGTTTTCGCAACCCGTTCGACGTGCCGGCGCGACTAATCAGCGCAGCCACACCCGCGAACTTTTGACAGAAGAGGCGTGCTGCCAGCGTTGCAGACACTCCCGCAGCTGTATTCCGCACGGCCGAATCTCCCTTTAGTTAATAGGGTTGTTTCGGCCGGTCGGGCTAACCGTTATACTTTCGCCGCCTGCGAAACCGTGGCCGCAGGCGTGAATAGCCACCATTGAGGGTGAACGCGTGAACCTAATTATGAAAATGCTGGCTGCACCAGCAACCGTACTGGCCCTATGGGCTGTCAGCGCTCAAGCTGCGACCAATGATGAAATTGCCAAGCGCCTGGAGCCTGTTGGCCAGGTCTGTGTTCAGGGCCAAGAATGCAAAGGGATGGAAGTTGCAGTGGCAGCGGGCGGCGGCGGCGGTGCAAAAACGCCGGACGACGTAATCGCCAAACACTGCAACGCATGCCACGGCACCGGCCTGCTGGGCGCACCGAAAATCGGTGACACCGCTGCCTGGAAAGACCGCGCCGATCACCAGGGCGGCCTCGACGGCCTGCTGGCCAAGGCGATCACCGGCCTCAACGCCATGCCGCCAAAAGGCACCTGCGCCGACTGCTCGGATGCTGAGCTAAAAGGTGCGATCGAGAAGATGTCGGGGCTTAAATAAACCGATCTTCGCCAAAAAGCCGCTGCCCAGCGGCTTTTTTGTGCCCGCGATTTGTACTTCATCGCTGTTCATTGCAGCAAAGACCCGGCAAGCTCGGTCCAACCCCTAATCATGGAATGTTCAGGAGGGTCGGATGGTGCAGTTGTGTTCAATCGAGCAAGCAGTTGACGACGTACTGGCGCGCTTGCCCGCGCATATCCACATGGGCATGCCCCTGGGTTTGGGCAAGCCCAACCTGTTCGTCAACGCGCTGTACCGGCGCATCGCCAAGTTGCCGGAGCGGGCGCTGACGATCTATACCGCGCTGGCCCTGGGCCGCCCGACGATGGGCGATGGTTTGCAGAAACGCTTCCTCGAGCCTTTTATCGAGCGCGTATTCGGTGATTATCCCGAGCTGGATTTCCTTGCCGACCTGCACACAGACAGCCTGCCCGCGAATATCCGCGTACAGCAGTTCTTCATGCAGCCCGGCAGCCTGCTCCACAGCGCGTCGGCGCAGCAGGATTACGTCAGCAGCAACTACAGCCACGCCGCCCGCGACATCAACGCTGCGGGCCTTAATCTGGTGGCGCAGCTGGTGGCCAGCAGTACGGAACATCCGGATCGCCTGAGCCTGAGCTGCAACCCCGACATCACCCTCGACCTGCTGCCGATGATCGAGAAGCGCCGCGAGGCCGGGGAAACCATCCTGGTCGTAGGCCAGGTTCACGCCGATTTGCCCTACATGCCAGGTGACGCCGAGTTGGGCATGGACGCGTTCGATTACCTGATCGACGCAAAGGACAGCACCACGCTGTTCTCCACGCCGAACATGCCCGTGGGTTTCCAGGACCATTTTATCGGCCTGCACGCCAGCACCCTGGTGCGCGATGGCGGCACCTTGCAGATCGGTATTGGTTCGATGGGCGATGCGCTGACCGCCGCCTTGCTGGCGCGCCAGGCAGACAACGAAGCCTATCGCCTGTTACTCACCGACCTCGACGTGTATCAGTGGGCGCCCTTAATCAGCCACGAAGGCGGCGTCGCGCCCTTTGCCCGTGGCCTGTATGGCTGCAGTGAGATGTTCGTCAACGGCCTGCTGGTGTTGGCCGACGCCGGCATCATCCGCCGCAAGGTCTACCCGGATGTGGCGACCCAGGCGCAGGCCAACGCCGGCACTCTGGACGACGCCGCGCAGCCCGATGGCGTGTCGATCCATGGCGGTTTCTTCCTCGGACCGCGCAGTTTTTACCAGCGCTTGCAGGAAATGACTCACACCAAGCGCCTTGAATTCAACATGACCCGCATCAGTTACATCAACGAGCTGTACGGCCAGGAAGAACTCAAACGTTTGCAGCGCCTGGATGCGCGGTTTATCAACAGTGCGATCACCGTGACGTTGCTCGGCGCGGGCGTGGCGGACCAGTTGGAAGATGGGCGTGTGCTCAGTGGTGTCGGCGGGCAGTACAACTTCGTCGCTCAGGGCCACGCGCTGGAAGGCGCGCGTTCGATCCTGATCCTGCGCAGCTGGCGCGAGTCGGCGGGCGAGGTCAGTTCCAATATCGTCTGGGAGTACGGGCACTGCACCATCCCACGGCACCTGCGCGATATCGTCATCACCGAGTACGGGATTGCCGATTTGCGTGGGCAGACGGATGCGAAGGTGATCGAGGCGCTGCTGAATATCACCGACTCGCGCTTCCAGAATGACTTGATCGAACAAGCGCAAAAGGCTGGCAAGCTGCCCAAGGATTTCCAACTGGACCCGCGCTTTGCCGACAATACGCCGCAGCGGCTCAAGGCCATTCAGGCGCGGCATCACCGGTTGTTCCCGGAGTATCCGCTGGGCACTGATTTCACGGATGAGGAAAGGGATCTGTTACGAGCGCTGAACTGGCTCAAGAGCAAATTCAAGCTGACCGAGATTCTGGAGCTGGGCAAAGCAGCCCTGGATGCACCGGAGCCGGAGGCGTTTCCCAAGCACCTGGAGCGGATGCGCCTGGATAAGCCGGAGGGGTTGAAAGAGGATCTGTATCAGCGCTTATTGCTCGCGGGCCTGCAGGCCACCGCGCACTAACCGCCCCACACAAAACCAAATGTGGGAGCGGGCTTGCTCGCGAATGCGGTGTATCAGTCGACTGATATATTGACTGTTACACCGCTTTCGCGAGCAAGCCCGCTCCCACATTTTGATCTCTGTTCACATGTGATTTGCAGTGCTGCAAATTACTCGATGAACGTCACCACACCACCCGCCAACGACTTCACCCGCGCCAGCGACTCAACCCGATAACCCTGCGCGTCCAGCTCGGCACGGCCGCCCTGGAACGATTTCTCGATCACAATCCCCAAACCGGCAACGGTTGCGCCCGCTTGCTTGATGATCGAGATCAGCGCCTGGGAGGCTTTGCCGTTGGCCAGGAAGTCATCGATCACCAGCACGCGGTCGCTGCTGGTCAGGTGGCGCGGCGAGATCGCCACAGTGCTTTCGACTTTCTTGGTGAAGGAATACACCGTCGCCGACAGCAGGTTTTCGGTCAGCGTCAGGGATTGCTGTTTGCGCGCGAAGATCACCGGCACGCCGAGGTTCAGGCCGGTCATGATCGCCGGCGCAATGCCCGATGCTTCGATGGTGACGATCTTGGTGATGCCCGAGTCCTTGAACAGCGCGGCGAATTCGTCGCCGATCAGTTTCATCAGCGCCGGGTCGATCTGGTGGTTCAGAAAAGCGTCGACCTTGAGTACCTGATCGGAAAGCACGATGCCTTCTTCGCGAATTTTCTTGTGCAGTGCTTCCACGGAAAGCTTCCTCTAATGGCGCGGTGTGCGCCGAAAGTAGATTAAAAAGTAGTCGATTCTAGCGCTTTAACATCGCGCGTATATCCGCCAAGGCGGTGTTGCCGCGAACGGCCTTCACCTCGGTCGGTGTGTCGTCATTGCCTTCCCAGGCCAAATCGTCCGGCGGTAGCTCGTCGAGGAACCGGCTGGGGGCACAATCGATGATTTCGCCGTATTGCTTGCGCTTGGCGGCAAAGGTGAAGGCCAGCGTCTGACGCGCGCGGGTAATGCCCACGTAGGCCAGACGCCGTTCTTCCTCGATGGTGTCGGCTTCGATGCTGGAACGGTGCGGGAGGATTTCCTCTTCCATGCCCATGATGAACACGTAGGGGAATTCCAGGCCCTTGGAAGCATGCAAGGTCATCATTTGCACACCTTCGGCGCCGTCTTCCTCTTCCTGCTGGCGCTCGAGCATGTCGCGCAGCACCAGCTTGCCGATGGCGTCTTCGACGGTCATCTCGCCGTCTTCGTCTTTTTCCAGGGTGTTTTTCAGCGCTTCGATCAGGAACCAGACGTTGCCCATGCGGTAATCCGCGGCTTTGTCGCTGGAACTGTTGGTGCGCAGCCAGTTTTCATAGTCGATGTCCATGACCATGCTACGCAGGGCACTGATCGGGTCTTCGCCGGCGCACTGCTCGCGCACCTTGTCCATGAAGCGCTTGAAGCGCGACAGGCGGTCGGTAAAGCGAGTGTCCAGATGCTCGCCCAGGCCGATTTCATCGGTGGCGGCGTACATCGAGATCTTGCGTTCGGTGGCGTAGTTGCCGAGTTTTTCCAGGGTCGTGGAGCCGATTTCCCGGCGCGGCACGTTGATCACGCGCAGGAAGGCGTTGTCGTCGTCCGGGTTCACGATCAGGCGGAAGTAGGCCATCAGGTCTTTTACTTCCTGGCGTCCGAAAAAGCTGTTGCCGCCGGACAGGCGATACGGCACCTGGTGGTGCTGCAGTTTCAACTCGATCAGCTTGGCCTGGTAGTTGCCGCGATACAGGATCGCAAAGTCGCTGTACGGGCGGTCGGTGCGCAAGTGCAGGCTGAGGATTTCCACGGCCACGCGCTCGGCTTCGGCGTCTTCGTTGCGGCAGCGGATCACGCGGATTTCATCGCCGTGACCCATCTCACTCCACAGTTGTTTTTCGAACTCGTGGGGGTTGTTGGAGATGAGCACGTTGGCGCAACGCAGGATGCGGCTGGTGGAGCGGTAGTTCTGCTCCAGCATCACCACTTTCAGGGACGGGTAGTCGTCCTTGAGCAGCATCAGGTTTTCCGGGCGGGCGCCGCGCCAGGCGTAGATCGACTGGTCGTCGTCGCCGACCACGGTGAACTGGTTGCGCGTGCCGATCAGCATTTTCACCAGCAGGTATTGGCTGGCGTTGGTGTCCTGGTATTCGTCCACCAGCAGGTAGCGGACCTTGTTCTGCCATTTTTCGAGGATGTCGGCATGGTCCTCGAACAGCTTCACCGGCAGCAGGATCAGGTCGTCGAAGTCCACCGCGTTGAACGCCTTGAGCGTGCGCTGGTAGTGGGTGTAGACGATGGCCGCGGTCTGTTCCTTGGGGTTACGCGCGTTTTCCAGGGCCTGGGGCGGCAGGATCAGGTCGTTTTTCCAGGCGCCGATCATGTTCTTGATCTCATCCACGCCGTCGTCGCCTGCGTATTCCTTTTGCATGATGTCGGTCATCAGCGACTTCACATCGGTTTCGTCGAAGATCGAGAAACCCGGCTTGTAGCCCAGCCGCGCATGCTCCTTGCGGATGATATTCAGGCCCAGGTTGTGGAATGTACACACCGTGAGCCCACGGCCTTCGCCGCCTTTGAGCAGCGTGCCGACACGCTCTTTCATCTCGCGCGCCGCCTTGTTGGTAAAGGTCATGGCGACGATGTACTGGGCGCGGATGCCGCAGTTCTGGATCAGGTGCGCGATCTTGCGGGTGATCACGCTGGTCTTGCCGGAGCCAGCACCGGCGAGCACCAATAGAGGGCCGCCGACGTAGTTCACGGCTTCTTGCTGCCGGGGATTGAGTCGGGACATACAGAATTCAGGGAGTCGTTGTTCAAAAGGGCGGGCATTTTAACAGGCTCGCAGGATTCTGCTCTCACAGAACGACAGTGTGACGTACCACTCGATCTAAATTTGCCGCTTTTGATACTTTGCCGCAGGATGTGGGAGGCTTTTAGGGCTAAGGTTGCGACTAATCCTTACAGCCAGCGTATTTGATAACCCTTATCATTGGTGATTATCAGGCCGCGCGTCATAATGCCCGCCGCCAACACACTTTTGCAGAGTCTAGGGAGCTAGCTTGTCTACGCCTGTCGAACCCTTGCGTTTGCTGCTACTGGCCGATGAGCCAGCGTGGGCAGCGTTGTTGCGCGAGTGCCTGGCGCCGATGGGCGAAGGGGCTGTGCTGATCAGTGCGCCCAACTGGGACTCGGTGAGTCGTCTGTTCGATGACGACCACAGTGCCGTGTTATTGACCACGCCCAGCCTGCAACCCGGCCCTGGCCGCTGCAACCTGCCGTGCGTATTGCTGTTGGAGCAGGAACCGCTGGTTTCGCCGCTCGGTGTGAGCGATTGGTTGATCCTTGATGTTCTGGATGCCGATACATTGCGCCGTTGCTTGCGCCATGTCCGCGAGCGCGGCGTGCTGGAAACCACCTTGCAGCGCCTGGCCGAACAAGACCCGCTCACCGGCATCGCCAACCGCCAAGGGTTTCAGACCTTGCTGACGGCGCGCCTGGCCGAAAACGAAGGCCGTGGCCTGGCCCTCGGCCATCTCGACCTCGACAACTTCCGGCATGCCAACGACGCGTTAGGCCACCAGGCCGGCGACCGGCTGATCCTGCAAGTGGTCTCGCGCCTCAAGAGCCAGCTTGAAGCGGGCGACCAACTGGCACGCCTGGGCAGCGACGAATTCGCCCTGCTGATTGACACCCGCCGTGCGCCGCAACGCGCCGAATGGATGGCCGAACGCATCACTGAAGCCATGGCCGAACCCTATTGGGTGGATGGCGAAAGCCTGCTGATCGGCTGCAGCCTGGGCGTGGCACATGCCCGCGCACGCGCCGGCGCCGACCCGTTGATGTGGCACGCACACATCGCCATGCAGCAAGCCAAAAGCACCCAAGGCTGCACCTTTCATATCTTCAACGAACGCATCAACCGCAACGCGCGCAGCCTGGCCGACCTGGAAAGTGAACTGCGCCGCGCGTTGCGCCGTGATGAGTTGGAACTGCATTACCAGCCGCGCCTGGACCTGGACGACGGGCATATCGTCGGCCTGGAAGCCTTGGTGCGCTGGCGCCACGGCGAACGCGGCCTGCTGCCGCCCAGCGAATTCGTACCGCTGGCCGAACAGAGCGGCCTGATTGTGCCGCTGGGTTACTGGGTAATCTCCCGCGCCCTGCGCGACATGCAAGACTTGCGCGAACGCGGCCTGCCGCCGCTGCACATGGCGGTCAACCTATCGTTTCGCCAGTTCCAGGACAGCCAGTTGCTCTCGACACTTAGCCGGCTGATTGCCGAGCGCGGCGTGGAGGCGCAGTGGCTGGAGTTCGAATTGACCGAAACCGCCGTGATGCGCCGCAGTGACCTGGTCAAGCAGACCATGGACGCCCTCGGCCGCCTGGGTGTGCGGTTTTCCCTGGACGACTTCGGCACCGGTTTTTCCTCGTTCGTGCACCTCAACAGCCTGCCGATTGCCTTGTTGAAGATCGACAAGAGCTTCGTCGGCGGCATGGAAGAGCGCGAAGAAAACCGCAAGCTGGTGCACGCGATGATCAACCTGGCCCACAACCTCAACCTGGAAGTGGTGGCTGAAGGTGTGGAAACGCCTGAGCAACTGGCGCTGTTGCGGTTGTTTGGTTGCGATCAGGCGCAGGGTTATTTGATCAGCAAGCCGTTACCGTTGGCGGAGTTGGTGGAGTACCTGACATTCGGCAAAAGCCAGCAGGCGCTGCTGGGTTGAATTGCGAACCCAATAAAAACTGTGGGAGCGGGCTTGCTCGCGAATACGGAGTGTCAGTCTCCGAATCTATCGGCTGAACCACCGCATTCGCGAGTAAGCCCGCTCCCACATGTTGATCGAGTAAGGCTTTTACTCTGTCTGTGCGGCATGAAATGCAGGCCGAATTTCCGGCTCCCGCCGAATCATCCTTTTCATCTTCGCCTCAAACGCCCAGGTCAAACTCACGGCCGCACACGCCAGCCCCAGCGCCAAGCCCCACCACACACCGGTCGGCCCCCAGCCCAAGGTGAACGCCATCAGCCACGCCGCCGGCGCGCCGATCAGCCAGTAGCAGCCCAGCCCGACCAGAAAGGTCGTCTTGGCGTCTTTCAGCCCACGAATGCAGCCCATGGCGATGGTCTGCACGCCGTCGAACAGTTCAAACCATGCGGCCACGGCCAGCAGGCTGACGGCCAGCACGATGACGTCGTGGAAGGCCGGGTCGTTGTGGTCGAGGAACAGCCCGATCAGCGCATCGGAAAACAGCCACAACACCGCCGCAAACCCCAGCATCACCGCCGCGCCAAAGCCGATACCGACTCGCCCGGCCATGCGCGCCGCCAGCAACTGCCCGGCGCCGTAATGCTGGCCGATGCGCATGGTGATCGCGTACGACATCCCCGCCGGCACCATAAAGGCCACCGAGACAATCTGCAGGGCAATCTGATGCGCCGCCAACTGCGTACTGCCCATGGTGCCCATGCACAGCGCTGCGAAGGCAAACAAGCCGACTTCCACTGCATAGGTGCCGCCAATTGGCAGGCCCAGGCGCCACAGCTCGCGCAGGTATTGGGTGTTGAGGCGCAGCAGGCCGTTGCTTAGCGGGTAGGCCGCGTATGCGCGGTTGCTGCGGATGTACCACATCAGCGCCAGGGCCATGCAGTTGGCGACGATCGCGGTGACCAGGCCGATGCCCATCAAGCCGAGTTTGGGCAGGCCGAACATGCCCTCGATCAGCGCGTGGTTGAGGACGTAGTTGAGCACGGTGCCGCACAGGCTGATCACCATCACCGGGGTGGCCTTGCCGATGGCGCTGGTAAAACCGCGCAAGGCCATGAAGCTCAGGTAGCCGGGCAGGGCGAATGGCAGGATGGTCAGGAATTGCCCCGCCGCGTGCACGTTGGTTTCGGTCTGGCCGAACATCAACAGCACGGGCTTGAGGTTCCACAGCAGCAAGCCCGCGACCAAGGCCATCAGCCAGGCCAGCCAAAGCCCGGCTTGGGTCAGGCGGGTGGCGCCTTCAATGTCGCCCGCGCCATGCCGGATGGCCACGAGGGTGCCGACGGCGGCAATCACGCCAATGCAGAAAATCGCCACGAACGAATAGCTCGCCGCGCCCAAGCCGCCACCGGCGAGGGCTTCGGGGCTCAGGCGGGCCATCATCAGGGTGTCGGTCAGCACCATCAACATGTGCGCCAACTGTGAGGCAATCAACGGCCCCGACAGCCGCAGAATGGCCCAGAGTTCAGTACGCACCGGATGCTGCATGATCATCACGCTCAGAAAGTCAGAGGGTTGGGGAAGGGTTGATTCTCGGCGCTCTCGACGCATTACACAAAAGGATAAAAGCGATCGTTCGCATGATTAAAACTCATGCTAGGGTTAAGCATCGCTCTGTAGGAATGCCATCCATGTCACGTCGTCTCCCTCCGCTGTATGCCTTGCGCGCATTCGAGGCGGCTTCGCGGCACAACTCCTTTACCCGGGCGGCGGAGGAGCTGTCGATTACGCAAAGTGCCGTCAGCCGGCACATCCGTACACTCGAAGAGCATTTCGCCTGCCGCCTGTTCCAGCGCAGCGGCCGCAACCTGCAACTTACCGAAGCGGCGCGCCTGTTACTGCCCGGCGTGCGTGAGGGTTTCGCCGCGCTTGAGCGGGCCTGCCATACCCTGAATGCCGAAGACGACATCCTGCGCATGAAGGCGCCGTCCACCTTGACCATGCGCTGGTTGCTGGCGCGGCTCAGCCGCTTCCGGGCGTTGCAGCCGGGTAACGAAGTGCAACTGACCAGTGCATGGATGAGCGTGGATGAAGTCGACTTCAATCAGGAACCGTTCGATTGCGCGGTGTTGTTGAGTTACGGGCATTTCCCGGCGGACTGGGAAGCCAGCTACCTGTTCCCCGAATTGCTGATCCCGGTGGGTGCGCCGAACTTGCTGGAAGACGGGCCTTGGGACGTCACGCGGTTGGCGTCCGCCGAATTGCTGCACCCCACCCCCGACCGCCGCGACTGGCGCAATTGGCTGGAGCGCATGGGGTTGTCGTCCCAGGTGTCGCTCAAGGGCGGGCAGGTGTTCGATACGCTTGAACTGGGCATGATCGCCGCCGCGCGGGGTTATGGCGTGTCCATGGGCGACCTGCTGATGGTCGCCGAAGACGTGGCCCAGGGCCGGCTGAGCCTGCCGTGGCCGACGGCGGTGGCCAGTGGGGAAAACTACTACCTGGTGTGGCCAAAAACCCGCCCCGGTGGCGAGCGTCTGCGCCGTTTGGCGGAGTTTCTCCAAGGTGAGGTCAAGGCCATGGAATTGCCTCAGGTCGAGCGCCTCGACTGGCACGCGGCGGGCCGTTAATGCAATCGTTTGCGCGATACCCCTGTGAATCGCTCAAGTATTGCCCGCGCCCGCCGAATAAGGTGTGTTGGAACTATCGTGCGCCAACGTTTCCCACTAGATAATTCGCCGAGCAGCGCTATGAGATCAGGATGATCCTGGCCTCGGCCAGGAGCTGTCATGTCCCAACCGCGCGCTCGGATCGCCTCACAATTAGGTCTCGCACTCGCCGTTATTCTGGCTGTCGTCATCAGCGGCAGTACGGTTTTCGCCCTGCGTTCCCTCGACTCCGCCAACCTCGACACGCGCGAGGAACACCTGGCCAGCGAGGCGCGCTTGCTCGCCGACCAACTCAACACCTTCCACAGCACCTTGCGCGAAAGTACCCAGCGTTTGAGCGGGCTGTTTGAAAAACGCTTCGTCGCCGGGTTGAGTGTGCGTGCAGATCAACCGGTCACCGTGGCCGGCGTGCAGACCCCGAGCCTGCTGCTGGGCGATGATGTGCTGAACAACAACTTCGATGAAGTCGATGAGTTCAAGCAGATGTCCGGTGGCGTGGCCACGGTGTTTGTGCGCAGCGGCGAAGACTTCATCCGCATCAGCACCTCCCTGACCAAGCAGGACGGCAACCGTGCCATCGGTACGGTGCTCGATCACCAGCATCCGGCCTATCAGCGCCTGTTGGCCGGGCAGAATTACATCGGGCGGGCGGTGTTGTTCGATCGTTCCTACATGACCCAATACAGCCCGGTGCGTGATGCCAGCGGCAAAGTGATCGCCGTGTTGTTTATCGGCTTTGATTACACCGATGAGCAGAAAGCCCAGTTCGACAACCTCAAACGCTTCCGTATCGGCCAGACCGGTTCCCTGGCGTTGCTGGATGAACAGAAACACTGGCTGGTGCCTCCCGCGGGCGTGCAGGCGTTGGATCAGGCGATTCCGGTGATGCTCGACCTGGCGAAAAAACCCGGCGAAGGCCGCTTCTGGAGCGACAAGAACGAAGATTTCTACAGCGTCTCGGTGCCGTTTGAAGGCGGCCCATGGTCGGTGGTGGCGAGCATGCCGAAGTCCGAGATCCGCGCAGTCACCTGGGCTGTGGGGATTCGCCTGGTGATCGGCAGCATGCTGGCGATGTTGCTGGCGGTGGGCGCGGCGGTTTGGCTGCTGCGCAGCAAGTTGCAGCCGCTGAGTGACTTGGTGCGCCAGGCCGAAGCCTTGGGCGCGGGTGATTTGAGCGCGCGCTTGAATGTGTCCAGCCATGACGAAATCGGTCAACTGGCGCGCAGCTTCAACCAGATGGGTGAGGCGCTGTCGACGATGGTCTCGCACATCCGCAAAGCCGCGGAAGACGTCAACAGCCGTGCCCAGGCTTTGTCCGGCTTGTCTGGCGGTGCCTATGAAGGCATGGAGCAGCAGTCCGGCGAGATCACCAGCATGGCCGGCGCGGTGGAAGAATTCAGCGCCACCTCGCTGAACATCGCCGACAACATGGGCAATACCGAGCGCCTTGCCCAGGAGAACGCCCAGCAGACCCGCATCGGTCGCACCTCGATGCAAGAGGCGTCGTCGTCGCTGGAACATATCGCGGCGGCCCTGAACAGCACGGCCACCGTGATCAATACCTTGGGGCAGCGCTCCCAGGAAATCGGCGGGATCGTCGGCGTGATCACCTCGATTGCCGAACAGACCAACTTGCTGGCGCTCAACGCCGCTATTGAAGCCGCCCGTGCCGGTGAACAAGGCCGTGGTTTTGCCGTGGTCGCCGACGAAGTGCGCAACCTGGCGTCGCGTACGCGCCAGGCCACCGATGAAATCTCCGGGATGATCCAGAGCATTCAGCAGGAAACCGGCAACGCCATCAGCACCATGGAGCAGGGCAATGTGTTGATGCAGGAAGGCCTGTCGCGTAATGCCGACGTGGCCTCGGCGCTGGCGCGGATCGACGAGCAGAGCCGCTCGGCCGGTCAGCAATTTGCCGCGATCACCACGGCGACCCAGGAGCAGAGCAGCACCGCGACCTTGCTCAGCAGCAACCTGCAGAGCATTGCCCTGGCCAACAGCGAGCAGCGTGAAGTGGTGTCCAACCTGGCCGTTACCGCCAAGGAATTGGAAACCCTGGCGGCCGGCTTGCGCCATGAGGTGGACCGCTTTCGTTGAGGCTTAGCGCTCGCCCAGGCCTGGGTCTACGCGTTTGCCGATGTCCTTCAGGCGCGCCAGTTGATCGACCATGCCCGGTGCTTCGTCCAGGCTGCTGACGAAGGTCCACAGGTAGGTCATCACCGCGTACACATGGCCGGCCTTGACCGCCGGCGACAACGCCAACTGGCTGATCGCGACCACAAACAGCAAGGCTGCCAGCGTACCGATAAACAGGAACGCGGCGGCCTCGCGGTCGGAGAGCCAGATGCGCAGGCGCGACAGCACTTGGTAGTGACGCTGCAAGGTCTGCGCGCCGACTTTTTCCACCAGGCCGATTTCCTTCTCCAGACGGTCATTCAAGCGCTCGTGCAACTGCTGGTTACGCCGGGCAAAGCGTGGCAGCAAGGTGGTGCACAACAGCAACGCCGTCAGGCACGCCAGGCCGATCCACGGTTCGATCACCAACAACATCACTGCCGCACCGACGATGGACACCAGCGCCGTAGCGATGATCGGCACGTGTTTTTCGAAGAAGTCGACAAAGTCCCGCGCCAACACCACACGCGCCGCCGCCCGTGAGGTGCTGTGGTTTTGCAGGCGCTGGTTGAGGATCACCGGCACCGCGAGGTCGGCGTAAATACGTGTGAAGGTGCGCGTGTCCAGCGCTCGGCGTGCGGCCCCGACGACCCAGAATGCCAAGACCACGGCGGCGTAGAACAAGGCGCTGCCGGCATCGCCGCGGATGATCGAGTCCACTGCGAACCCGGCAAACAGCGGATACGCCAACAGCAGTGCGTTCTCCAGCGCGACCAACGACAGTGTGCAAAACAGCTTGCCGGGATACGCGCGGGCGATCGCCTTGAGAGTCTGGCTGGCGGATTGCTGGCCGATTTTCTTGCTTTCTTCGATCAGAATTTGCGGGGTGACGGATGACATGGGGTGCACCAAAGGAGTGATAGACGCTATTATTGAGCGACTGCTCAAGTATTCTTGAGCGATCGCTCAAAAGCAAGCGCCGCTCATCTACCGGCGCCCGAAGGAATTGCCCATGTCGCGTATCGACCGTAAAGACCAGATCATCGCCGCCGCCCTGGAGCTGTTTCGCAGCAAGGGCTTTGCCGATGTGTCCACCCGCGACTTGGCCGAACACGCCGGCCTGTCGCGCAGCCACGTCTACCACTACTTCAGTGACTGGAATGAACTGCGCCGCGAAGCCTTTGTGCGCTTTGCCAATGAACAGCTGGAGGAAGTACGCGCGCCGCTGGTGGGCGTGCCGCCGCTGGAGGCGCTGGTGGGGTTCTTGCGCGACTGCCTGCCGTGCACCGCCGACGCCGGCTGGGCGCTGTGGCTGGATGCCTGGGACGAGGCGATGCACGACCCGCAAATGGCCGAGGCGTACCTGGTGATCAATGCCCAGTGGCAAGGCATGCTCGCCGAGGTGATTGAGCAGGGTGTTGCTGAAGGGGTTTTTCGAAGCGATTCTCCCCAACGCGCTGCCCGGCAGATTTTCGCGTTGGCGATGGGGTATGCCGATGACCTGATGCTCAAGCCGTCAACTGAATCGGCAGAAGCGGCGTTGGATGAAGTGATGGAAGTGGCGAGGCTGTTGCTGGACTTTCCCGCATAGGCCGCCACACCACTTTTGGCGGCCAGCATATTCCTCCGTGGCGAGCGGGCTTGCCCCGCGTTGGGCTGCGCAGCAGCCCCTGGACCTGGCGACCGGGTTTATCAGTAGAACCGCGGCGGTTGGACTGGGAGCGCTCCGCACTCCAACGCGGGGCAAGCCCGCTCGCCACGACAAGCCCGCTCGCCGCGACAAACCCGGTCGTCATGAAAGCCCACTGGCCATAGGTTTCGGGGTTTTCAGGCTAGCCCACCGACGCAGGCCGGTACTGCAACGCCTCCGCCAAGTGATGCCGAGCGATGTTTTCAACCCGTTCAAGGTCGGCCAATGTGCGCGCTACCTTGAGCAAACGATGAGCTGCTCGCAGCGACAGCGTCAGCCGCTCGCAGGCGCTTTCCAGCCAGCCTTCATCGGCTTTCGCCAGCTGGCAGTGTTTGCGTAACCCTGGCAAATCCAGAAAGGCATTCGCGCAGCCCTGGCGCTTTTGCTGGCGCTCGCGGGCGTCGGCCACCTGCGCCGAGGCCTTCGCCGTGTTATCCCCGGCCTGTTGGGTCGGGTTAAGTGCCGTGGTTTCCCGCGCGACGGTGAGGTGCAGGTCGATCCGGTCCAGCAGCGGGCCCGAGAGTTTGTTGCGATAGCGCTGAATCTGCTCCGGCGTGCACCGACAGCGCCCACTCGGCTCGCCTAAATAGCCGCAAGGGCAGGGGTTCATGGCCGCGACCAGTTGAAAGCGTGCCGGGAAACTCACCCGGTCACGCGCACGGGAAATCACGATGTGCCCGGATTCGAGCGGCTCACGCAGCACCTCCAGCACCTTGCGATCAAACTCCGGCAACTCATCCAGAAACAGCACGCCATGGTGGGCGAGGGTGATTTCCCCCGGCTGCGGTTTCGAACCGCCGCCCACCAACGCCGGCCCCGACGCCGAATGGTGCGGCTGACGAAACGGGCGGTGCGGCCAATGGCTCAGCGGTGCGAGGCTGACCACCGACTGAATCGCCGCCACTTCCAGGGCTTCCTGTTCACTCAGCGGCGGCAGCAAACCAGGCAGGCGGCTGGCGAGCAAGGTCTTGCCGGTGCCGGGCGGCCCGCTGAACAGCAGGTTATGCGCACCCGCTGCCGCAATCAGCAGCGCGCGTTTGGCGGCCAGTTGGCCTTGCACCTCACTCAAGTCCGGGTAAGGCTTGTTCAAGTACAGCAAACCATCAGATTTATACGGCTCAATCGGCACAACCCCATTCAGGTGCGCCACCACTTGCAGCAAGTGGTCCACCGCAATCACCTTCAACCCCGACGCCAGGCACGCCTCCTCGGCATTTGCGCGAGGCACTATCACGGTGCGTCCAGCCTTGCGTGCCGCCAGGGCTGCCGGCAATACACCTTTCACTGCGCGTACTTCGCCGGACAGCGCTAATTCCCCCAAGCATTCCACGTCATCGAGCATCAACGCCGGCACCTGCACGCTGGCGGCGAGAATCCCCAAGGCAATCGCCAAATCAAAACGCCCGCCGTCCTTGGGCAGGTCGGCGGGCGCGAGGTTGAGGGTGATGCGGCGTGCCGGGTATTGCAGCGCAGAGTTGAGGATGGCGCTGCGCACGCGGTCCTTGCTTTCCTTGACGGCGGTTTCCGGCAGGCCCACCAGTGTCAGGGACGGCAGACCATTGGCCATATGCACTTCAACGGTGACGGCAGGGGCTTCGACGCCAATTTGGGCGCGGCTGTGGACGATGGCGAGGGACATGCTCGTTCCTTGAAAGAGAGGCCGCTTCCTGCGGGTTTTTCAAGGGTAGACGAGGTGGGGAAGAGCGAGGCGGGGGAGGTTTTACAGAACGTATCCAAAGAACAACGCCGAGCAAATGTGGGAGCGGGCTTGCTCGCGAATGCGGTGTATCAGTCAGCACATCAGTCACTGATAGACCGCATTCGCGAGCAAGCCCGCTCCCACATTTTTAGCGAGTTGTGACAGTCACTCAGCGCTGGGCGTCAGGCGCGCTTCCAGCTCGGCGACTTTCGCCTCCAAACTCTCCAACCGTGCACGCGTACGGGCCAGCACCACCATCTGGCTATCAAACTCTTCCCGGCTGACCAGGTCGAGTTTGCTGAAGCCGCTTTGCAGCAGCGCCTTGAACTGGCTTTCGATTTCGTTGCGGGGCAGCGGGGTGTCGCCGCTGAACAGGCGAGAGGCGTGGCCGCTCAGGGCGTCGAGGAGGTCTTTGGGCGCGAGCATGGGAAACATTCCGGAAAACTGTTGGCCGGCAGTGTATCACGCAGCGTCTATAGTCATTTTCACGGCCGTGAGCGCACGCTTTTCGCGCAGAGGGCCGGGCGGCTGCGCACTGTTTTTGTGCGCATTGCGGCCGCCAATTCGCCCCGCAGGTGGGCATAAGTGGGCAAAGGACTGATTTCAGTGATTTTTACGGAGCTGGCAAGGTTTCTGCTTAGACGATCATGACCCATGCACTGATGCAGTCGCTGTGACGAATGCAGTGCGCCGACGGATCAGGGGTACAGGTTTCGTCACCAGTGGTTCGCTGGCGTCGCAACGGTAAATGCCGAGGCGACGACGCGTTACAAAGCCAGGCACTGCGCTTAGACTTGAGACGGGTTTGTTTTCCTGGGGCAAGTCCACCAATTCGGGAGAGAGTTTTCATGAAGCTAGTCACTGCCATCATCAAGCCGTTCAAGTTGGACGATGTACGCGAGTCGTTGTCCGAGATCGGCGTGCAGGGCATTACCGTTACTGAGGTCAAAGGCTTCGGTCGGCAGAAGGGTCACACCGAGCTGTATCGCGGCGCGGAATACGTGGTCGATTTCCTGCCGAAGGTGAAGATTGATGTCGCCATTGACGACAAGGATCTTGACCGGGTTATCGAGGCGATAACCAAGGCGGCCAACACCGGCAAGATCGGTGACGGCAAGATCTTCGTGGTCAATCTGGAACAGGCTATTCGCATCCGTACCGGCGAAACCGATACCGACGCAATCTAAGCCGCCAAACCCCCAACGCCCCAGGAGAAAACAATATGACTCTGCGTAAATTCGCAGGGCTAGGAGCCCTGTTGTCCCTCGTAATGCCAGCCTTGGCATTGGCGGCGGACCCAGCCCCTGCTCCAGTCCTCAATTCCGGCGACACCGCGTGGATGCTCACGTCCACCGCGCTGGTGCTGTTCATGACTATTCCGGGCCTGGCGCTGTTCTACGGCGGCATGGTTCGCTCCAAAAACATTCTTTCCGTGATGATGCAGTGCTTCGCCATCACCGGCTTGATCACTATCTTGTGGTTCGTTTACGGCTACAGCATGGCGTTCGACACCACCGGTATGGAAGCAGGCGTCGTCAACCTCAACTCGTTCGTGGGCGGCCTGTCCAAACTGTTCCTGTCGGGTGTGACCCCGGCGAGCATCACCGGCCCTGCGGCGCTGTTCCCTGAGGCGGTGTTCGTCACCTTCCAGATGACGTTCGCCATCATTACTCCTGCGCTGATCGTCGGTGCTTTCGCCGAGCGTATGAAGTTCTCCGCGATGCTGATCTTCATGGGCGTCTGGTTCACCCTGGTCTACGCACCGATTGCGCACATGGTGTGGGGCGGTCCGGGTTCGCTGCTGGGTGACTGGGGCGTGCTGGACTTCGCCGGCGGCACCGTGGTGCACATCAACGCCGGTGTGGCCGGCCTGGTGGCGTGCCTGGTACTCGGCAAGCGTAAAGGTTTCCCAACCACCCCGATGGCACCTCACAACCTGGGTTACACCCTGGTCGGTGCGGCCATGCTGTGGGTCGGCTGGTTCGGCTTCAACGCCGGTTCCGCGGCTGCGGCCAACGGCACTGCCGGTATGGCGATGCTGGTCACCCAGATCGCTACCGCTGCTGCGGCGCTGGGCTGGATGTTCGCCGAGTGGGTCACCCACGGTAAGCCAAGCGCACTGGGCATCGCCTCGGGCGTAGTTGCTGGCCTGGTGGCAATCACCCCGGCTGCCGGCACCGTGGGCCCAATGGGCGCCCTGGTCATCGGCCTGGCGGCGGGCGTGGTGTGCTTCTTCTGCGCCACTACCCTGAAACGCAAACTGGGCTACGACGACTCCCTGGACGCCTTCGGCGTGCACGGTATCGGCGGTATCCTCGGCGCGATCCTGACCGGCGTGTTCGCTGCGCCTTCCCTGGGCGGCTTCAACGCAGCCACCACTGACATCGCGGCGCAAGTCTGGATCCAGTGCAAAGGCGTCGGTTTCACCGTGATCTACACGGCTATCGTGACCTTCATCATCCTCAAGGTGCTGGATGCAGTCATGGGCCTGCGGGTTACCGACGAAGAAGAGGCCGTGGGCCTCGACCTGGCGCAACACAACGAACGCGGCTACAACTTGTAAGTACGCGAAAAAAAGATGCCCGGCTTGCCGGGCATTTTTTTGCCTGGCGTTTGTCAGTGATAGGACCTGTACCGGTTTTTACGCAGAGTTTGTGATGGCGCGCACACGGTACTTTTCAGCGTGCAAAAGTCTTACATGCATGTAGGCGTATTCGGTACTTTGTTTTTTCCCTGAGCGCGCTAGAATGCGCGCCGATGGGCGGAGAACTGTATGTGGCAACAGACCCTGATAACCCTGCGGGCCAAGCCCCGGGGCTTTCACCTGGTAACGGATGAGTTGCTCGCCGGCTTGCCTGAATTGAAGGCTTGTCGCGTGGGCTTGTTGCATTTGTGGCTGCAGCACACCTCGGCCTCGTTGACCGTCAACGAGAATGCCGACCCGGCGGTTCGCCGTGACTTCGAGCGTTTTTTCAATGCGCTGGTGCCGCAAGGCATGGCGGGATATGAACACAACGACGAAGGTCCGGATGATCTGCCGGCGCACTTCAAGGCCAGTCTCCTGGGCTGCCAGCTGAGTTTGCCGGTCAAGGCCGGCCGCTTGGCGATGGGGACCTGGCAAGGTGTTTATCTGGGCGAGCACCGTGATCATGGCGGTGCTCGTAAAGTCCTCGCCACCTTGCACGGTGATGGGGCATAAGCCACGGGTAATCCTGTGGATGTGATTTTTTCCGGCAAACTCGACAGAGGGTGAAGCTGGGCTATAACTAATCTGCTTTTCGCAAGTCATGAGGTAGAACATGAGCGACGATGATCTGGAAAACGACGAACTTGAAGTAGGCGACGACGAGACCGAAGAGGGTCTTGAAGCGGCCGTTGAAGACGTTGCTGACGATGGCGACGAAATCAGCGATGACGCGCCCGCCAAAGCCGCCAAAGGCAAAGCCAAGGCCGCTGTATCGGTAGACGAGCTGCCGAGCGTTGAAGCCAAGAACAAAGAGCGCGATGCGCTGGCCCGTGCGATGGAAGAATTCCTCGCTAAAGGCGGCAAAGTGCAGGAAGTCGAGGCCAACGTGGTGGCAGACCCGCCGAAGAAGCCGGATAACAAGTACGGCAGCCGTCCTATCTAAGGTCAGCAGTTCGCTTGTAAGAAAAAGCCCGCCGTCGCTGCGGGCTTTTTCATGGCTGTAACAATTCTACCGGCCACTACTGGTCAAATGTGGGAGCGGGCTTGCTCGCGAATGCGGTGTATCAGTCACCACACCAGTCACTGACAGACCGTATTCGCGAGCAAGCCCGCTCCCACATTTTGATCTTCAGTGTTGCGGCTATAGCGTCAGTTCCAGCTACGCAGCAGCGCTGGCAGCTCCGCCAGGTTACGAATTTCCGCATCCGGGCGCTTATCCGCCTCCCACGCCTTACCCGTCGGGTTAAACCACACCGCACGCAGCCCCGCCTGCTGCGCCCCGGCGATGTCATCACCGGGGTGATCGCCGATATGCACCGCCTGACTGGCGTCCACGCCACCGCGTTGCAACGCTTCTTGAAACAACCGCGCATCCGGCTTGGCGATGCCGATATCTTCGGCGCGCAGGGCAAAGTGGAAATAGTCCGCCAGGCCGACGCGCTGCACATCGGCATTACCGTTGGTGATCACCCCCAGCAAGAAGTGCTGGCGCAGCGCCTGCAACATCGGCTCGGCTTCGGGAAATGGCGTGAGTTGGTGCCGCGCATGAATAAACGCTTCGTAGCACACATCTGCCATGTCCGTGGCTTCAGGCTGTGGATAACCGGCCTCTTCAAACGCGTGCATCAACACCCGATGGCGCAGGGTGCTGATGCGGTATTTGAGCTCGGGATGGCGCTCCAGCACCTGCTGGCGCAGGCGGGCGAAATGCTCCAGGGGCAATTCGCCGACTTTGGTGGCGTTGATCGCCAGCCACTCGCGCATTGACGCTTCGGCGCCGATGATGACGGGTACGTTGTCCCAGAGTGTGTCGTCCAGGTCGAAGGTGATCAGCTTGATACTCATGAGTCGCCGCCCTTGATGCGTTTGGCCCGTGGATGGGCGCTGTCGTACACCGTCGCCAGGTGTTGGAAGTCGAGGTGGGTGTAGATCTGCGTGGTCTTGATGTCGGAGTGGCCGAGCAGTTCCTGCACCGCGCGCAGGTCCTGGGACGATTCCAACATATGGCTGGCAAAAGAGTGTCGCAGCATATGTGGGTGCAGGTTCTGCCCCAGCTCGCGTTCACCGGCGAGCTTGACCCGCACCTGAATCGCCCGTGGCCCGAGGCGCCGGCCTTGCTGGCTGACAAACACCGCATCGTCTGCGGGGTTGGTCAACAGACGCAGCGGCAGCCATAGTTGCAAGGCTTCCCGCGCCTTGCGGCCGACTGGCAACACGCGGGTCTTGCTGCCCTTGCCGAGCACTTGCACCAGGCCGTCCGCCAGGTCCAGTTGGTCGAGGTTCAGGCCCGTCAGCTCCGACAGGCGCAGGCCCGAGGAATAGAACAGCTCAAGAATCGCCTGGTCGCGGTGCGCGAGGAAGTCATCTTCGACGGCGCCGTCGAGCAATTGCAGGGCGCGATCGGTGTCGAGGGTCTTGGGCAGCCGCCGCTCGCCTTTGGGTGGGGACAGGCCGTTGGCCGGGTCGTGATCACACAGGCCTTCGCGGTTCAAGTAGTGATAGAGGCCGCGCACCGCCGAGAGCAGACGCGACAGGCTGCGCGAGGATTGGCCTTGCTGGTGCAGCCGCGCGATCAAGCTGCGCAGGCTCTGGATATCCAGGGCTTTCCAGCTGGCGATCTGTTGTTTTTCGCAATACGCCAGGACCTTGTTCAAGTCCCGTCGATAGGCTTCCAGCGTGTGGGGCGACACCTGGCGCTCGTTGCGCAGGTGAGCGCAGTAAGCGTTCAGTTGCCGTTCCATGGCTAGCGCACCGCGCGCAGGGCGGTGGTGAAGCGCGGCAGTACCCGGCCGAGCACTTCGGCGATGTAGGTCAGGAACAGCGTGCCCACCGAGCTTTTGTAGTGTTGCGGATCACGGCTGGCGATCGCCAATACGCCGTGCAGGCCCTGATAGCTGAGGGCGACCACGGCAGTCGAGCCGATCTGCTTGCGCTGTTCGGCACCAAACAGGAAGTCCAGCTCATGCTCGCGCAAGGTGCCACTGATGGTCTTGCCTTCAGAGAGCAGGCCGCCAATCGCGGTTTGCGCTTCGCCACCGCTGACCCAGCGACCCACCGGCATTGGGTTGTCGCTGAACAGGATCAGGCTGACAAAGGGCACCTGGAAGTCCTGGCGCAGGCTGTCTTCCACGGCGATCACCGTTTCTTCCAGGCTGGTAGCGTCCATCAGGGTAAGAATCAGGCGACGGGTTTTCTCGAACAGGCGGTCATTGTCGCGGGCGACGTCCATCAGGTGCGAGAGCTTGTGGCGCATTTCGATATTGCGCTCACGCAGGATCTTCATCTGCCGCTCCACCAGCGACACGGTGTCGCCGCGCTGGTGGGGAATGCGCAGGGCCGGCAGCAGCTCTTCGTGTTCGACGAAGAAGTCCGGGTTAGCCTCAAGGT
The DNA here is from genome assembly GCF_013385735.1 of Pseudomonas sp. D2002. Lineage (NCBI taxonomy): Bacteria > Pseudomonadati > Pseudomonadota > Gammaproteobacteria > Pseudomonadales > Pseudomonadaceae > Pseudomonas > Pseudomonas sp. D2002. The sequence goes on along the minus strand of NZ_JACAPL010000004.1, from coordinate 17,979 downwards.
ACGCCGCGACTGCAGCGGCCTCCAGACTTTCGCTTGGGTTTGCTTGGGCGGGTACTTGAGGCTTATCGGTCATTAGCTTGGCTCACTCATAGACGGACCTGTCCTTCGTATACACGCGAGGCCGGCCCGGTCATCATCACCGGGTGGCCAGGGCCTGCCCATTCGATGGACAAGCGTCCACCGGGCAGGTCGATCAACAGCGGCGAATCCATCCACCCCTGGCTGATCGCGGCCACGGCCGCAGCGCAAGCGCCGGTGCCGCAGGCCTGGGTTTCGCCGGCGCCGCGTTCCCACACGCGCAGTTGCGCGCGGGTACGGTCGATCACCTGCAGGAAGCCCACATTGACCCGTGCCGGAAAGCGCGGGTGATGTTCGATTTTCGGCCCCAGTTCATGCACGGGCGCGTTATTGATGTCGTTGACCCGCAGAACGGCGTGGGGGTTGCCCATCGACACGGCGGCGATATCCACCGTCTTGCCATCAACCTCCAGCGCGTAATGGGTCGCCTGCTCGGTGGCCTGGAACGGAATATCCGCCGGCACCAGGCGTGGCGCGCCCATGTTCACGCTGATCTGGCCATCGCTGCGGATGTCCAGTTCGATCACGCCGCTTTTGGTTTCGACGCGAATCTGGCGTTTGGCGGTCAGGCGTTTGTCCAGCACAAAGCGTGCGAAGCAGCGCGCACCGTTGCCGCACTGTTCCACTTCGGAACCATCGGAGTTGAAGATCCGGTAACGGAAATCCACCTCCGGGTTGCTCGGCGCCTCGACGATCAGCAACTGGTCAAAACCGATGCCAGTGTGACGGTCGCCCCACTGTTTGGCGTGCTTGGGCAGGATGTGCGCGTGCTGGCTGACCAGGTCGAGGACCATAAAGTCATTGCCCAGCCCGTGCATCTTGGTAAAACGCAGCAGCATGGCTTACTCCGGCAGCAGGCTTTCGCCAGCATACAACTCGGCTACCGTCTCGCGGCGACGCACTTCAAACGCTTGATCACCGTCCACCAGCACCTCGGCGGCACGGCCGCGGGTGTTGTAGTTGGAACTCATGACAAACCCGTAGGCACCGGCCGAATGCACGGCCAGCAGGTCGCCTTCTTCCAGGGCCAGCTGACGCTCCTTGGCCAGGAAGTCGCCGGTCTCGCAGATCGGGCCGACGATGTCGTAGGCGCGGCCTTCGCCTTCGCGAGGCGTCACGGCGGTGACGTTCATCCAGGCCTGGTACAGCGCCGGGCGGATCAGGTCGTTCATCGCCGCATCGACGATGGCGAAATCCTTGTGCTCGGTGTGCTTGAGGTACTCGACCTGAGTCAGCAGCACGCCGGCGTTGGCGACGACATAACGGCCGGGCTCGAACATCAGCGTCAGGTCACGGCCTTCGGTGCGCTCGCGCACGGCCTTGATGTAGTCAGCCACCAGCGGCGGCTCTTCATCGCGATAGCGCACGCCTACGCCGCCGCCGAGGTCGATGTGGTGCAGGTAAATGCCGCATTCGCCCAAGCGGTCGATCAACGCCAGCAGGCGGTCGAGTGCATCGAGGAAAGGTGGCAGGCTGGTCAGTTGCGAGCCGATATGGCAGTCGACACCCAGCACTTCCAGGTTCGGCAACTGCGCGGCGCGGATGTACACGTCCTCGGCATCGGCAATGGCGATGCCGAACTTGTTCTCTTTAAGGCCGGTGGAAATGTACGGATGGGTGCCGGCATCGACGTCCGGGTTGACGCGCAGGGAGATCGGCGCGCGAACGCCCATCTCGGCGGCGACCACTTGCAGGCGCTCCAGCTCATCGGTGGATTCTACGTTGAAACAATGCACGCCCACTTCAAGGGCGCGGCGCATGTCTTCGCGGCTCTTGCCGACGCCGGAGAATACGATCTTGTCAGGTTGGCCGCCGGCCGCCAGCACGCGCTCCAGTTCACCACGGGAAACGATGTCGAAACCAGCGCCGAGACGCGCCAGGACATTCAGTACACCCAGGTTGGAGTTGGCCTTGACGGCGTAGCACACCAGGCTCGGCGTGCCTTCCAGCGCGTCGGCAAAGGTGCGGTATTGGGCTTCGATGTGCGCACGTGAGTACACGTAAGTCGGGGTGCCAAAGCGCTCGGCAATTGCGGACAGCGCCACGCCTTCCGCGAACAGCTCGCCGTCCCGGTAGTTAAAAGCGTCCATGGGTTTCCCTTATTGATAGGTGTCGTGCTTGTGCGCCTTTGACGGCTTTTGTGACGACTGCGCCTGATCATTTGGGTCTTTGCTGTCATCGGGCAGGTACAGCGGGCCTTTTTGACCACAGGCACTAACGAGGCAAGCGACCGCGACGAGCGCAGCAAGGGAAGAGATCAGGCGCTTCATGGCGAAATCCTTGAATATGCATTAATTGCGCCCGAGTATACCGACCACCCGCCAGCTTGCCTATGCGCCGGAATACCCGTCCGGCGGGGGTTTGCCGAGATGGTTGGGAAGCAGGCTACGCTGGCCGTGGATATTTCATACCGCCATCGGTAATGAACTCGGTATCCTTTGCAATAAGCGGGGCTCGCCCGTATCGTGCGGCGCTTGAGCAAAACCAGACACTTTTGAGGTTGCCACAATGAGTTTGACCGAAGCCCGTTTTCACGACCTGGTGGATTCGACCCAGCAGGCGCTGGAAGATATTTTCGACGACAGCGGCCTGGACGTGGACCTGGAAAACTCGGCCGGCGTGCTGACCGTCAAGTTTGAAAACGGCACCCAACTGATCTTCAGCCGCCAGGAGCCGCTGCGTCAGTTGTGGCTGGCGGCGCGTTCGGGTGGTTTTCACTTCGACTTCAACGAAGAAGACAACAATTGGCAGTGCGATACCAGCGATGAGCTGTTGAGCGAAATGCTCGCACGCCTGGTTCAAGAACAAGCCGGCGTCGAGCTGGACTTCGACGAGATTTGATCGTGACCCAGCCTGCACCTGTACGCCCACCCAAGCCGCTGTTCAGCAATGTCAGCCCGGCGGTGCCGTCACCTTGTATCAGTTTGTGTCGCCTGGACGAGCAAAAAGTCTGCCTCGGCTGCTTCCGCCACGTGGAAGACATCCGTGAATGGCGCTCCGCCGACGATGCCCGGCGCCGGGTGATCTGCGCCGAGGCCGAACAGCGTCGGAGCCTCGCCTGAGGTCGTCTTGTTTATTTGTGACGCTGTGGTAGTGTCCGGGTACACCTCAACTCATCGAGGTCCGTGAGAACCCCGCCTTTTCCTGGCGGGGTTTTGCTTTTTTGTGCAGAAAAAAGGAGTCTGCCTGAATCATGACCACCGCACCTTCCATCATCCTCACCCGTCTTGACGTGCAGCGTCTGGAGCAACTGATCGACCGCTTGGGCGACGAGTTTCCCGGCGTCGAAGCATTGCAAGCCGAGCTCGACCGTGCCGATCAAGTTGGCCACGATGAAGTGCCTGCAAGTGTCGTGACCATGAACTCCCGCGTGCATTGCCGTGAGCAAGGCAGCGGCAAGGACTATCACCTGACCCTGGTTTACCCCAAGGACGCGAATGCCGACGAAGGCAAGATCTCGATCCTGGCGCCGGTGGGCAGCGCGTTGCTCGGCCTGCAAGTGGGCCAGCACATCGACTGGCCGGCGCCGGGCGGCAAGACCCTCAAGCTGGAATTGCTCAGTGTTGAAGGCCAGCCCAAAGATGGCGGCGCCTTCCTGCTCTAAATCTGGCTCAGCGCCGCATTCAGTGACAACTCCAGCTCGGCCTTGTAGCGCAGGTACAAGTTGCTCGGGCTTTGCACGTCACCGAGCAGGCCGGACAGGTCCAGGTCGGTGATGTAGCAGCGGTAGCGCTCGGTTTCCCGGCGCTGCCCGACGATTTCCTGGGCGACCACTGCAAACAGTTGGTCGCCGAACTCCAACTCCGAAAACTCCCGTTGATTACAGTACAACGTGATGCCGACCTGGCCGGGCGCGGCCTTGCCGATAATCGCCTGCACGTCATAAAACGGCTTGTTGGCGGGATTCTGAGGGGCTGGCCGTGGCTCGATGCCACGTGCGCGATGGCTGCCAGACGGCAACAGTTGGTAATACAAGGTTTGCACTTCGCCCAACGGCTGGTGCGTGTCCAGCGGCGAGAGCGCTTCGCGGCGATAGATGATCGACTGCAGAAAACGCTGCAACGGCGCCAACAGGCTTTGTTCGTCATGGTACGGCAAGCGTTGCTGCCACAGCGCGTTGAATTCATCCAGCACATACAACTCGGCGAAGCCTTCATTGACCCGGTAGAACACCTGCACACAATCGGCCAGGCCCATGGGCAACAGCAGCGCGAGGTCGTGGTCTTCCAGGGCCATGGCGTCCAGGTGCAGCGGGCTGTAGCTGGCCAGTTCTTCACTGAGGTAGGCGATCAGCGCATCCTGGGTCGGCAGTGACACATGGGTGGCCTGGCCCGGCATCAGTTCCATCACGTGGTAGTGCTGCTGCACCTGCAGCAAGTAGCGGTGATTGCCCTGACCCAGCAACAGGTTCTGCGCGGTGTCGAAGATTTCCTCTACGCGCTGGGCAATGAACTGCGCACGGTTGTGACAGAAACAACGCACCCGCAGGCGTGGCAAGTGGTCCGGCGGTAGCTGGTTGAGGTAGTCGCGCAGGCAATCGAGCAGCGCGTGGGGGCCGTCGTAGCGGCTGACCAGCACTTCGTTCCAACTGTTGAGCGTGACCTGATCCAGGGTCAATACCAGGTTGTCGCGCACACCGGCATAGCTCAAGGAGTCGGTGCGCTCGGTGGTCATCAGGATATTCAGGTCACGGTGATGCTTGAGCGGGTCGACGCCGACGTTGATCAGTAGCAGCACTTCTTCCGGCACCGCCGAGCGCAATAAACGCTCTTCATCGACGCTGGCCAAGGGCAGGGCGATGGTCTGTTGCAGGCTGCCCAGCAGGTTGAACAGTTCGAATTCGGTCATGTCGCTGACGCCCGGGTGCAGCGCCAGGCGAGTGCTGCTGTCGATCACGCCGTTGCGGTGGCACCAGGTGAGCATTTCCAACAGGTCGCGGCTGCGCTTGATCGGTGCGAAGTGCTCCCATTCCAGCGCCGTGAGGTTGCCGTTGTACAGGCCCCAATGGTGTTGGCCGGGCTCTTTGCGGTTGGGCGATTGCACCAGGGTCAGGGTGTCTTCGGCCAAATCCGGGGCGATGCCGGGGTTGATGAACTCGACCTTGCCGGCCTTGCGTTCGAACGCCGCATACAGGCGACGGCCGAGCACGTTGAGATCGCGTTTGTTGATCAGGCTGACGGTCTGCTCGGTGCGGGCGAACTGAGTGAGGAAGCGATAGCTGTAATTGAGCTCATTGACCAGTGCGCGGCGCTCGGAGGCGACCTGGCGCACTTTCCACTGGCTGCGGCTGTCCAGCAAGGCCAGTTGGCGTTGGTCCCAGCCCCATTCATGGGCCAGGCGTTCCAGCAACAATCGCTGCCAGCTTGTGCCGCGTTGGCCGGCGCTGAGCTTGCGGTTGACCTTCAGGTACAGCGCGCGCCTTACAAGTTCCAGGCGTTCCGGCTCGTTGCGCGCCTTGAGGTATTCCTCGATGCGGCGGTAGACCACGATGTACGGGTCCAGCTCATCCAGGTCCATCTGGTTGGCAAACACCGCACGCTTGAAGCGCAGGCTCAGGCAATGCACGTTCGGATGTTCGCTGGCGTAGACCTCAGTCAGCAGCAGCTTGAGCACCGATTTGTAAGGCGACTCGATGCCCTTGAACAGTTGCCACAGCCCGGCGCCGATGAACTCGCCTGGCGGAATGTGAGCCAGGTGGCCCAGGTCCAGGGTTTCATCAGCGCGGATAAAACGCTTGGAAATCAGCGTGTGGGTGAATTCGGCGTAGCGGGTTTCTTCGTACACCGGTACCAGCCACCAAATCGGCGTGCGCCCGGCCAGCCAGATGGCGGTGCGGTAGAACTCATCCAGTAACAAATAATGCTGGGTGGTGCCGCAGTCGTCGGAGCTCAGTTGCGTGTCGCGCTCACCGAGTACAAAGCGCGTCGGCTCGATCAGGAAAAAGTGCGCCTCGGCGCCCATGGTCAAGGCCCAGGCTTCCAGCAACTGGCACTTTTTGCGCAGCTCGGCCAGTTCGGTGTCGCCAAGGTCCGGCGCATGGCACACCCACACGTCCATGTCGCTCTGATCCGCTTGGGCCAGGGTGCCGAGGCTGCCCATCAGGAACAGGCCGTGGATCGGCCGGGGCGGGTTGCCATGACGTGGCTTGTAGGAGAACGAGCGGGTCAAGCGCTGGGCTTCGGTAAGCGCCTGGGCGTCGGGCTCGAAGTTCGACAGGCCTGCTGGCGTACTGCCCGAGACATAGCCTGGCAGCAACGGATGATTGACGTGGAAAAACAGCGGCAACAGGGTCAGCACGCTTTGCTGGCGAGGCGTCAGCCCCTCGACGGCCCGGGCCATGCGGCCTGCATTGAGGGCCATGAACCGCGCGCGCAGCTGGGCCAGCACCTTGCGGTCGATGCCTTCGTCCAGGTCGGGGCGGATTTCGTGGGTGCGGGTCATTTCTAGGTCGTTGGCTCGCAGAGCCCGACGTGGGCGGCCGTGTAGGAGTTTACAGCCAGAAGCGTAGGAGGTTTAGAGGGAAAGGGTTATTGACGTCAGAATTTTGTGTCTTCCACAGCAGCGCCCTCGGAATCCGCAGAAGGCGGACTCCATGGGCGGGATCAGGTGTCAGGCAGCTTCTTTGGTGGTGGCGGTGGTCAGGATGGTCAGCAGGGTTTGGGCTTGCTCGGCAGCGTCACGGCCAAGGCTGGTCAGGTAGCCCCCGTCTGGCTGGTCGATAAGGCCTTTCGCATGGAGGCGCTTGGCAGCGGCGATGGCAGTGGGGGCGGCGGTCTGGTGGACTTTCAGACCTTCCTTGGTGCTGTCCAAGGGAAAGAGTACAAGGATTTCCAGTTCGGCAACCAACTCAGGGGTATACGACATAAGGACTCCAGACTTTCTAAAATTTATTAGAGGCTAGCAGGGCATAAGGTGAACGCACTTTGCCGGGCTGTCCAGTGAGAAAGTCGTGGGTCTTGATATGGCGCAGGTTTGTGGCGAGGAAGCAGGCTTCCAGGCCACAAAGGTACTGGATTCAGTCGTTTTCGGGCGGCAGCTCGGGCAGTGCCCGCAGTGCGGTTTCGTACCATTCGGTATTGAATGCGCGATCGTCTTCGAGCATCTTGTCGATCTCCACGGCCAGCACGTGGGCCATGAGGTTCAAGATGTCATCACGCTCATAACCGACCAGGGTCAGCTTGTTGAAGGTGGCCTTGGCCGCAGGCGGGTTGTCGCTTTCGATCTGGTTTTCGATGGCCTGGGTCAGCGTACTTTCAGTGAACTCTTCTTCGTCGTTGTCGATATCGGTTGGCTCGCTCATGGCGGGGCTCCTCAAGGAAAGGGCGCCAGTCTACGCCCATTCAGGCGGGTGATGCTGCTGGTCAGGTCGGGTTCGACGCTCTATAACTTCTGCAGCCAACCCCACACCCGGCCTGGAGGCATTCGCGATGCTCAAGCTTTACGGATTTTCGGTCAGCAACTACTACAACATGGTCAAACTGGCGCTGCTGGAGAAAGGTTTGCCGTTTGAAGAGGTGCCGTTTTATGCGGGCCAGACCCCGGAAGCCCTGGCCGTTAGCCCGCGCGGCAAAGTGCCGGTGCTGGGCGTCAAACAAGGGTTTATCAACGAAACCAGCGTGATCCTTGAGTACCTCGAACACACCCAGGAAGGCCCGTCACTGCTGCCCGCCGAGCCTTTCCAGCGTGCGCAGGTGCTGGCGCTGTGCAGGGAGATCGAGCTGTACATCGAATTGCCCGCCCGCGCGTGTTTCGCCGAGGCGTTCTTCGCAATGCCGGTGCCGGAGGCGATCAAGGAAAAATCCAGGGCCGAGTTGCTGTTGGGGATCGGTTCTTTGGGGCGACACGGCAAGTTTGCGCCGTACGTGGCGGGGGATAACTTTACGATTGCCGATCTGTATTTCATGTACAGCGTGAACCTCGCCTGTGCAGTGGGCGAGAAGCTGTTTGGCCTGGATTTGCTGGCAGATTTGCCGAAGGCCAAAGCGTTGCTGGAGCGCTTGCACGAGATGCCTAACGCCAAGAGGGTTGCGGCGGACAGGGAGTCAGCGATGCCGGCGTTTATGGCGATGATTGCGGCCAAGAAATAATCAGCCGTGCACAAATCAAATGTGGGAGCGGGCTTGCTCGCGAAAGCGGTGTGTCAGTCAATACATATGGCGACTGGTCTACCGTATTCGCGAGCAAGCCCGCTCCTACATTCTTGACCGCGCGGGTCTGAGGCTTTTTAGCGGCTGGCGAGCAGTTCCTGGCCACGCACCACGGCGGCCTTGACCTGCGCCGGCGCAGTGCCGCCCACGTGGTTGCGGGCATTCACCGAGCCTTCCAGGGTCAGCACGGCGAATACGTCCTGCTCAATCTGGTCGCTGAACTGGCGCAGTTCTTCCAGGCTCATTTCCGCCAGGTCCTTGCCGGTATCTACGCCGTACTTCACGGCATGGCCGACGATTTCGTGGCAGTCACGGAACGGCAGGCCACGGCGCACCAGGTAGTCCGCCAAATCGGTCGCGGTGGAGAACCCGCGCAGCGCTGCTTCACGCATGATCGCGTGCTTGGGCTTGATCGCCGGGATCATGTCGGCAAACGCACGCAGCGAATCACGCAGCGTGTCGGCGGCGTCGAACAGCGGCTCTTTGTCTTCCTGGTTGTCCTTGTTGTAGGCCAGCGGTTGGCCCTTCATCAAGGTCAGCAGGCCCATCAGCGCGCCGAACACGCGGCCGCTTTTGCCACGTACCAGCTCGGGCACGTCGGGGTTTTTCTTTTGCGGCATGATCGAGCTGCCGGTGCAGAAGCGGTCCGGCAGGTCGATGAACTGGAACTGCGCACTGGTCCACAGCACCAGCTCTTCGGAGAAGCGCGACAAGTGCATCATCGCGATGCTGGCCGCGGCGCAGAATTCGATGGCGAAGTCACGGTCCGACACGCCGTCCAGGGAGTTGCCGCCCACCGCGTCGAAACCCAGCAGTTGTGCGGTGTACTCGCGGTCGATCGGGTAAGTGGTGCCGGCCAGCGCAGCGCTGCCCAGCGGCATGCGGTTGGCGCGCTTGCGGCAATCCACCAGGCGCTCGTAGTCGCGGCTGAGCATTTCGAACCAGGCCAGCAGGTGGTGGCCGAACGTCACAGGCTGTGCGGTTTGCAGGTGGGTGAAGCCGGGCATGATGGTGCCGGACTCACGCTCGGCCTGCTCCAGCAAACCTTTTTGCAGGCGCGTGATTTCGCCCAGGATCAAGTCGATTTCGTCACGCAGCCACAGGCGGATATCGGTGGCCACCTGGTCGTTACGGCTGCGACCGGTGTGCAGTTTCTTGCCGGTCACACCGATGCGGTCGGTGAGGCGCGCCTCGATGTTCATGTGCACGTCTTCCAGATCGACGCGCCAGTCGAACGTGCCGGCCTCGATCTCACCGCGAATGGTGGTCAGGCCATCGATGATGCTGTCGCGCTCGGCGTCGGTCAGTACGCCGACCTTGGCCAGCATCGTGGCGTGGGCGATCGAGCCCATGATGTCGTGGCGGTACAGGCGCTGGTCGAAAGTGACGGAGGCGGTGAAGCGCGCGACGAAGGCGTCGACGGGTTCACTGAAGCGGCCGCCCCAGGACTGGTTGGTCTTGTCGGTGCTCATGGATTCGCTCGTGATCTGCTTAAAAGAGGCGTGGAGGTGTGCCGCCGATAATAACAGGGTTGCCCGTGGAGGCGGTGCTGCGGGTGGTCGGCATTTTTATTTGTGCGAAGGATGGCTAAGTGCCTTGCCGCCGAACGCGTCCAGGACGAGACTGGAGGCAGGGGCTTATTGAAACGATATTTGTCGATTGAGCAATGTCGTCTCAGCCAGCGTCTACAGTTGGACTGATAGTGTGGGAATGCACCAAAGTCGGGTGATGCGGTCATAGCCCAGACTATCCATTAAAAAAGGGGGGTATTCGGATTGTGTATCAGCAAACCCTACGACGATGCCCGCAGGCAGCAGGTCTTGGGCGCTATTGAACAGGTCCGGGTAAATATGGGTGCCGCTCTCAGGGCACTTTTTGCCGCTCGCGCTAGTCTTAGCGTGGATCGCTGTGACGCAAGTCACCGCACCTGTCTACGCTATCCTTGTGCGAGACTCACGCAGGAATCCAGCGCAATATGAATGTCCTGATCGTTGATGACGAACCCCAAGCCCGCGAGCGACTGAGCCGTCTGGTCAGTGAACTCGAGGGTTATACAGTCCTTGAACCGAGCGCCACCAACGGCGAGGAGGCGTTGACGCTGATCGACAGCCTCAAGCCGGACTTGGTGTTGCTCGATATTCGCCTGCCAGGCCTTGATGGCTTGCAAGTGGCCGCCCGCCTGAGCGAGCGAGAATCGCCGCCTGCCGTGGTGTTATGCGCAGCTCAAGAAGAGTTTTCTGCGCAGACGCTCGAAGACAGCGGTGTCAGCTTTGTCGCCAAGCCGGTGACCGCCGAGGCGTTGCTCAAGGCCCTGAAAAAAGCCGAGCGCCCCAACCGCGTCCAGCTCGCCGCGCTGACCCAGCCGGCGGCGCAAAGTGGCAACGGGCCGCGTAGCCATATCAGCGCGCGGACCCGCAAAGGTATCGAGCTGATTCCCCTGAGCCAGGTGGTCTATTTTATCGCTGACCACAAGTACGTGACCCTGCGTCACGAGACTGGCGAAGTCTTGCTCGATGAGCCGCTCAAGGCCCTTGAAGATGAATTCGGCGACCGCTTTGTGCGCATCCACCGCAACGCGCTGGTGGCTCGCGAGCGAATAGAGCGTCTGCAGCGCACGCCCCTGGGGCACTTTCAGTTGTTCCTGAAAGGGCTCAATGGCGACGCCTTGATCGTCAGCCGCCGCCACGTCGCCGGTGTGCGCAAGATGATGCAGCAGCTTTAGCCCAAGGGCTTTGGTGAGGCCTGCATGCTTTATCCCGGTGCGATGCGGCCAGGGAGGCCCCGCACTTGCTGATTCAAATCAAAGCGTATTTGCCTGAGCTGTTATTATCTGCCGTATCTATTCAGTACGGATTGATCCATGTCCTCTCGCGAAATCCGCATCGCCACCCGTAAAAGCGCTTTGGCCTTGTGGCAGGCCGAATACGTAAAAGCACGTCTTGAGCAGGCCCATCCGGGTCTCAAAGTGTCTCTTGTGCCCATGGTCAGTCGCGGCGACAAGCTGCTGGACTCGCCATTGTCGAAGATTGGCGGCAAGGGCCTGTTCGTCAAGGAACTGGAAACCGCGCTGCTCGAAAACGAAGCCGACATCGCCGTGCATTCGATGAAAGACGTGCCGATGGACTTCCCCGAAGGCCTGGGCCTGTATTGCATCTGCGAGCGCGAAGACCCGCGCGATGCGTTCGTTTCCAACGCTTACGCGTCGCTGGATGAGCTGCCGTTGGGCAGTATCGTCGGCACCTCGAGCCTGCGCCGCCAGGCGCAGTTGCTGACCCGGCGCCCAGACCTGCAAATCCGCTTTCTGCGTGGCAACGTCAACACTCGCCTGGCCAAGCTGGATGCTGGCGAATATGACGCGATTATCCTCGCAGCAGCCGGTTTGATTCGCCTCGGTTTCGAAGACCGGATCACCTCGGCCATCAGCGTCGAAGACAGCTTGCCCGCAGGCGGGCAGGGCGCAGTGGGCATTGAATGCCGCACCGCCGACAGTGAAATCCACGCCCTGCTCAAACCCCTTGATCACCAAGACACCGAGATTCGTGTGACGGCCGAACGCGCCTTGAACAAACACCTCAACGGTGGCTGTCAGGTGCCGATTGCCTGTTACGCCGTGCTCGAAGGTGAAAACCTTTGGCTGCGTGGCCTGGTCGGCGATCCGGCTGGCGGCACGCTGCTCACCGCCGAGGTGCGCGGGCCACAGCGTGACGCGACTGCCCTGGGTATCCAGGTGGCAGAGGAGCTATTGGAAAAAGGCGCTGGCGCCATTCTCCAGAAAGTCTACGGCGAGGCCGGCCCGCAGTGACCGACTGGCGTGTGCTGCTGACGCGGCCTGCCGAGGAGTCATCGGCCCTGGCCGCGACGTTATCCGAAGCCGGCATTTTCAGCAGCAGCTTGCCTCTGCTGGACATCGAAGCCTTGCCGGTGACGGCCGAGCAACACGCGGTTTTTCGTGACCTGGGCCGTTATAGCGCGGTCATTGTGGTCAGCAAACCGGCGGCGCGACTTGCTTTGCACCTGTTGGATCAGCCCTGGCCGCAGTTGCCGTGGTTCAGCGTCGGTGCCGCCACTGCGCAGGTTCTGGCCGACCACGGCCTTAACGTTCACTATCCGCCCAGTGGCGACGACAGCGAGGCCTTGCTTGCATTACCGGCCTTGCGCGAGGCTATCGCACGCCCCGGTGCCCGTGTGCTGATCCTGCGTGGCGAGGGTGGGCGGGAGCTGCTGGCTGAGCGTTTACGCGAGCAAGGTGCTAGTGTCGACTATCTGGAGTTGTATCGTCGTCTCCTTCCGGTATACGACGCCGGGGCGTTGATGCAACGCATCCAGTTGGAACGCTTGAATGGCGTAGTGGTCAGCAGTGGGCAGGGTTTTTTGCACCTGCAAGCCCTGGCCGGCGAAGATTGGCCTGAGGTGGCGCAGCTGCCGTTGTTCGTGCCCAGCCCGCGGGTCTATGAAATGGCGCGGGCCGCTGGCGCAGAAAAAGTTGTGGATTGTCGCGGCGCGAGTGCCGCGGCTTTGTTAGTGGCGTTACGCAGCAGTGCCCTATGAGGCATGCCGCGCCCACTCTCTGATACGCAAAGGACGGATACGTGAGCGAAACAGCCTTGCCTAAAGATGAAGCCCAGCCCGTACTTGATGCGCCCGCTGAGTCACCGGTCACCGCGCCACGCCGTGGCAATGGCCTGGCAATCGTCGCCTTGCTGCTCGGCGCCGCTGGTGTTGCCGCCGGCGGTTGGGGCATCTGGCAGGTCCGCGCCCTGCAAGCCAGCAGCCAGCAGCAGCTGGGCCAGGTGCAGACCCTCGATGACCAAGCCCAATCACTCAAACAGAACCAGCAGCAGTTGACCGCTCGCCTGGCGCAGTTGCCTGCGGCGGATGAACTGGAAGACCGTCGCCGTCTGGTCGCGCAGTTACAGGGTGATCAGCAGCGCCTCAGCCAACGTCTGGAAACGGTGCTGGGTGCCAGCCGTCAGGACTGGCGACTGGCTGAAGCCGAGCACCTGATCCGTCTGGCCAGCTTGCGCCTCTCGGCCCTGCAGGACATCAACAGCGCTCAGGCACTGGTCCAGGGCGCCGACGAAATTCTGCGCGAGCAGAGTGATCCGGGCGCCTACGCCGCGCGTGAGCAATTGGCCAAGAGCCTCGCCGCGCTGCGCAGTACCGAGCAGCCGGACCGCACCGGGCTGTACCTGCAACTGGCGGCATTGCGTGATCAGGTCGTGCAATTGGCGGCCATCGCGCCCGAATACCAGCTCACCGAGCCGGCTGCCCAAGGTCGCCCGACATCGGATAACGACAGCCGCTGGAGCCAGTGGTGGGAGCAGATCTCCCGCTACTTCCGCATCGACTTCAACCCTGACGACAACATTCGCCCGCTGCTCGCCGGCCAAGGCTTGAACCAGGTGCGCCTGGCCCTGAGCCTGGCCTTGGAGCAAGCCCAATGGGCTGCGCTCAATGGCGAAACGGCGGTGTATAGCCGCGCCTTGGGTGAGGCGCGCGGTGTGCTGCAGGACAATTTCAATCAGGACAACCCGCAGAGCAAGGCGATGCTGGCGCGTATTGCCGAGCTTGAGCCCAAGGCTGTCTCTGTGGCCACGCCGGACCTGGCTGCCAGTTTGGCCGCCGTGCAGGCCTACCTTGAGCGCCGTCATCTGTCTGCCGATGAAGCCAAGGCGTCGGCGGGCACGCCGGCGACCAAGGAGTAGAGCCGATGAAGCGTTTCTATGTGATCCTGGTGCTGGCGATTGCCATCGCCCTGGCATTGGCCGTGGGCATTTCCAAGCACACCGGCTACGTGCTGATTACCTATCCGCATGTGCTGCATTACGAGTCGAGCCTGTGGGCGACGTTGGCGGCCGTGTTCATCGTCATCCTGGCGATCTACCTGATCCGCGTGCTGCTCGGCCTGGTGACCGCCTCCGGTGGCGTGGTCAACCCGTGGTCGCGGCGCAACCGCAGCCGGCGGGTACAGATCGCGATCGAGCAAGGCCAGATGGACCTCGCCGAAGGCCGCTGGGCCAGCGCCGAACGCCACCTGCACCGCGCCGCCGAGGCCGAGCGCCAGCCATTGCTGTACTACCTCGGCGCAGCACGCGCGGCCAATGAACAGGGCCGTTACGAAGAGTCTGACGGCTTGCTGGAGCGCGCACTTGAGCGCCAACCGCAGGCGGAACTGGCTGTCGCCTTGAGCCATGCGCAGTTGCAGATGGACCGTGGCGATACTGAAGGCGCCTTGGTCACCCTGCAGGCGATGCATGAGCGTCATCCCCATAACCCACAAGTCTTGCGTCAGTTGCAGCGCCTGTATCAGCAGCGGGGCGACTGGTCGTCAGTGATTCGCCTGTTGCCGGAGCTGCGAAAGGACAAAGTCCTGCCGGCCAGTGAGCTGGCCGAGCTGGAGCGCCGTGCCTGGGGTGAAAACCTGGGCTTGGCTGCCCTGCGCGAAGAACAAGGCGAAGCGGGTTTGCAGGCGCTGGACCGGGCTTGGGAGCAACTGACTTCCGCTCAACGCCAGCAACCGCAACTGGTGCTGGCGTACGCCGAGCAACTGCGTCGATTGGGCGCCGATACCAAAGCCGAGGAAGTGCTGCGCGGCGCCATCAAGCGCGGTTATGACAGCCACCTGATCCGGCTGTACGGTTTGCTGCGTGGCGCAGACCCGGCCCGGCAGTTGAAGTTTGCCGAGGGCTGGCTCAAGGATCATCCGGGGGATGCCAGCTTGCTGCTGACCCTGGGCCGCCTGTGCCTGCAAAACAGTCTGTGGGGCAAGGCGCGTGATTACCTGGAAAGCAGCCTGCAGGTGCAGCGCAATCCCGAAGCCTGTGCCGAGCTGGCGCGTCTACTGGCCCAGCTGGGTGACACCGAGCGCAGTAACCAGTTGTTCCAGGAAGGCCTGGGGCTTTTGGACAGCCGTTTGCTGGCGTCACCGTTACCGGTACCTGCACGAGTTTGAAGTAGGAAAGAGTGCGAAGGTTGGCTCAGACGTATCTGAGGGCCAACCCTCCATTGCCGTGTAAATACTCGGTCTAAAGCGCTACGTAATGAATTCCTACTGGTAGCTGCTCAAAGTCATCCAGGTTCTGACGGCATATCCTCATGCTCTCGCGGAATAGTCTGCGCTAGCGCGTATTGAAAGGAGTCGGGCCTTTCCTCTACCGTAACGGCCTATCTCTTGCGGTACGGATAACAATGTCTTTGGCCCCTTCACGCTCCTTGTTTCTCCTGGCGTTCATGGCTGGTGCGCTGACGTTGGGTGCGTCTTTTTATCTTGAGTATGGCGCGCTGCTCCGTCCGTGTTTCCTTTGCCAGGTGCAACGCCTCTTTCTGGCAATTTTCACGTTGCTCAATCTGGTGGCTGTGTTTCATAGCCCAAAGCGCTCCATGGCCTACTTTTACGGTCTGGCGAGCATGGGCTGTGCGTTACTCGGCGCTATCACTGCAGTGCGTCAGGTGCTGTTACAAAGTGTCGCACCTGAGCAGGCCGCCAATTGCTGGCCGAGCCTGCAATACATGATTGAAAACCTGTCGCTGTGGCAGGCCTTGCAGTCGACAGTCAAAGGCACTGTCGACTGCGTGGAGCTCAACTGGACACTGTTTGACCTGAGCCTCCCGGAGTGGAGCCTGTTGTTCTTCGTGGCGATGTTGATCCTGGGCGTTATGCAGTTTTCACCGCTGCTTTTCGCCCGCCGCTTGGGCCTGGCGAGGCAATAGAAGTACGTCGCAGTGTGTAGGACAGGATTAAACACTTGTATGAACTTTCTCTCCTGCGTACCTTGAAGCCATAGTCATGCGGGCATAATCTGGCCCGCACGCATTATCGAAACCGATTGTCAGATGCGGCCTTGTCCGGCTGCCGCTTTTATCCTTGAAGTGTTGCGCGGGCACAGAGCGGCAGCGCCCCCTATAGGGAAGAGAGATCATCATGCTGGAAAGTTGTCAGAATGCTCAGGAACGCTGGGGTGGGGTGCACAAGCTGATCGACAGCTGGTTGAAGGCACGTCACGAACTGGTTCGGGCCTTTGATGCTCTCGGCGCCAAGCCTGAGGCACTGGCTGAGAATCGTGAACCGTTGCAGGAGTTCTGTGGTGTGTTGGTGGACTACGTGTCTGCCGGACATTTCGGTGTCTACGAGCAGCTGACAAAGGAAGCGCAAGCCTTTGATGATCAGCGAGGTCTGGACCTGGCAGAGACTATTTACCCGCGCATCGATGTCATCACGGAGAAGCTGCTGGAGTTCACAGACCTGTGTGATGCCGGCAAATGCGTTGCCGAAAAATTCAAAGAGCTGGGTGGCCTGTTACACGAGCGTTTCGAACTGGAAGACTGCCTGATCGAAGTGCTGCACAACGCCCACAAGGAAGAGGCCGCCACCCAGGCCTGACCCTCAGCGGTGAGATAAAAAAACGGTGCGCATTGCGCGCCGTTTTTTATTGGCTCAGTGCCGGGTGCCGAGCAATTCAATCTCGAACACCAGCGGCGTATACGGCGGGATCAACTCGCCCGCACCGTCGGCGCCATAGGCTTGGGCCGATGGAATCACCAGTCGCCATTTCGCGCCTACGGGCATTTGTTGCAGGGCACTGCTCCAGCCGCTGATTACGCTGCCCAGGCGAAACCATTGCGGCTGAGTGCTCTTATCGAAGACGGTCCCATCGGGTAAACGACCCACGTAGTTCACTTGTACTTCATCACTGGCCAGCGGCTTGCTGCCACTGCCAGGCTTCAGCTCTGTGAGCAGGATGCCATCCGCGAGTTCACGCACGCCATCTGCGGCTTTTTCCCTGGCCAAAAATTGCTGCTCTGCAGCCAGTGCTTTTTCGCTTTGCGGCGCCTGCGCGTCGGCTGCATTTTCTGCCTCGTGCTCGGCGAGAATTTGCTCGATGCGTGCGTTATCCAATGCCAGTGGCTTGCCCTGATAGGCTTGTTTGAGTCCGTCGATCAGGGCCTGGATCTGCAGGTCCGGGACCTCTTGGCGCAAGCGTTCGCCGAGGCTCGCCCCCAGGCTATAAGCGAGATCATGTGGGTCTTGGGCAGTGGTTTTTGGCGGCGATTGTTCACCCGCATTGGCCGCGCAAACCGCCAAGCCGAGCACTAGAAAAAGGTAACGCGACATAAGCATTCTCCCGCCGAAAGTGCGACGGATTATGCCAGTGTGAGTGCGCAAAAAGTGCCGCAGTTTTTTGTTATATCGATAAGAATTTACTCACGGTGCAACGCAAGGCAAACGATACTGTCAACATGCCCTAGCGGCGGTAAGAGCAGAGGGCTAGTATGAGCCGCACCCACGTCAGCCAGGAGGTAAACCATGTCGGCCAAACAGAAGCCTGTAAATACCCCGTTGCATTTACTCCAACAACTTTCGGGCAGCTTGCTCGAACATCTGGAAAACGCGTGTTCCCAAGCCTTGGCCGATGCAGAAAAACTGCTCGCCAAACTGGAAAAACAACGCGGTAAAGCGCAAGAAAAGCTGCACAAATCCCGCACCAAACTGCAAGACGCCGCGACTGCCGGCAAGGCCAAGGCTCAAGCCAAAGCCAAAGACGCTGTCAAAGAACTTGAGGACTTGCTCGACGCTCTCAAGGATCGCCAAGCTGAAACCCGCACCTACATTTCCCAACTCAAAAAAGATGCTCAGGAAAGCCTGAAACTGGCCCAGGGCGTTGGTCGTGTGAAAGAGGCCGTGGCTAAAGTGTTGGGCTCGCGTACGCCAGCTAAAGCTGCTGCCAAGCCAGCTGCTAAAACCGCTGCTGCAAAA
>NZ_JACAPL010000035.1:3277-6905 GCF_013385735.1 Pseudomonas sp. D2002 | reverse complement strand
GACGGCAAGTTCCAGGCCTATTCCATCGGCGCCAATGACCAGCTGCAATCGGCCGAGGAATACCGCGACCTGGTGATCGCCTACAAAAACGGCGCGCCGATTCGCCTGTCGCAGATCGCCAGTTCCACCCAAGGCCCGGAAAACCCGCGCCAGGCCGCGTGGACCAACGACACGCCGTCCATCGTGCTGAATATCCAGCGTCAGCCCGGCGCCAACGTGATCGAAGTGGTCGACCGCGTGCAGCAACTGCTGCCCAAGCTGCGCGCCAGCCTGCCGGGGACCTTGAAGGTCGCGGTGCTGACTGACCGCACCCAAACCATCCGCGCCTCGGTGACGGATGTGCAGTACGAATTGGGGCTGGCGATTATGCTGGTGGTGATCGTGATTTTCGCCTTCCTGCGCAACATTCCGGCCACGATCATTCCCGCCGTGACCATCCCGCTGACGCTGATCGGCACCCTGGCAGTAGCCTACGCGCTGGGCTTTTCCCTGAATAACCTGACACTGATGGCGCTGACCATCGCCATCGGTTTTGTGGTCGATGACGCCATCGTCATGATCGAAAACATTACGCGCTACCTGGAGGCCGGTGACACGCCGCTGCAAGCGGCGCTCAAGGGCGCGGAGCAGATCGGCTTCACCATCATCTCGCTGTCCATCGCGCTGATTGCGGTGATGATCCCGCTGCTGTTCATGGGCGATGTGGTTGGGCGGCTGTTCCGTGAATTCGCCATGACCGTGGCCGTGACTATCGTGATTTCGGCGGTGATTTCCCTGACGCTGACACCGATGATGTGCGCGCGCATGCTCAAGTCCAAACATGAGGAGCGCCGCGCGGACTTCTTCGACCGCATCAACCGCCACTACGTACGCGGCCTGGATTGGGTGTTGGCGCACCGCACCTTGACCCTGATTTCGGTGGTGCTCACTGCCGCGCTGACCTTGTTCACCCTGGTGATCATGCCCAAGGGTTTTTTCCCCGATCAGGACACCGGCCTGATCCAGGGCATTTCCCAGGCCTCGCCGACCATCTCGTTTCAGCAGATGCAGGTCGAACAACAACGCCTGGCCGCGCGGATTCTCAAGGACCCGGCGGTGCTAAGCCTGTCGTCGTTCGTTGGCATTGACCAGACCAACCCGACCATCAACCAGGGCAATTTGCTGATCAACCTCAAGCCACGCGGCGAGCGTGACAGCAGCACCGAAGTGATCCGCCGCCTGGCCGACGCGAATGCCGACGACGCCGGCATCCGCCTGTACCTGCACTCGGTGCAGGACCTGACCCTGGACGCCACGGTGTCCACCACCAGCTACCGCCTGGGCCTGCAAGCCACCGACCCGGATGAGCTGGAGCAGTGGACCACCAAGCTGCTCGCCGCGATCAAGCAAGACCCGATGTTCACCGACGTGCAAAGCCAGGCCATGCAGTTCGGCAACCAGATCAAGCTGACCTTCGACCGCGCCACCGCTTCGCGCCTGGGGATCACCCCGCAGGCCATCGACGATGTGCTCTACGACGCCTTCGGCCAGCGTCAGGTCTCGACCATTTACACCCAGCTCAACCAGTACCACGTGGTGATCGCCACCGACCACCCGCCGCGCAATTTGCCGGACTTGCTCACCGGTTTGTACGTGGACATTCCCGGTGGCGGCGTGGCGCCGCTGTCGAGCATGGCGACCATGGAAGTGGTGCGCTCGCCGGTCACCATCAACCGCCTGGGGCAGTTTCCCTATGCGGACGTGTCGTTCAACCTCGCCCCCGGCCAAACATTGGGCGCGGCGGTGACGCGCTTGCAGGACATTGAAGCCACGGTCGGCCTGCCGTTGTCGGTGCAGGCCAACCTCGAAGGCGCGGCGGCGACGTTCCAGGCGTCGCTGTCCAACCAGGTGTTCCTGGTGCTGGCGGCAATTGTGGTGGTGTACCTGATGCTGGGGATTTTGTACGAGAGTTTCGTGCACCCGGTGACGATTCTGTCGACGCTGCTGTCGGCGGCCCTCGGCGCCTTGCTGGCGTTGCTGGTGACGGGCACGCAGTTCGACATCATCGGTTTGATCGGCATTGTGTTGCTGATCGGCATCGTCATGAAAAACGGCATCATGATGGTCGACTTCGCCCTGGAGCTGCTGCGCGAAGGCGGCTTGAGCCCGGTGGAGGCGATTCGCCAGGCGGCGGAGCTGCGGTTTCGGCCGATTCTGATGACCAGCATGGCCTCGCTGTTTGGTGCGGTGCCGTTGGCGCTGGGCACCGGCATTGGCTCGGAGCTGCGCCACCCGCTGGGCATTGCGATTATCGGCGGGTTGCTGCTCAGCCAGTTGCTCACGCTGTTTTCCACGCCGGTGATCTTCCTCGCCATGCACGGCCTGGGCGAGCGTTTCAGCCGTCGCTCGGTGGCGGTGGAATGATGCGATGAACCTCAGCGCGCCGTTTATTCATCGCCCGATTGCCACCACGCTGCTGGCGGCCGGGCTGGCCTTGTTTGGCGTATTGGCGTTCAACCTGTTGCCGGTGGCGCCGCTGCCGGAAGTGGACTTCCCGACCATCAGCGTCAGCGCCTCGTTGCCCGGCGCCGACCCGACCACTGTCGCAAGCTCCGTGGCGACGCCGCTGGAGCGTCAGTTCGGGCAGATCGCCGGGGTCACGCAAATGACCTCCGCCAGCAGTCTCGGCTCTACGCGCATCACTATGCAGTTTGACCTGAGCCGTGACATCGACGGCGCGGCGCGGGATGTGCAGGCGGCGATCAACGCCGCGCGCAGCAACTTGCCCAGCGACTTGTCCGGCAACCCGACCTACCGCAAGGTCAACCCGGCCGACTCGCCGATCCTGATCATCAGCCTGACCTCCGACAGCGCCACGCCGGGGCAAATGTACGACGCTGCCTCGACGGTGCTCGAACAGCGCCTGCTGCAAACCACCGGCGTCGGCGACGTGACGGTGGGCGGCGGCGCGTTGCCGGCGGTGCGCATTGAGCTGAACCCGGACCGGCTGAACAGGTACGGCGTCAGCCTGGAGCAGGTGCGCCAGGTCATCGGCGCGTCCAACGCCAACCTGCCCAAGGGCAACGTGGCGGTGGGCGACCGCTCGTATGGCATTGGCGCCAACGACCAGTTGCTCGACAGCAACGACTACGGGCCGCTGGTGGTCAAGGCCAGTAACGGCGACCTGATCCACATTTCCGACCTCGGCTATGTGCGCGAAGACGTGCAGGACCTGCGCAACTTCGGCCTGTCCAACGGCAAGCCCGCGGTGCTGCTGGTGGTGTTCAAGCAGCCGGGCGCCAACGTGATCGACACGGTGGACGCGGTGAAAGCCTCGCTACCGTTTCTGCAAAGCTCGATCCCGGCGTCGATCAAACTCAACCTGCTGATGGACCGCACCACCACCATTCGCGCATCGCTGCATGACGTGGAAGTGACCTTGCTGGCCTCGATCCTGCTGGTGACGCTGGTGACCTTCGGCTTCTTCCGTGACTGGCGCAGCACCCTGGTGCCGGCCGTGGTGGTGCCGCTGTCGTTGCTCGGCACCTTTGGCGCGATGTACTTCCTCGGCTACAGCCTGAATAACCTGTCGCTGATGGCGCTGACCATTTCCACCGGGTTCGTGGTCGACGACGCCATCGTGGTGGTG
>NZ_JACAPL010000035.1:0-3240 GCF_013385735.1 Pseudomonas sp. D2002 | reverse complement strand
CGTGTCGCTGGTGGCGGTGTTTATTCCGTTGCTGTTGATGGGCGGGATTGTCGGGCGGTTGTTTCGCGAGTTTTCGGTGTCGCTGTCGGTGGCCATTGTGATCTCGATGGTGATCTCATTGACCGTGACGCCAATGCTCGCCAGCGTGCTGCTGCGTGCGCCGAAGGAAATCCGCGAAGGCAATGAGCACCCGGATTCCCGCTTTCACCGTTTCTACGATCGCACGCTGGGCTGGGTGATTGAGCACTCGATCCTGATGGGCCTGGTGACGGTGCTGGTGATCGTGCTCGCGGGCGTTCTGTACGTGCTGGTGCCCAAGGGCTTCTTTCCCCAGGAAGACACCGGGCGCCTGCAGGGCAGCATCATCGCGGCGCAGAGCATTTCCTACGGGGCGATGCAGAACGACTTCACCGCGATCAACCACAAGGTCATGCAAAACCCCAATGTGGAAACCGCTGCGGGGTTTGTCGGCGGCGGTGGCGGCGGCGGCGGGGCGGTCAACAGTGCGCAGCTGTTTGTGCTGCTCAAGCCGATTGATCAGCGCAAGGACAGTGCCGTCGACGTGATCGGCCAGATCCGCCACAGCCTCGGCGACTTGCCTGGCACCAAGCTGTTTTTGCAGGCGGCCCAGGACATCACCGTGGGTGGCCGGCAAAGCGGCGCGCAGTACCAATACACCTTGACCGCCGACGACCAGCAATCCCTGGATGAGTGGGTGCCCAAGGTGGTGGAAGTGCTGCATAAGCTGCCGCAACTCACCGACCTGAACACCGACCAGCAGGACAATAGCCTGCTGGCCAATGTGCACATCAACCGCGACACCGCCGCGCGGCTCGGCGTGGGCATGTCGGCGGTGGACCAGACGCTGTACGACGCGTTCGGCCAGCGCCAGGTCTCCACGCTTTACCGCGCCGCCAACCAGTACCACGTGGTGATGGAAATCGCCCCGGAGTACTGGACTGACCCTTCAGCGCTCAAAGGCATTTATGTGCCGAGCGGCAACGCGTCAGTGGCGGCCAAAGGCACCACCGCTGCGCCGAACCTGACCACGCCAACGACGTTGGTGCCGCTGTCCGCACTGGCGGATAACAGCCTCTCGCGCACGGCGATTTCCATCAGCCACCAAGGCACGTTCCCGGCGGTAACCGTGTCTTTCAACCTGGCGCCCGGCACCTCGATCGGCCAGGCCACCGCGCTGGTGGAGGACGCGGTGAAACAGCTGCGCATGCCGGCCAGTGTCACCGGCCAGTTTGCCGGCACGGCGCAGGTGTTCCAGTCGTCGGTGGCCAGTGAGCCGCTGTTGATCGTGGCTGCGCTGCTCTCGGTGTACATCGTGCTGGGCGTTCTTTACGAGAACCTGATGCATCCGCTGACCATCCTCTCGACCTTACCTTCGGCAGGCGTTGGCGCGTTGATTGCCTTGTTGCTGACCGGCACCGAGTTGTCGATCATCGCGCTGGTGGGCGTGATTCTGCTGATCGGCATCGTCAAGAAGAACGCGATCATGATGATCGACTTCGCGATCACCGAGCGGCGTGAGTTCGGCCTTACGGCCAAGGAAGCGATACGCCGCGCGTGCCTGATCCGCTTCCGGCCGATCATGATGACGACGCTGGCGGCGATTCTCGGCGCGCTGCCGCTGGTACTCGGCTCAGGCTATGGCTCGGAACTGCGCCGGCCGTTGGGGATTGCAATTATTGGTGGGCTGCTGCTCAGCCAAGTGCTGACGCTTTACACCACCCCGGTGATTTACCTCTGGCTCGACCGGGCGTCGCAACGCCTGGGGCGGCACAAGGAAGCAAGGTCATGAAACTCAGATATAGCGTGCTGTTGGCCAGCCTGATGCTGGGTGGTTGCATGGTCGGGCCGGACTACCAGAAACCGGCGATGGAGCTGCCNNAGGAAGGCGCGCAGTGGCAGCGCGCGGTCTCCAACCCTCAAGGGGCGTTGGACAGCCAGTGGTGGCTGGCCTATCAGGACCCGGTGCTGAATGACTTGGTGGCGCGCTCGGCCAAGGCCAACCAGTCGATCATCGCGGCCGAGGCGGCGTATCGGTTGGCCCAGGCGCAGGTGGCGTCGAGCCGCGCCGGGTTGTGGCCGACGGTGGGCGTGGGCTTGTCCGGTTCGCGCGGCGAGGGCGGTGACAGCAGCACGTCCAGCACCACCACGGCATCGAGCGGCGTGAAAAACAGTGTCAGCGCGACGTTGACCGCCAGTTGGGAGCCGGACTTGTGGGGCGAGGTGCGCCGGGGCATCGAATCCAGCCAGGCCACGGCCCAGCAATCCGATGCGTTACTGGCCGGGGTGCGGTTGTCGATCAGCTCCAGCGTGGCGAGCAATTACCTGGCGTTGCGGCAGATGGATATTGACGTGCGCCTGTTGCAACAGCAGCAGAGCATCAATCAGCAATTGCTCGACATGATCCAGGCGCAGTTCACCCAAGGCGTGGCGACCAACGACCAGTTGCTCGTGGCCCAAGACCAACTGACCACCTCGATTGCCGACCTGCAAACGTCGCTGCGTAATCGTGAGCAATACGAACATGCCTTGGCGGTATTGGTGGGCGTGGCGCCGAGTGAGTTCAGCATTGCGCCACGCACTGATTTTGCCTTTGTGGTGCCGCGGCCACCGCTGACCCTGGCGTCGACCTTGCTGCAGCGCCGGCCTGATGTGGTCGCGGCTGAGCGTTCGGCGGCGGCGGCCAACGCCAAGATCGGCGTGGCTGAGGCGGCGTTTTTTCCGACCCTCGATCTCACGGCCCAATTGGGTTATCGCGGCAGTGCCTTGGGTGGGTTGTTTTCGTTGCCTAACCGCATCTGGACGCTGGGGCCGGCGTTGGCGGAGACGATTTTTGACGGCGGTGCGCGGGAGGCGGCGGTCAAGCAGGCTGAGGCGAGTTATGACCAGATTGCGGCCAACTACCGGGGCACCGTGTTGAGTGCCTTGCAGAATGTCGAGGACAACTTGTCCGCGATCAATCATCTGCAAACCCAGGCGGATGCGTTTCAGCAGGTCTATGCGCGCAATCAGCAATTGTTTGGCAGCCAGGAAGCGCAGTTGCGTGCGGGCACTGTCAGTCGGGAGACGGTGCTGACTCAGCAACTGGTGTTGTTGCAGGCGGAGCAGAATTTGCGTGATACGCAGGGGCAGTTGAGTCAGGGCAGTGTGGCGTTGATTCAGAGCCTGGGCGGTGGCTGGCAGCACTGACACACCGGGATTGAAATGTGGGAGCTGGCTTGC
>NZ_JACAPL010000034.1:0-16990 GCF_013385735.1 Pseudomonas sp. D2002 | reverse complement strand
TGTTGGCTATTTTTGCAGTGGTTCCCAAGGTACCAAGCTGTTTCACCGCCTCAAGGTTTGCGTCGTTGCTGGAGGTGACGATTAACTTAGCGCCAAGCGCGGTTGCGAGTTGCGCCGCCAAAATCGAGACGCCACCGGCACCTTGCACCAGCACCGTCTGGCTCGCTTGAATCTGACCGCAGTCAATCAATGAAAACCATGCCAAGCACAATTGCCTGGCATTCAATCTCCAAGGTGGCCAGCACCGAGGATGGACTTTCCAGCAGGACGGAAAGCCTATTGCGGTCAAAGTAGCCGGGAATTTGTACTGCAATGACGGCGAGTTGCTTTTCGACTGGGCAGTGCAGGGGTTGGGTATCTGCTGGCGTTCCTTGTGGGAGATTCAAAGTGAACTCGCCAGCGGCGAGCTCACTACGGTGCTGGACGAGTTCGCCTTGCCCAGTTACGACATTCAGGGCGTATACCCGCAGCAACACTACCTTCCGGCCAAGGTGCGGTTTTTCATTGCATTCTTGAAAGAGGTGTATGGTCGTCCGGGCTACTGGGTCAATCATCACGACACGGTAAGCGCCACAGTCGGCAAACCCTCGATCTGACCCACCAGTCGACCAGCGCTAGGCGGGTTGTAGACGCCTGTGTAAGTGCCAGTAGTGATGACTAGCCCGGCTGGTAGGGTGCTCCCTTGAGTGGTGTGGTGGTTGACAAGCCAAGGCAGCAGGCGCCGAGGGTCTCCGGCGGGGTTCCCGATGGTCGCAGGCGTAATATCCTGTCCATCAAATGTCAGTTTAAGAGCAGGTTTGAGGAAATCGAATTCGGGATTGAACGGCACAAATTCGCCTACGATCAAGGCACCGTGGTTAAGCATGTCGGACAGCTGTAATAGCGGCTCAATGTTTGGCCATTTCGCAAAGTGGCTGGTCACAATTTCCACGGTTGACGCCATGCTCTCGATCCCGTTCAAGACCTCATCAGGCGAGTAGGGTTGCGCTCTAGGTAAGAAGTCACGACCGAAGCGAAATGCAATCTCCAGCTCGAAGCCCATCTTGCCGAAATCAGCGCGATCAAAATGTGTCGATGAGGCGAACAGGCATTCGCTTGGGAGTGGTGAGCCCTGAATATGGCCGGTAGGCGATTTTGAACCGATCTTCCAGCCGGCAACTGTAGCGTCGAGCAGGCGTAGAATCTCTTGCTGCGTCTGGTAGGCGTCAGCAAAATCCTTAGGCATCAGCTCTGGAGCCAATTGCTCAAGCTCCCGTCCGTCTCGTTGAGCATCAACGATCAGGTGGGCAAGCTGAAGGGGGGCGGGGCGGGTAGTCACGTGTTGCTCCTGGTATGGATGATCTTGAGACGATAGAGGCTTTCTGGAACGGTTACGCCCGATGGGCTGGGCGTCCGGCATAAACTGCGCCGTCGGCGAGTAATGCTTGGATGCGCAGAAGACGGTTGTATTTGCCCACTCGATCAGAGCGGCATAGCGAGCCCGTTTTGATTTGTCCGGCTCTGGTTGCAACGGCGAGGTCAGCGATGAAGGTGTCCTCGGTCTCCCCAGAACGATGCGAGATCACTGCGGTATAGCCTGCTTTTTGGGCCATGCGGATGGCGTCGAAGGTCTCGGTCAGCGTCCCGATCTGGTTGTACTTGATCAAGATCGAGTTAGCGATTCCCTGCTCGATGCCTTCGCGCAAAATCCGAGTGTTGGTCACGAATAGATCGTCGCCGACCAACTGCACCCGTGCACCCAGGGTCTGGGTGAGTGTGCGCCAACCAGCCCAATCGCTTTCGTCCATACCATCTTCGATAGAGGTGATGGGATAGCGCTCGCACAAGCCTTTTAGGTAGTCGACGAAGCCGGTTGAATCATAGTGACGGCCCTCGCCCTCCAAGTGGTACGAGCCCTCGCCGAAGAATTCTGATGCTGCACAGTCCAAGGCTAGCGTTACGTCCTTGCCCATCGAATATCCTGCGCGAGTCACGGCCTGTTCAATGACTTTCAGCGCGTCTTCGTTGGAGGCAAGTGAGGGGGCGAAGCCACCTTCATCGCCGACGGAGGTGCTAAGCCCTTGCTCACGTAAAACAATCTTCAGGGTATGAAAGATTTCCGCACCCATGCGAAGGGCGTCGCTGAACGATTTCGCCGACACCGGCTGGATCATGAACTCCTGGATGTCGACATTGTTGTCGGCATGCTCCCCCCCGTTGAGGATGTTCATCATGGGCTGAGGCAGGGTGTATTCGCCCGGGTTTCCGAACAGAGTGGCAAGGTGTTCGAACAGTTCTAGACCTTTTTCGTTTGCAGCCGCACGGGCGGTGGCCAGGGACACTGCCAGCGTGGCATTCGCGCCTAAGACAGTCTTGGCAGCCGTGCCATCGAGGGCGATCAAAGCGTTGTCCACTGTCTGCTGGGCACTTGCATCAAGGCCTTGGATGCACCTGTTGATGGCGCCGTTCACATGGCTGATGGCGTTAAGCACGCCTTTACCCAGGTAGCGATCGCCGCCGTCGCGCAGTTCTAACGCTTCCCTTGAGCCTGTCGATGCGCCCGACGGGACGCTGGCTTGGCCAGTTATGCCACTCGCTAACGTCACTACAGCTTCGACGGTCGGATTGCCGCGCGAGTCGAGGATCTCCATGGCTTGCACACCCAGAATGGTAGAAGGCGCAGGGCTCATTGGCAGTCTCCTGTCACTGGGTTAAGGCTCTTGCTACTGGGCACCTGGAGTTCTTGCTGTTCGGCCCGGTGGGCGCGAATGTCAAAATCACGAGGCCATTGGTAGGGTTGATCAGCAGGGCGGGATGGCGCAGGAAGCGTGCTCGAACTCATGGCTGTTCACTCAATGTGTGACGGAAGGAAGCAAACCTTGCCGCAGGCTACTCCTGGCGTTTGGTGATTCCTTTAGGCGCATACACAAGACCTGGCGGTAGGTATTGTGAAAATGAACAGTGAGGTGCAGCTGTGTGTTTTGGTTTGCAATCCCTGAAGACCTGTCCGCATTATGGAATTGAGGAGGGTCGGTCTCCTCCTACGATCGCCAGAGATCAACATCATGTTTGAACTGAGCCACGAGCTTGCACAAAATATTGTCGACCGCGCGATGGCGATTCTGCCGTGCAACGTAAACGTCATGGACAGCCAAGGGCTGATCCTTGGAAGCGGTGAGCACGAGCGTATAGACACCAGGCACGAAGGCGCGCAACTCGTCCTGGCCAACCAGCGGATTGTCGAACTTGATGAGTCCTCGGCGGCATGCCTCAAAGGTGTTCAACCAGGGATCAATTTGCCGCTCATGCATGATGAACGGCTAATCGGGGTATTGGGGCTCACTGGCATTCCGGAAGAGCTACGTACGTATGCGCAGCTGCTTCGCATGACGGCGGAAATGCTGGTCAGCGAGCGCCATCGTGAAGTTGAACGGCAGTGGCGCCAACAGCGAAGTGAGGATCTTTTGGCACTGCTGCTAGGCGAGTCTAGCGCTTCGGCACGGTTGGTCGACGAGGCTGCGCACATAGGGCTTAAACCTCACTTGGTGAGAACCCCTGTATTGATTGAGTTGGTTTCTGAAACGGCTACAGCGCCGATCGGAGACTGGCTATCGAGGCGTACCGCGGACAGTTGGTTATTACCGCTGTCAGCCCAATCGTTGCTGTGGTGCTGTCCTTCGGCGCAGCTGGGATCTACGCAGTCATTGCTCTGCAAATTGGACGCGCATGGGTGGCGAGCCGAGCGCATCATTGTGGGTATACCTGCCCAAGGTGCACATCGAGCTCGCATGGTCATGGAGCGCGTTAAAGCGCTAGCCGCGTATGGTCGGGCGATCATTCCCGGCGAGAGGCTGTTGAGCCTTGAGCGCTACCGAGTACCCGCGTTGCTATGGGCCCATCGTGAGGAAGACGCCGTCCAGGAGCTACAGGTTGTGCTCGATAAGGTTCGGGCCAGGGATAGTAATGGGCTGCTGATGCAGACGTTGCGAAGCTGGTGCGATCATAGTGGGCAGATTCAGGATTGTGCAGATGCACTTGGGGTGCACCGCAACAGCTTGCGTTACCGCATGGACAAAATTGCTGAAATCAGCAATTTGGATTTGAACAGGCTCGACGATATCACCTCCCTGTACCTGGCTATCCAGCTGTCACCTCGCTCGTAGCGCTTTAGGCGTATGAACAAAAGCTGACACTCCAGCTTGTGCTGTAGGCTGGAGCGTGCCCTGTCAGCAGGTGTCACCATGAGCTTCCCTAATCGCCGGAGAGCGCTCATGAAAATTGTAATTGCCCCCGATTCCTTCAAGGACAGCCTAAGTGCTCAAGAGGTCGCCAGCGCGATTGCACGGGGTATTGCCGAAATTCTGCCACACGCTGAACTGGTACTGTGCCCAATGGCCGATGGTGGCGAAGGTACCGTAGATGCGATTTTGGCTGTCATGGAAGGCGAAAGCAGACGCGCTGTCGTTCGTGGGCCGTTAGGTACACAGGTCACGGCGCGCTGGGGATGGATAGCCCAATCCCGCACTGCGATTATTGAGATGGCGGAAGCTAGTGGTTTGCAACGGGTACCACTGCAGCAGCGCGATGCATGCAAAAGCTCGTCATTTGGAACCGGACAGCTGATTCGAGAAGCTATGCACGCGGGTGCCCAAAAAGTGATTCTGACAATTGGCGGGAGTGCCACGAATGACGGCGGGGCAGGCATGCTCCAGGCTTTAGGGGCTCGGTTGCTAGATGAGTCGGGAAATGAAATTCCAGATGGAGGACTAGGGCTTTCCGCGTTGACTCGAATAGATCTCCAGCGTCTGGATCATCGGTTGCAATCCGTATCATTCGAGGTGGCCGCAGATGTTGATAATCCTCTGTGCGGCCCTCATGGAGCATCCTTTACGTTTGGTCGCCAGAAGGGGGCAACTCCGCTACAGCTCGAAGCCTTGGATCATGCCTTATCGCATTTCGCTGATTGCTGCGCTGAGGAGCTAGGTATGGACTTGCGCGATTTTCCTGGGGCGGGGGCCGCTGGAGGAATGGGATTCGCTGCTAGGGCTTTCTTGTGCGCAGAGTTTCGACCTGGCGTTGAGGTCGTTGCAGAGCTTGTTGGACTAGCTGAAAAGATGACCGGAGCAGATCTTGTGATCACGGGGGAGGGGCGCTGCGATGCGCAGACTTTACGGGGCAAAACTCCCGTTGGCGTTGCTCGGATAGCCCGTCAGCAACTGGCTCCCGTCATCATTTTAGCCGGAACGCTCGGGGATGGTTACCAAGCGCTGTACGAACATGGCGTGGATGCAGCCTTCGCGTTGGTATCTGGCCCGATGACGTTGGCACAAGCCTGCCGGCATGCCCCTCGGTTGCTTCAGGAGCGGGCGGGTGACATTGCTCGTCTGTGGAGCATTGGCCGCGATGAGCGTTGAGCTCCATTAGACCAAGGATGATCGGGTTGGGCGGATTGAGATGCGCTGCTTAAATAATTATTCATGAAAAAAAGTTAATTATGTAGTGATTTTGAGTTAACCATCAGCACTTGGGTATTCCCTATAGTCACTCCACAAACCTGCGGCTCTCCTTCGTAGGTGTACAAAAACAAGTGAGTGGAGTTGACGATGAATACTTACAAAATTGCTGCAGTTCCTGGTGATGGTATTGGCGTGGAGGTGATCGACGCCGGCGTCGAGGTGTTGAAAGCCTTGGCCCAGCGCTCCGGTACCTTCGCCCTGGACTTCAAGCACTTTGACTGGAACTCCGACAACTTTCTCAAGAACGGCTACTACATCCCGGAAGGTGGATTGGAGGAGCTGAAGACTTTCGATTCGATCTTCTTCGGCGCGGTCGGCGCGCTCAACGTGCCGGATCACGTGTCCCTGTGGGGCTTGCGCCTGCCGATCTGCCAAGGCTTCGACCAGTACGCCAACGTGCGCCCAGCGCGCGTATTGCCTGGGGTGAAAAGCCCGCTGCACAACGGCCACGAGATCGACTGGGTGGTGATCCGCGAGAACTCCGAAGGCGAGTACTCAGGTAACGGTGGTCGCGTACACCGCGGTCTGCCGGAAGAGGTGGCTACCGAGGTTTCCGTGTTCACCCGTGCAGGCGTTGAACGTATCCACCGCTTCGCTTTCGAGCTGGCTCGCACCCGGCCGCGCAAGCACCTGACCATGGTGACCAAATCCAACGCCCAGCGCCACGGCATGGTGCTGTGGGACGAGATCTTCTACGAAGTGGCGAAGGACTTCCCGGACGTCAAGGTCGACAAGGAACTGGTGGACGCCGTTACCACGCGCATGGTGCTCAAGCCATCGACCCTGGACGTGATCGTGGCCACCAACCTGCACGCCGACATCCTCTCCGACCTGGCTGCAGCGCTGTCGGGTAGTCTGGGTATTGCGCCTACGGCCAACCTCAATCCAAGCAAGAAATTCCCATCGATGTTCGAGCCGATCCACGGTTCGGCCTTCGACATTACCGGCAAGGGCGTGGCCAACCCGATCGCAACCTTCTGGACTGCCGCCATGATGCTTGAGCATCTGGGTGAACCAGCCGCTGCCAAACAGCTGATGTCGGCTATCGAGGCCGTCACCGAAGCGGGCGTGCATACCCCTGACCTGGGTGGCACTGCGACTACACGACAAGTGACCGATGCGGTCATTGAGTTGATAAAGCGCTGATCCGTCAGCCATCGCGACCTACTACTCTACAGAGCCGTGGAGGCAGCCATAGCAGGCTGCACTCCTGGGTTCTCCTGACAACAATAAAAATCAGGGACTGTCATGAAACGCATCCTTAGCAAACTCTACGTCCAAGTACTCATAGCCGTGGTGCTGGGCGCCATCGTCGGCGTGCTGTTGCCTGAAACAGCGACCTCGCTCAAGCCTATTGGTGACGGCTTCATCAAACTCATCAAAATGTTGCTCGCACCGGTAATCTTCCTCACCGTCGTCAGCGGCATCGCGCGCATGGAAAACATGAAAGAGCTGGGTCGCGTTGGCGTGCGCGCCTTGCTCTACTTCGAAGTTGTCTCGACGCTGGCATTGGCGATCGGGTTGATCGTGGTAGATGTATTCAAGCCTGGTGCCGGTATGAACATCGATGCCAAGGCATTGGACACTTCCAGCATCGCCACCTACACCACGCAAGCGCCGCACAACTCGTTCATGGACTTCATCCTGAGCATCATTCCTGACACCATCGTCGGGGCGTTCGCCCAGGGCAATGTTCTGCAGATCCTGCTGTTCTCCATCCTGCTAGGGGTGGCGCTGGCTAACGCAGGCCCACGTGCCAGGATCTTCATCGACGTGATCGACAGCCTCATGAAGGGCATGTTCAACATCGTCAACATGGTGATGCGTCTGGCGCCCATCGGCGCGTTCGGGGCGATTGCCTTTACCATCGGTAAGTACGGCTTCGGCTCGATGTTCTCGCTGGGCAAGTTGATGGCCTGCGTGTACCTGACCTGTGTGGTGTTCGTGATCTTCATCCTGGGGCCGATCTGCCGGTACAGCGGGTTCAGCCTGTGGAAGTTCTTGCGCTTTATCAAAGAAGAACTTTTCACCGTGCTAGGCACCAGCTCCTCGGAGTCGGTGCTGCCGCAGATGATCACCAAGATGGAGCGGGCAGGGTGCTCGAAGCCTGTGGCCGGCATGATGATTCCCGCCGGTTTGAGCTTCAACCCCGACGGCCAGGCCATCTACTACACCATTGCTGCCATCTTCATCGCCCAGGCCACAAATACGCCGCTCACTCTCACCGACCAGTTGATCGTGCTGGCAGTACTGATGTTTACCTCCAAGGGGTCGGCGGGTGTCAGCGGCTCGGGGTTCATCATTCTGGCGGCGACCCTGGCTTCGCTGGGCAAGATTCCGGTGTCGGGTATGGTGCTGCTTCTAGGTGTAGACCGCTTTATGTCGGAGGCCCGCGCCATCACCAATACCATCGGCAATGGTGTGGGCACCTTGGCGATTGCCAAATGGGTAGGGGCACTGGATATGGCAAAACTCAACCGCGCACTGGAGGGCAAAGATGAGGAAGTCGAGGAACCTGTAGCGGTCAAACCTGCCGGTTTTGCCCTGCAGCCTGATGCCTCCTCTTCATTGGCTGCAACGAAGGTCGTCACTCGTAGCTAGTTTCATGGTGGTTCATTTGGCCACGAGCTCCGTCAGGACTCGTGGCTTTTTTTCTTGTACCACGCACTTGTACTCGACGCCCAGCGGGCCTCGACCGCACTGGGCCTGCCGCCGTGGCAGCGTCGCCTGCCAAGAGGGGGCGACGGGGTTTTATGGTGCAGTCTGGCGGTGACTACGAAGTGGTATCCCTGTCGGCGATGTTATCGATGTGGCGGAAACGTTCGATCAAAAAGTCGATCAGGCTACGAACCCGCGCCGACATGTGCAGCTGTTGAGGGTAAACCGCGTACACATCTGCCCGGGTAGGTGTATGGTCTTCCATCACCAGGCGTAGCCTGCCGCTGCGCACATATTTGGCAATGTCCCATTCGGCGCGCAGCAGTAGGCCGTAGCCCTCCAGCGCCCAATTGAGAGCAACCTCGCCATCGTTGCAGCCTAGGGCACCATGCACCTTGATGTTTTCCGTGCGTGAACCATTGCTGAAAGCCCATACGCCATAAGGCGACTCATTTTGGCGAATGAAAATGCAATTGTGGTTCTGCAGATCGGTGAGTTTTTCCGGTACGCCGTATTTTTCCAGGTACAGCGGCGATGCACACAGCAGTCGACGGTTGGAAGCAATCTTCCGCGCGTGGAGCGTGGCATCTGGCAAGGTGCCGAAGCGGATACCTAGGTCGAAGCCGTGGGTAGTGAGATCCAGGGGGTGGTCACTGATTTCCAACTGGATCTCGACTTCGGGATAGCGGGCGTAGAACGCCGCTAGCGCTGGGCCAATGTGCCGACGGCCAAAACCCAATGAGGCGTTCACCCGAAGTAGTCCCTTGGGGGTGCCTCGGGTGCTGCTGACAAGCTGCTCAACCTCATCGATTTGAGTGAGGATTCGGGCAACCTGTGCGTAGTACAACTCGCCCTCCGCAGTGAGGCTCATCGAGCGAGTAGTACGGTTAACTAGCCTTACGCCCAGCCTCGCCTCCAGTGCGGCAAGTCGCTTGCTCACGGCTGGCGGCGTCACGCCCAGCTCCCTTGCTGTGGCCACAAGGCTACCTTGTTTGGCCAGCAAGTGAAAAAAACCCAAGTCTTGGGCGCTGTTCATTCGTTACTCCAGGTTAATTGTCTCGTTATTTCAGGTTAACCATCGCTTTAGGCTCACTACATATACTCCACCCAGCCCTCGATTGAACACCCCCTTGTGTTCACAGAGGCTTCAAAAAACGAGTGGAGTCACGATGAAGACTTACAAGATTGCTGCAGTTCCTGGTGATGGTATTGGCGTGGAAGTGATCGATGCCGGCGTCGAGGTGTTGAAAGCCTTGGCCCAGCGTTCCGGTACCTTCGCCCTGGACTTCAAGCACTTTGACTGGAACTCCGACAACTTCCTTAAGAATGGCTACTACATCCCCGAGGGTGGGCTGGAGGAGCTGAAGACGTTCGATTCGATTTTCTTCGGTGCGGTCGGCGCGCTCAATGTGCCGGATCACGTGTCCCTGTGGGGCCTGCGCTTGCCAATCTGCCAGGGCTTTGACCAGTACGCCAACGTGCGCCCAGCGCGCGTATTACCTGGGGTGAAAAGCCCGCTGCACAACGGCCACGAGATCGATTGGGTAGTGATCCGCGAGAACTCCGAAGGGGAGTACTCAGGTAACGGTGGTCGTGTGCACCGCGGTCTGCCGGAAGAGGTGGCTACCGAGGTTTCCGTGTTCACCCGTGCAGGCGTTGAACGTATCCACCGTTTCGCTTTCGAGCTGGCGCGCACCCGGCCGCGCAAGCATCTGACCATGGTGACCAAGTCCAACGCCCAGCGTCACGGCATGGTGCTGTGGGATGAGATTTTCTACGAGGTGGCGAAGGACTTCCCGGACGTCAAGATCGACAAGGAACTGGTGGACGCAGTCACCACGCGCATGGTGCTCAAGCCGTCGACCCTGGACGTGATCGTGGCCACCAACCTGCACGCCGACATCCTCTCCGACCTGGCTGCAGCGCTGTCGGGTAGCCTGGGTATTGCGCCTACGGCCAACCTCAACCCAAGCAAGAAATTCCCATCGATGTTCGAGCCGATCCACGGCTCGGCCTTCGACATTACCGGCAAAGGTGTGGCCAACCCGATCGCCACCTTCTGGACTGCCGCCATGATGCTTGAGCATCTGGGTGAACCAGCCGCTGCCAAACAGCTGATGTCGGCTATCGAGGCCGTCACCGAAGCGGGCGTGCATACCCCTGACTTGGGTGGCACTGCGACAACGCGACAGGTGACTGACGCCGTCATCGAGCTAATCAAGCGCCACGCCTAACCCCCCCTCTCAACCGTGAAAAAGCTTCCAGGCCACGCGCAATCGCGACGTGGGCCTGGGTATTTCCTGACAACTATAAAAATCAGGACTAAAAATGAAACGTCTACTAAGCAAGCTTTATGTACAGGTGCTAGTCGCCGTTGTACTAGGTGTCGTCGTTGGTGCGGTCTTGCCGGCGACCGGAGAAGCTTTGGCGCCTCTGGGCGATGGCTTCATCAAGTTGATCAAGATGCTGTTGGCTCCGGTGATTTTCCTGACCGTGGTCAGCGGCATCGCCAGTATGGAGAACATGAAGGAACTAGGGCGTGTGGGTGCCCGTGCTCTGGTGTACTACGAGGTGTTGTCGACGTTGGCCTTGGCCATCGGGTTGGTGGTGGTGAACGCGCTGAAGCCAGGCGTGGGCATGAACATCGACCCCAAGACCTTGGATACTTCCAGTATTGCGGTGTACACGTCGGCGAGCCAGCACAGCTCTGTGACAGGCTTTTTGCTAGGTATCATCCCGGATACGGTGGTTGATGCATTCGCCAAAGGTAACGTTCTTCAGATCCTGATGTTCTCGATCCTGCTGGGTATCGCCTTGGCCAACGCCGGCCCGCGCGCCAAGCCCTTCATCGATGTGATGGATAGCTTGATGCGAGGCATGTTTAACATCGTCAACATGGTCATGCGCCTGGCGCCCATCGGTGCGTTCGGAGCAATGGCCTTCACGGTCGGCAAGTACGGTCTGGGTTCTATGTTCTCCCTGGGCAAACTGATGGGCTGTGTTTATCTGACGTGCATCCTGTTCGTAATCTTAGTGCTGGGGCCCATCTGCCGATACTCGGGCTTCAGCTTGTGGAAACTACTGCGTTACCTGAAGGATGAGCTTTTGACCGTACTGGGCACTAGCTCCTCCGAATCGGTGGTACCTCAGTTGATCACCAAAATGGAGCGTGCGGGATGTTCCAAGCCAGTGGCTGGGATGATGGTGCCAGCAGGATTGAGCTTCAACCCTGACGGGCAGGCGATCTACTACACCATCGCTGCTATCTTTATCGCTCAGGCGACCAACACGCCTCTGACGCTTACGGATCAGCTGATCGTCCTGGGCGTGCTGATGTTCACCTCAAAAGGGTCAGCAGGGGTCAGTGGGTCGGGATTCATTATCCTGGCTGCCACGTTGGCGTCGCTGGGCACCATTCCCGTGTCGGGTATGGTCTTGTTGCTAGGGGTGGATCGCTTCATGTCCGGTGCTAGGGCGTTGACCAACACGATCGGCAATGGCGTCGGCACTCTGGTGATTGCCAAGTGGGTAGGGGCGTTGGATACCGCGAAGTTGCACAAGGTGCTGGAGGGGGACGAAGCCCCACCCAGTGCAGTGTCCCTGCCAGTCGAAACCCGTCAAGGGCAGGCTTGTCCTGGTGATGAAGAAAAGGTCGCCAAGAGAGGTTGACGTTGTAATGCCAAGGCCGTCGCCCTTTGCGGGCGACGGCCTTTTTTTATTTCGGTAGCTTCAAATAGTCTCGGCCCCAAGCCATATATGTATCAGTCCCTGCGTAGTGGGCT
This sequence comes from Pseudomonas sp. D2002, assembly GCF_013385735.1. Lineage (NCBI taxonomy): Bacteria > Pseudomonadati > Pseudomonadota > Gammaproteobacteria > Pseudomonadales > Pseudomonadaceae > Pseudomonas > Pseudomonas sp. D2002. The sequence continues at coordinate 5,055 of NZ_JACAPL010000034.1, read as the reverse complement.
GCCAGAGCTGATGCATCGTAGTATTCTTCAACGCTTAAGCCACGCTGTTGGCGGAGGCGTTCGTAGGTAGCTTTGATTGCCGCAAAATAGGGCGCGTGACCGTCAACCACAATGCGCACTCCCAACTCCGCCATCAGGTTATCGTCGCTTAGCGCTGGGTTGCCGTAGGTTACCAACATCAAAGGAATGCTTGCCGTTTCAGCAATGGCATGCAGATGTTCGGCATCGTTGACTCCTACCAGGCAAATAGCGTCCGCGCCAGCGTCCTCATAAGAGCGTATCCGATCAACCACATCGGCCAGCGGCTGCGCGCCGGCATGCGTGCGGGCGATAATCGCCAGCGATGGATCCTGACGCGCACGCAATGCAGCGCGCAGTTTACCGACTGCTTCTTGGAGGCTGATCAGGTCGCTGGGCTTGCATCCGAACTGCGCCGGAAGCACCGTGTCCTCAAGCGTCAGGCCGGCAACGCCTGCGCGCTCCAGCTCCGCGACGGCGCGCATGGCGTTGAGTGCATTTCCGTAGCCATGGTCGGCATCGACAATAATTGGCAGGCGCGCCACTCGCCCGATGCGGGTGGCCTGTTCGGCGAACTCACTCAGCGTAATAAGTGCAACATCGGGAGCTCCCAGTACCTGCAGGGAGGCGACAGAGCCGCCGAGTATACCTACCTCAAAGCCCAGATCTGCAGCCATGCGAGCAGACAGCGGATCGAAAACAGAAGCAGTGTGGTAGCAAAAGGGCCCGGCAAGCAGGGTTTGGAAAGCGTTTCGCAGTTCGTGGTGACTGGCGTTATGCATGATGGTGTCTGAGTCTGTGGTGGAAAACTGGCAGTCCAGGCGAGACGGGTGCAGGCGATACGAAACACGGCGCACTGTTCAAGTACACCTGGGGCTGCGTGGGGAAGGGTGCTGCCCGAAGGACGGGCAGCGATGCCATACCAGCGCTGCGTGGGCGCTGGCATTGCTGGGTGTCTCGGAAGGGCGGAGTGTGTGAATCACCTGGCCGCCCCGCCGGATCATTTGATAAAGCGTACCTGGGCGTTGATCTTTTCAATGATCGCGCCTTTGCGGTCATTGAAACGCACCTTGTTCTGTTCGAACAGGTTGTTGCCCTTGGTATCGATGGAGATGATCAGCGGGCCGAACTCGCGTACCCGGTTCACCCACAAAGTTTCCGGCATGCCCAAGTCTTGCCATTCTGCGCGCTCGATTTCTTCCACCTTGGTTGCAGCCAACACGGCGCAGCCACCTGGGAATACTGCGTGAACAGCCTTGTTCTCAAGGCAGCCGGCAGTAGTCTCCGGCCCCATGCCACCCTTGCCGATGATCATCTTGACGCCGGTTTCTTCGATGAACTGTTTCTCGAATTTCTCCATGCGCATGCTGGTAGTCGGGCCAATGGAGACCATCTCGAAACTGCCATCGTCCTTTTTCCGTACGATGGGGCCTGCGTGGAAAATTGCACCACCACGCAAGTCTACTGGCAGCTCACGCTTGAGTTCGATCAACCGGCGGTGAGCCACGTCGCGGCAGGTCACCAGTTGGCCGGTCAGGTAGACCACATCGCCCACGTTGAGGTCGGCCAGATCCTCGTCCTTGATAGGGGTATTAAGGACTTTAATCACAGTACTACTCCTTCGTGGGAGAGGATGTCGTAGGAAAGGTCAGCGTTGATACGGATCTTGCCGCGGCGGTGTGCCCAGCAACCAGTGGATACGGCCACACCGATAGTGGAGGGGTGGCGAGCCGAAGACTCGATGTTCACGCCCATTACGCTGCTATTGCCGGTCAGGCCCTGAGGGCCGATGCCGACTTCATTCAAGCCTTCTTCCAGCAGTTGTTCCATCAGTGCTGCGCTGGCATTGGGGTGGCTGGAGTCGACCGGGCGCAGGATGGCGCGCTTGGACAGGCGCGCAGCAGTTTCCACCGAAGTTGACACGCCTACACCCACCAACAGGGGCGGACAGGCGTTGACACCGCGGGAGGTGATCACGTCGAAGACGAACTCAGTCACGCCTTCATAGCCTTGACCAGGCATCAGCACTTTGGCCGAGCCGGGCAGGGTGCAGCCGCCACCGGCCATGTACACGTCGATCAGCGCATAGTCGGCATCGGGAATGATTTCCCAGTCCAGCCATGGGATTTTCGAACCAGTGTTGGTACCGGTGTTTTTCTCAATGAAGGTTTCTACTGCGTTGTGACGCAGCGGGCCCTTGATGGTGGCTTCCTTGGTGGCGTTCTCCAGGATGCTCTCCAGTTCACCCAGCAGCGGGAAGCGTGCACCGGCGCTGATGAAGTACTGGATGACCCCAGTGTCCTGGCAGCTGGGACGATCCAGCTTGTCAGCGTAATCCTGGTTTTCCGCCATGGAGTCGTAGACGGCGATGGCCAGCGGGTTGGTTTCCGCGGCGCGCAGTTGCGCGGTTTTCTTCTTAACATCAGTAGGCAGGCGCTTACCAATGTAGGCCGTGAATTTGGCCATTACATCAGTTAGCGAATCAACGGCTGATTCTTTATCCATCTTATTCTCCTCAGTGCATCTCAAGGCTTGGTTTATCTGTCGCTGGGTTTGCTGGTGAAACCCTCGGACGTGCATTGCAAATACAGGTATGTATGCCCTGCAGTTCGTGTGGTTATTGCACTGAGTTAAAATTACCAGCTTTCTAAAAATGATTTAATAGGGTTGCGGTTATTACAATAGTTCCTGTGGGTTAATAATGAGGGGGCACTATGAGTAGGGCTAAGGGCAAACGTCGGCCATGGTTGGGCCGACGTTTTGTGAGTGCGGCGGGGGCAGAGGATGGTCGCAGCCTTGGACTACGCAGGGGAGAGGAGAAAACGTCAGGTCAACTTTAATGACACGCCCGGTAAGCCGTGAATTCGGCCTTCCACCGAGCCTGATGTCTGGGCGAAATGCATGCCGGTATAAGAGCCCGTGGTGATCACAAATCCTTCCCTGAGCTTTTTGCCTTGCTCGGTGTGGTGATTGACTAGCCAGGTCAGCAACCGGCGCGGATCGCCCGCCGGATTGGCGATGACCGAGGGGACGATGCTTTGATCGTTGAGCGTGAAGGACAGCGATGGGTGCAAGAAGTCGAAATCGGCTTGGTAAGGCACGAATTGACCGACCACTAATGCACCGTGGTTTAGCAGGTCTGCGAGTTGTGTCAGAGGATCTACCGCTGGGAAGGCGGCGAAGCGGCTGGACACAATCTCAATGGTTGCTGCCATCTCGTGAATGCCACCCAACACCTCCTCTTCGCTATACGGCGCTTCGCGAGGGGCGAAGGCGCACCCGAAGCGAAAGGCGATTTCCAACTCCAGTCCTCCAGGGCGTGCTCGCTCCGGGCAAATGTGCTTGCAGACGCAAACAGGCAGCTTTTCGGCAAGGGCGAACCCTGCACCGGGCCGGTCGCAGATTTGGAACCAATCTTCCACCCACCCGTTTCAAAAGCGTTGAGGCGGAAAATTTCTTCTTGGGTTTGGTAGGCCGATAGTTTGTCTCTCGGCTGCAGCGCTGCATCAAGCTCTGTCAGAGGGCTGTGTTCACGCTGGGCTTGCACCAACAGTTGTGCCAGGCGATGAGGAGGGGAAGCCAGTGTCATGGTTTACTCCATAGCTGCTCAAGAGGGATCATTTAGTGATTGCTGCGGGGCTCGCGGGGGTTGCTAGAGGTTTGGGCGGGCTGGTGTATTGGAACTTGTTCTGCGGTTTCATGCGGAATGACAGGATTACGCCGATCGCCAGGAGAACAATGCTCACCATGAAGGGCAGTTCCCAATTGCCGAACTTGTCGATCAGCAGGCCGGATGCCACCGGGCTGATGATGGCGGCCATGGCAGAGCCGGTGTTCATCATGCCGCTGGCAGTGCCGCAATGATCAGGAGCGATATCCATCGGGATGGCCCACATGGGCCCGATGGTCATTTCGGAGAAGAAGAACGCAACGGCGAGGCACGCTAGAGACACATACATGTCGTGGGTGAACATAAGAGGAAGCAGTGCGATCAGTGTCAGTGACAGGCAAAATGCAACCATCAGGCTGCGTGCCTTATTGAGGTTGCCCGTGCGCTTGTAGATACGGTCACTGACAATGCCGCCCAGGGTGTCGCCCACCACGCCACCAAAAAATACGGTGGAGGAAAATATCGCGGTGTTTTTCAGATCCATGCCCATGTTCATGAAGTACATAGGCACCCAGCTCAACAGCAGCCATAGCGTCCATCCGTAGCAGAAGTACACGATCGTCACCGGCGCCATGCGCTTGAACAGTCGTCTCCAAGGCAGGACAAGGCTGCTTTTAGGTTTGCTTGGCGGCAGTTTGGACAGCTCCGCTTCGGTGATCTGAGGGGGGTCTTTCGGTTGCTCGGTGAACACCAGCATCCACAGCATTACCCAGACAAAGCTGATGCCTGCGCACACATAGAACGACTCACGCCAGCCGCAGGCAGCCATGACGGCGATCGTGGCTGCGGGAGCCAGCGCATTCCCTAGACGGGCGAAGGCGTGTGTGATGCCTTGGGCAAAGCCGCGTCGCTCCTTGGCTACCTGTCAGTACCGATGCAAAACTGACCCACCGGGGTCAGTTTTCAACCGGTGTTGACAGCTACCCAACGAGACATCGCCGCAGTTGCTGCTGGAAAGGTCGCACCTTCGCCAAGACCCAGGAGCACCCTGGCCACCAGAAGTGAAACGAAGCCACCTGCCAGACCGGTCAGCACCGTGGCGGCAGCCCAGATCAAGCCGCACACCACCAAAGTGCGCTTGGCGCCAAAGTGGTCACTCACCCAACCTCTGATTATCTGGAACACCAGGTAACAAATTATTTAACACGCCCGACGAGATGTAATTGTCGATGTGCAAGCGTGTTGGCAGCAGCCCATCAGATTCAGCGCTTACAAAAGTCTCAAGCACGGATCTCGTGGGTTTCTCGAGACTTCTGTGTTCGTTGGGTGGTGCCGGGGTATCTGAGACAGGGGCGACCAACGCTCCAGCCATTAGCTGCTATTCACCTATTGGATATCCTAGGGAGCCACTGCAAAAATAGCCAACA
>NZ_JACAPL010000033.1:0-1428 GCF_013385735.1 Pseudomonas sp. D2002 | reverse complement strand
GCCCACGGATTCAAGCCGGAGTGAGGGCACACCGAGCCTAGGCGAGGTGCCGAGTGGTGGGGCGTGTACGGGACAACCACATGGGTTACACAAAAGTGCATTCACATAGGTAACACTTTGAGTGAAATATAGCCGTCCTTGTCTGCATTCCTCGCATCCACTTGTCCGAGGATCACTGGGCCGAAAATAACAGCCCACACATCGTCGCTCAGCATCTCCATTCCAATAGTCTGGTATTTCAGTAAATGCCCCACATAAATCCGCAGACCTGACCGATAAATCATCCCGTTTGAGTCAGTCCGGTAACACTCAATATGACTTGCATAACCCATCTCCGGCAGTTTCTCCGGATAGGCTCGAGGTGAAGGTGAATAGCATGAAGCCGGTGTTTTCTGGCTCAGCGCTTCATGCCCTCGCTCGTAATTGTAGTGCCGTATGAAACGATCAAAGTGTTTCTGCTGAGACTCCCAAGCAACCGCAGGTGGATTGGGCAAAGTGCTTTTCAGTGTTCGGTGCATACGCTCGTGCCGGCCATTTTGGTCTGGCCGACCGGGCTCGATACGCTCAGGAATGATACCCAGCCGTAGCCACCAGATCGACAACTGTGACAGCCCTCCGCGCCCTGTGCTGGCAAACGGCACTCCGTTGTCAGTACGGATGCGCTCAGGCAAACCATACTCGCGAAACACCCGTTCGAACGTCTCTTGGGTCTCCTTGAAATTGGTGCTGGGCATGCTCTGACAGGCAAGTAAGAAGCGACTGGCATGGTCCATGATTGTTAGCGGATAACACCATACGCCCGCGCCTGTCAGGTACTGGCCTTTGTAGTCAGCACTGAAAAGCTGATTAGGCACATCTGCCTTACGTAACGGTTTTGGATAGACAGCAACTCTTGGCCGCAAGGGGCGCGGCGTGATCAGATCAGCCGCTTTAAGGATGTTATAAATAGTCGTTTTCGAGGGCGGATCCTGGCCCGGAAAACGCTTTATCAAATCACTCTGGATTTTTTTCGGACCAGGGATTGTCTCGTCTATAGAACGAAGTTCGATAATTGCCTGCTTTACCGCCAAAGGCACCACATAAGTCTGGTGGTGCCGACGACGACTACGCTCATCAAGCCCACTGGGGCCTTCTGTTTTGTATCGCTCGACCCACTTATAGCCAGTCTTTCGGCTGATTTCATAGTCTCGACATAGCTGGCTAAGGCTGTGTTTTCCAGTCAGGTATTCAGCGACAAACATCACTTTGAGGTCCATAGGTTTCAGCTCTTTCCAGGGCATGGTCAGATCCTCACGAAATCGACCCTGCCAGTTAAAAACTGTTACCTATGTGCGTGAACTGATTTGTAACCCATGTGGGTGAGTCATACCGGCGAGGACTTTTTGCTTACTTTTTGGTCCTTCAAAAAGTGAGCCGCTGTAAGAGCGG
>NZ_JACAPL010000032.1:0-1049 GCF_013385735.1 Pseudomonas sp. D2002 | reverse complement strand
CCACTGCAAAAATAGCCAACAGCCCGTAGCCTTGGCACACTGAGCACCTTCAACCACCCCCTCTCCGTGAGCCTGTTACGCGCGTGCAGAAGACCTTCTCCGAACTCGAATACACCGGCAAGAAAAAGCAGACTCGTCGCGACCGCTTCTTGGCTGACCTTGAACAGTTGGTGCCCTGGGCACAACTTGAGGCGCAAGTGGCTCCATTCTATAGCGACACCACAGGCAAGCGCGGGCGCCCGGCGATCGGGTTGTCGCGCATGCTGCGCATGTATGTCGTGCAGCAGTGTTTTGGTTTCTCCGATGAAGGTACCGAGGATGCCGTCTACGACAGCCAGGCCATTCGTGGTTTTATCGGCATCGACCTGGGCCGTGAGTCGGCACCGGATGCCACCACCCTGCTGCGATTTCGTCGCTTGCTGGAAACCCATCAGCTGACACGAGTGCTGTTTGAAACGATTAACCAGCATCTGGCCAGCCGAGGTCTGCTGCTCAAGGAAGGCACTATCGTCGACGCTACCCTGATCGCCGCGCCGCCCTCGGTCAAGAATCGAGAAGGCAAGCGTGATCCCGAGATGCATCAGGCTAAAAAAGGTAATCAGTGGCACTTTGGGATGAAGGCCCAAATTGGTGTCGACGCCACGTCGGGGCTGGTGCACAGCGTAATAGGCACGGCTGCTAACGTGGCGGATGTCACCCAGGTTGATCAGTTGCTGCACGGTGACGAAACCTATGTTTCGGGTGACGCTGGATACACCGGTGCGGCCAAGCGACCGGAGCATGCTGAACGGGACGTTATCTGGTCGATTGCAGCACGGCCAAGCAGTTACAAGCAGCACGGCGAAGGCAGCGTGCTCTATCGGGTCAAGCGCAAAATTGAATATGCCAAGGCGCAACTGCGTGCCAAGGTCGAGCACCCCTTCCAGATAATCAAGGTGCGCTTCAATCATCGCAAGGTTCGCTACCGTGGGCTGGAAAAGAATACGGCGCAGTTGTTCAGTTTGTTTGGGTTGGCCAATCTGATGCTGGCCAAGCGGTATTTGCAACGG